>CANBSH010000033.1 GCA_947372105.1 Chitinophagaceae bacterium
CGTCAATAGGGGAGCTAATTGCGGATTCACATAACGTGCTTTATTTTCAACAAATCCAATCTTAACCGTTTTGATATTATCGGGTATCACTGCATCTTTAAAACTATAGATGCCACAACCTGTTAATAAAATCAAAGCAATCATAGCAATGCCGATTCCTTTAAAATAGTTACTAGGCGTAAATAGTAATGACGAAAATGTATATGATGATTTATTCTTCAATGTCGTATTCTTTAATTTTTCGGTATAAAGTTCTTTCGCTGATGCCTAAATCGGTAGAAGCATCTTTACGTCGTCCTTTATGTTTCTTAAGCGCCTTTAAAATTAGTTCTTTTTCTTTATCCATAATATTTAGGGATTCATCCACTTCAAAACTACTATGAAATTCATTGTCTATAATCAAAGGTTGTTGGGAATGTATGGGCGCCGATAAATGAGTAGAAGCCGGTATGGGGTGAGAAGTATGTCCAATATCTTCCTTTAATTCACTGATAATAGTTTCATGATTGAATTGTCCATTTGAATTACCTGTCATAGAAGGGTTTTGTAATATTTCTACAAACATTTTCTTTAATTCATTCACATCTTTTTTCATGTCAAAGAAAAGTTTGTACAAAATTTCACGTTCATTGGCGAAGTCCCCTGCAGGTGCATTACCAGTTACCATTGGCATATTGTTTACATGCTGGGTAGGTAAGAAGCTGGCTAAAGTAGCTGCATTAATGGAATCTGTTTTGCTCAATACCGAAATTTGTTCTGCAATATTTTTTAATTCACGAACATTACCTGGCCAAGGGTATTGAGAAAGTAATTGACGTGCTTCTTCGTCTAAAAAAATAGGTTTGGTTTTATATTTTTCAGCAAAGTCAACTACAAATTTTCTAAATAATAAAGGGATGTCCTCTTTACGGTCTCTTAAAGAGGGGACTCTAATAGGAACGGTATTTAAACGATAATACAAATCTTCTCTAAAGCGACCTTTTTGAGTGAATTCTAATAATTCTCTATTGGTAGCAGCAATGACACGTACATCTGATTTTTGAACCTTAGAAGATCCTACTCTAATAAATTCGCCAGTTTCTAATACACGTAATAATCGAGCTTGTGTACCAAGTGGTAATTCTCCAATTTCATCTAAAAAAATAGTTCCTCCATTCACCGTTTCAAAATATCCTTTACGACTATCAACAGCACCCGTAAAAGATCCTTTTTCATGTCCAAAAAGTTCAGAATCAATAGTGCCTTCGGGAATCGCACCGCAATTGACTGCAATGAAGGGATTGTGTTTTCTTGCAGAAAGGCTATGAATAATTTGTGAAAATACTTCCTTTCCCACACCACTTTCTCCTACAATCAACACTGTTAAGTCGGTTGCAGCCACTTGGGATGCCGTGTTGAGTGCATGATTTAGCGTAGGGGTATTACCAATGATGCTAAATCTATTTTTTAAAGATTGTAAATCCATAATTCATTATTTTTTTAAAGTGCCTATTAAAGTTCCTTTCGTAAATCCGGTTACAAGAACTTCAACATAATCACCTTTTTTAACTGCGTTATTTTCTTTCGGAAAAACGATCACTTTATTTTGGCTATTGCGCCCCATCCAATCCTGATCACTTTTTTTACTATTACCTTCTATTAATACTTCAAAAGTTTTACCTACATCTCTTTTATTACTTTCATTTGAAAGCGTCCATTGCACATCTACAATTTCTTGTAATCTTCTTTTTTTAATTTCCTCTGGAATATCGTCTGTATATCTTTTAGCAGCTAATGTACCAGGTCTTTCAGAATAAAAATACATGTAGCTATAATCGTAATTTGCTAATTGCATAATACTCATGGTATCCTGATGATCTTCTTCGGTTTCGGTACAAAATCCAGCAATGATATCCGCTGAAATGCTACACTCTGGCATGATTTCGCGAATGCGTGCCACTTTAGAAAGATACCACTCACGCGTATAAGTTCGATTCATTAATTGAAGTACACGGCTACTTCCGCTTTGAACTGGAAGATGAATGTATTTGCAAATGTTGTGGTACTTTTTCATAGTAAACAACACTTCATCGGTGATATCTTTAGGGTGAGAGGTACTAAATCGCACTCTTACACATGGATCAATTAATGCAACCATTTCTAGCAACATAGCAAATGTGATGGATTCATTGGTTTCAGGATGATTCCAATAATAACTATCTACATTTTGACCCAGTAAAGTCACTTCTTTATAACCAAGTTCGAATAAATTTCTACATTCTGCCACAATTGAAAATGCATCTCTGCTTCTTTCACGGCCTCTAGTAAATGGAACCACACAAAAACTACACATATTATTACAGCCGCGCATAATAGATACAAAACCACTTATGCCATTGCTGTCAATTCTAATAGGAGAGATGTCGGAATAGGTTTCGTCTCTACTTAATAATACATTTACTGCTTTTTGTCCTGTACCTGCTTCACTTATTAAATCGGGTAAACTGCGGTAAGCATCTGGACCAACGACTAAATCCACTAATTTTTCTTCTTCCAGTAATTTGGATTTTAAACGTTCCGCCATACAACCTAAAACACCTACTAACATGCCTGGTTTATCTTTTTTTAATTGTCTAAACTCAGTAAGTCGTTTACGAACGGTTAGTTCTGCTTTTTCTCGAATCGAACAAGTATTAATTAATATGAGGTCTGCAAGTTCAATATTGCGAGTACCTCCAAAACCACTTTTCTCTAAGATGGATGCCACCACTTCACTGTCTGCAAAGTTCATCGCGCAACCATAGCTTTCGATATAAAAATGCTTCGAAAAAGAACCTTTTTCAGGTGCCCCCGCATAGGCTTCCCCTTGTCTTAATTCATCATGTTCTTTATTAATAATGTTCAATACCTCCATTCGTTTCAATTGAACTGCAAATTTACTTAAAATTTGATTCCTAGTGCCAACTTGTCATATCTAATTCGCTAATTATTTGATAAACAATAATTTAGAATTGACATAACTGCAATAATTTGTTAAATTGATGGGGGATTAAAATTATATATAGTTAGGAATCAATGGTTTACTATTCAATTCATATATTTGGTAAAATTGTGGGGATGCGCAAAATTGTAATATTATTAGCTATCATATTATTCACTCAAAGTTCCTTTGCACAGGACTTAGTGGTGGCCAAACTTAGAAATGAAACCTCTCGAAGCATTAAAAAGGAAAATGATACTTCCAAATGGAACTGGAAACAAGGGGGTTTATACAATTTCAATTTATCGCAAAGTTCATTGAGTAATTGGGCCGCAGGGGGGGATAATTTCAATTTGGCTATTAATACCTATTTTAATTATTTTGTTTTTTTCAAAAAGCCAAGACAAAACTGGGATAATAATGTAGATGTGAATTTAGGTTTCATGAAATCTACCAGTATTGGAGGACGAAAAAATGATGACCGTATAGATTTCTTAAGTAAGTATGGTTATCAAATTGATACAACGGGAATGTGGTACATTTCGGGACTATTTAATTTTCGTTCGCAATTTTTTGATGGCTATAGTTTTAGTGGAACCAATGCGACATTTACTTCTTCCTTTTTATCTCCAGCCTATATTATTTTATCTGCGGGTTTGGATTTTAAACCCACCAGTACTTTTTCTATCTTCTTCTCTCCATTAACTTCCAGAAATACTTTAGTGTTGAATTCAAAACTTTCTGATTTAGGAAAGTATGGGGTAACGCCTGGTTCAAAATTAGTAAAGGAGACAGGTACTTTTATTACCATCAACTATAACAATGTGATTGCGCCTAACATTACCTATAAAGGTCGTGCCGATTTATTTAGTAATTATAATGATAAGCCTGAAAATATTAATTTTTACATGACTAATTTTTTCAGTTTTAAAATCAACAAATTTTTCTCCGCTTCTTATAGTTTGGATGCTATTTATGATGATAAGATTCGAATTTTTGGGCCCCTCAAAAAATCACCTGGACTTCAATTAAAAAGTATCATAGGGATAGGTTATTTGAAAAACCTAGATGTCAAAAAGAAATTAATCAAAGCTAAGCTGTAATGGCTTTTAGGGTATGCTTGATTTTATTAGCCTTATGTGTTAAATCCAAATAGTCGTTACTAATAATGGTGACATGTCCCATTTTACGGCCGGGTTTGGTTTGTTTTTTCCCATATAAATGCACAAATACATTGTCCATAGAAAGTACTTCATTAAGCCCTTCATATACAACATCACCACTATAACCTTCAGCACCAATAATATTTACAATAGCAGAAGGTAATATTTCAGTAGGGTTGCCTAAAGGGGAATCCAATAAAATTCGCCACAGCATATCATATTGACTACTGTAATTGGCTTCAATAGTATGATGCCCGCTATTGTGAACACGAGGAGCCGTTTCATTCACCCAAACATCTCCTTGTTGATCTATAAATAATTCAATGGCAAACAAGCCAGGGCTTTTTAATTCAGTCACCACTTTTCTAGCAATTGCCTGTGCTTTCCATAAAGTTTTTTCATCCAACTTGGCTGGACTTAATTGATAGTCTAGTAAATTATAAACGGGATCGAAAATCATTTCAGCAGGAGGATAAATGATTGTTTTGCCAGCCGCATTCATCCCTACAATCAAAGCAATTTCTTTTGCAATTTTTACTTTCTTTTCTAAAACCGATGGTGCATTAAAACCTAATTCAATTTCACTTTCGTCATTGATCACTTGAACCCCTTTACCATCATAACCGCCTTCTCCTAATTTGTGGACCGCTGGCAAAAACGAAATATGTTGTAATAATTCAGCACTTTGTGAAGTAATATGAAAAGGAGAAGTTGGAATTTCGTGTTGTTGATAAAATTGCTTTTGAAGAATTTTATTTTTGATCGTTTTGATCGCAGAAGGAGTGGGATAAACTTTGACCCCTTCTTTTTCAAGTTGTTCTAAAGCTTCCACATTCACTGCTTCAATTTCGATGGTGATGGCATCTAAATTTTTACCAAATGCATATACCTGATCATAGTCCTGAATATTTCCTTGCGTAAAGTGATGGCAGAGATGTGCTGCAGGGCAATGCGGATCATTTTCAAGCACATAAGTTGTGACATCAAAATTGGCTGCTGCTTGTAATAACATACGGCCTAATTGACCGCCACCTAAGATACCCACTTTCATTGCTTTTCCCTTTTCAACAAAGATAAGGGTATCTATTATGTTTTTCATTTTGACTTCCCTTTAAAAGTCATTAAATTTGTTGACTTGAATGAATCATTATGCCTTCCCAACCCATAATTAGCGTTAAAAATTTAGTCAAATCCTATGGTTCTTTTACGGCTGTGAAAGGAATCAGCTTTGACGTGTATCCGGGTGAAATTTTTGGATTACTAGGCCCCAATGGTGCGGGTAAATCGACGACCCTTGAAATCATTGAGACCTTACGTGAAAAAACAAGTGGTGAGGTGTGGGTGAATGGAATGAGTATAGATAAGTCGCCAGAAGATATTAAAAAAATAATTGGGGTTCAATTACAAACGGCTGGGTTTTATCCTAACCTTAATTTAACGGAGCTCATTCATTTATTTATTGGACTATATCAAAGCGAAGTGGATCCAATTGAATTATTAAGGAAGGTGAATTTGGAAGATAAAGCCAAGTCAAAATTTAAACAATTGAGTGGGGGGCAGAAGCAACGTTTTTCTATTGCTACCACACTTATTAATAAGCCTTCTATTATTTTCTTGGATGAACCTACAACAGGGTTAGATCCTCAGGCCCGAAGAAACTTATGGGATTTAATTAGAGAAATAAGAGATGGCGGCACGACCATTATTATCACCACTCATTATATGGATGAGGCTGAAATTTTATGTGATAGAGTAGCTATTATTGATAGCGGAGAAATTATCGCCATAGATACTCCCAATCATTTGATCGACGAATTAGTCGCTACTGGTTTTGAGAAAGAAAAGGAAGTGAAGAAAGCAAATTTAGAAGATGTGTTTATTCAAAGAACTGGGAAAGCTTGGAGAGATGAATCGTAATTAGAAGTTTAAAAAGGAATCGATGAAAAGTGAATAGGGGTCTATTGAAAAGAAATTAAATAAAGTGAATTAAAGGGATAAAATTTAAGGAGTAAATTTATTGTAAATAATATAAAATAATTTGAACATGCAAGATATCCGATATCCGATAGGAAAATATGAAGTGAAACCTTTTAGTGAAGCCACTAAAATAGAATGGATGAATGATATGAAAATGTTTCCTACTGATTTAGAATTTGCCATCCAGCATTTGGATAAAGCGCAACTAGATACTCCTTATAGAGAAGGGGGTTGGACGGTGCAACAATTAGTACATCATATGGCAGATAGTCATATGAATGCTTTTGTTCGATTTAAATTAGCCTTGACCGAAGAGGTTCCGGTAGTTAAAGATTATAAGCAAAATGAATGGTCATTCACTGCAGATGTGTTAGAAACTCCTGTGAATTTTTCTACGACCTTATTGCATGCCTTACATCAAAGATGGACCGATTTATTATCCAGTTTAACCGAAGAGCAGTGGCAAAGAAAGTTTTTTCATCCTGGTCGTAATGCCGAGGTTAGTTTGTGGGATATGTTTGCAGTATATGCTTGGCATGGCAAACATCATATAGCTCATATTAAAAACTTGTGTGAGACTAAAGGTTGGTGATAAAAGCAGCTCGATTTACTTCGGCTACTAAAAATATACTTCCAATCACTAAAATTAAATCCTTTGGGGATGCGGTTCTTTTTGCATGATCAATGGCGTCGTTGACATTGTTATAAGTTTCGCCTATCAATCCAATAGAAGTTGCTTTTTCGACTAATTCTTTTACGGGTAAAGCTCTTGGGATATGTGATTGCGTGAAATAATATTTTGCTTGCTTTGGAAGAAGTGAAAGAGCCGCCTCAACGTCTTTATCTTTCACCATGCCTGTAACGATATGTAAATTTTCAAAGTCCAAACTTTCTAACTGTTCTAATAAGGCTTTCATTCCATGTTCATTGTGTGCCACATCTAGTATGATTCTAGGGTTATCTTGCATACATTCCCATCGTCCCATCAGACCAGTATTTTTTTTAATATTTTTCAATCCATGGTGAAGGTGCTGTGATGAAATTTTCCAACCTTTTTGGTTTAAAATTTGGATCGCAGTTACAACGCCTCGTAAATTTTTATATTGATATTTTCCGGGTAAATCGCATTGAATCGTAAATGGAGTATCCCATAAAGCATTTTCCAATAATGAATTTTTGGAAACATTTTTCAAACTTTCAAATTCAAATGCGGCGCTTGTCCAATGATTTGTAAAATGTTTTAAAGTATAATACTCCTCGGCATAATAAATAGGAGCGTTCTGTTGGTTTGCTTTTTCTTCAAACACGATTTTGGATTCGGGAATAGTTTCACTAATTACCACCGGCACTTTGTTTTTTATGATACCTGCTTTTTCTTTAGAAATACTCGTTAAATCATTTCCTAATAAAGCCATATGATCCCATCCAATATTCGTAATTAAAGATAATTCTGGAGTGATTACATTGGTGCTATCTAAGCGTCCTCCTAATCCAGTTTCTATAATAGCAATATCTACGTTCTTTTCTGCAAAATAATCGAAAGCCATGCCTACTGTGATTTCAAAAAAAGAAGGTTCTGTTTTTTCTATAAAGCCTTTCATTTTATTTGTAAAATCAATTACAAATTGGGTAGAACACATTTCGCCATTTACTTTAATACGCTCTCTAAAATCATATAAGTGGGGTGAAGTGTATAGTCCTGTTTTATAGCCCGCTTCCTGAAAGATACTGGCCAACATATGACTGGTAGAACCTTTACCATTCGTGCCTGCAATATGGATGGTTTTGAATTTTTTTTCAGGATGGTCTAAAAAAGAACAAATTGCTAGTGTATTATGTAAATCATTTTTGATGGCAGCAGCACCTATACGACTAAATAAAGGCAAACGACTGTATAAATAGTCAATGGTGTCTTGATAGGACATAAATATTATTGAACTTCAAATTTGAACTTAACAGTTACAAAGGAATTATGATCCGCAGTATTAAAACTTATTTTGGTTAAGTATTCAATGATTGCTTTTTTATATTTTGAATCATTCGAACTAGATCCTTTTACAATTTGAACAAATCGTCCGGAACCTGCAGGATTCACTTCAATCTCCGCATAAATGGTGGCTGGTTCAACATCACCATTAAAGGAATATGCTTTGGTCACTTTTCTATCACCTTTGGTCACAAAAGGGCCGCCTTCTCCTTGATACGTTTTTCCATTGATGCTGCCATTGGCAACACCTTGATCTCCTTTCCCTCCAGCAATACCTTGATCTTTTACATTATTATAACTATCCTGGTTATTGCCGCCTTTCCCATTACCACCTGCATATTTACCCATCAAAGCTTTTGGTTTAGGGGCAGGAGGAACCGGGGTTGATTTTACAGCTTTTTTGGCTGTGGCCGATTTTACAGCTTCGTCATTTGGATCGTTGGAGCTTGTATTTATTTTAGCCACTTTAGTCGTAGCTGTTGCTTTTACTGTTTTAGAAGCACCTACTTCGGGAGCCGGAGCTTCCTTACTTAAAGGGGGAGTGTCTCCTTGACCTGAATTACTATTACCTAAATTTACTTCCATAAACATAGGTTCGGGAGGAAGTATAGTTGGAGCCGCTTGTTGCCATTGCAATGTGAAAAATAATAAACTCAGGACAATACAAATTAGGGTTGTATATAATCCTGCCTTAATATTTTTTTCTTGTTCAAAAGTGCGTGACATGAGATAAAATTAATGTAAAAAAACATCATATCCCAATCTGCATAAAGTCCCTATGATAACTATTAAAAATACAGTTCGTATAAATTGGTTTCCTTTAGCAATAGCTAATTTAGATCCTATCACACCACCCACGGCATTACATACTGCCATAGGAAGGGCGACCGACCAAATAATAGATCCTTTCATGGCAAATAAAGTGATAGACCCCAGGTTGGTTGCTAAGTTGACTACTTTAGCATGCGCATTCGCTTCTAAAAAATCGAATCCAAGAATACTAATAAAAGCAAGTACCAGTAAGCTCCCTGCGCCAGGACCAATAAATCCGTCGTAAAATCCTAATGCAATACAAATGTAAATAGCTGTTGTTGTAGAGAACACTTTACTATTGTCCTTGTTTTTTTGTCCAAAGTCTTTTTTTGAAAAGGTATAGATAGCCACTAAAACCAATACTATAAAAATAACTGGTTTCATAAAATGATTGCTCACTTTGGTTAAGCAGAAGGATCCTATATAGGAACTTGAAAAAGCCAATACGGAAAAAAGCAACAAACGATTTAAGGGAATTTTAACTTTTTGAAGGTATTGTTTTGCTGCAAAAAAGGTTCCCGCAAAAGATGGAATTTTTAATGAACCAATAACTCTTGCTACAGATTCCTGCGGCATTAAAATTAAACCGGCAGGAGTTTGAATCAGTCCGCCTCCACCCACAATGGCATCTACAAATCCAGCTAAAAAAGCAATCAAACAAAGTAAAATTAATACACTATCCATTTACTTTTTTTTGTGTGGGCCAAGTATTTATCACAATCCCTGAAATAATAATGAGTCCGCTAATGGCTTGAAATAAACTGAAGTTTTCATCTAAAATAAATACAGCTTCTATCGCACTTGCTAATGGGATGAGGGTTCCAAACAAAGAAGTTTTTCCTGGACCTAATCGATGAATCGCATTATTCCATAATAAATAGGCCACGGTGGAATTTCCTATTCCTATATATAATAAAATGGCAAGAAACTTCCCTGAAAATAAAACCGGTTGAACATAAGCCATTTCGTACATTGAAAAAGGGAAAAGAATTATGGCGCCAATGGCGAAAAGAACTAATAAGAAACTATTGTTAGAAATTCCGGCTGGTTTCTTTTTCACATATACATTATAGGTTCCAAAACAACAGCCTGCTGCGACCATCCATAAATCACCCGTTGAAAAACGAAATGCGATAATATTATTAATATCACCTTTGGCAATCAGCATTACAATACCTATGACACCTAAAATGATACCAGCTGTATTTTTCCAATGTAATTTCTCTTTTAAAATAATAGCTGCTAATACTGTAGCTACTATAGGATGTATGATAGAACCAATTAGGGCCATATTAATAGCAGTCGTGAAATGCCCGGCGGTATATATGAAGGAATTATAAATTGCAAAACCTACCAACCCCATCCAAAAAAAGTAAACTTTATTTTGTTTGAAGATATCTATTTCTTTTATGAAATTTTTATAAGCAAAAGGCAAAATACTTAAAGTGCCAATAGTCCATCTTAAAAAAGTTAAGCTAATAGGTCCTGACATATGAACTGCGTATCTTGAAACAATAAAATTGCCAGACCAAATACAACTGGCAGTAATTGCTAATAAAGCACCTATTTGATTATTTTTTTTCAATGATGTGCAAAGTTTTGAGAAAAGTCTCCTTTAATTCTTTCGATAGGAGGGTTATAATAACCAAATTTCAAATCGGGGAATTCTTCTTGAATTAATTCCATCATTTGTTTGATACCCATAATTTCACCCACTTCAGTAATTCCTATTTTACCTAAATACCAATCAGGATCAATATTAAAATTGCGCCACTGAATCATTTTCAAATTAGTATCCTTAATCAATTTTCTTAAAGCCTCGTATTCTGCAACGGTATCTGTCATGCCTGGGAATACAAAATAATTAATGCTCGTCCATTTACCGGCCGCAGACATTACTTTTAAACTTTCAACAATATCTTCAAAAGTATAATTGTTAGGACGATAATAAGGATTATAAATTTCGGGACGCACCGAATTGGTGCTTACACGTAAACTATCTAAACCCGCTTCAGCAAGCACTTTCACGGCAACAGGATCGGAGCCATTGCTATTGATGTTTATACTTCCCTTCGGGGTATGTTTACGAATTTCAATAATAGCTTCTTTGATCGTCTCCCACATTAATAAAGGTTCTCCCTCGCAACCTTGACCAAAACTTACAATAGGAAAAGGGGCAGTCATTAAATGAGGCACTGTGTATTCCACCACTTCTGCAGCTGTGGGTTTAAAGGTCAATCTTTCTTGATTAGAAATAATTTCTTCTTCAATGGGTTGAAAAGAAATACAACCTATACAATTCGCATTACATGCAGGAGAAATTGGGATGGGGCATTCCCATCTGCTCATTGCAAAATTTCTTGCAGCAGGACAATGATACGTCATGCAACAATTTTCCATTAAATGTTTTACCAATCTATTTTGAGGATAGGCTGCTAATAATGCTTCTGTTCCTTTTTCAATAGTGGGTTGATCATACCCCTCACAATCCTGACGGATGTCTTGTTCAATTCTCACTGCAGGAACATAATTCTTACCATCACACCAACCCACTGCGGTATAACAAAATAAGGGTAAGGTAGGTGCGTCTTCTTGTGTTTCATAGGCTGCTATAAAAAGTCCAGTATGTGCAGGAGGAATAAAAGCAGCCACCGCCCAACCTTTCTCACATAATCTCATTTGACCTGTTTCAACATCTATTCCAATGCCACGACGTCCAGGTAATTCATATAAAGTGCCTCCATTGGGTAATTCAATAAAATCTTCTACGGGAATAGGGTACGCATCCCATCCTGCACGTCCTGCAACATATAAACTGGTGTCTTCATAAATATGACCTTCGCCATCGGAATATAATAAAAACGGAGAAGAGGTTAGTGGCATAGGGTAAAGGTATTAATTAGCTTTAATAAAATGTGAATAGTTGTTAGTTTTTTAAACTTGAGCTACTTTTAATTGGGTTTCACAAAAGCTGTTAAATTCTTGCATCACAGCATCGCTAACTGCCTCATTTATTTGCTTTTGTATAAGTTGATTGTTTTTAAAGTCGATGGTGATATAGTCGTCTTTGATCAACATATTTTGAATGGCAGACCATGGATAATATTTCTTTGGAAAGGTATTTACCACTATGCCTGTAGGGTCAATAGCGATTTCATAAGGAAACTTTACTTGGCGCTCAAATAAGGCGGAAATTAAAAAGATACCAGCAATAATGAGTCCATTGGGTTGTAAGTACCAACCCCAAGAGGCGATTAAAAGACCTAATCGGTAATAAGGCATCCCCCCATTTTTACGTTGAAATATGCAAAAAATCCACCAACTTGAAAAAGAAGTCATAATGGCTATGATTAAAGCAGGCTTAGGAAATAATCCTAAATAAATAGAATAGCTAAATGCTAGAATTGAAAAAAGAAGCATGAACTGGCTAATGCGATCCACATTCTTAAAGTCAGGGCTTTTACAGACAATGATATAGTCGAAAACGCGCATAAAGTATATTTATGAGATAGTTAAAATTTGGTGCAATTTAAGCTCATTTGGTTAACTTTGCACTATGAAGAAAACACATATTATATTATTAGTATTAATTGCTGTTTCAATTGTTGCTTTAATAAGCTATACAGGCGATTTAAGTAGCTATGAAACGATTGCTTCTGCAAAACAAAGAGAAGGCAAGTTTGTCAATTTAATTGTCAAAATGGATAAAACAGAACCTGTAAATTATGATCCAGTGAAAGACCCTAATTTATTAAAGTTTCATGTGCAAGATAGTTTAGGCGGAAAAATTAGTGTGGTGTATCACAATACCATGCCCACTGATATGGAAAAATCTGAAAGATTGGTTTTAAAAGGACGTGTGCAAGGAGATCATTTTGAATGTAGCACTATTGTTATGAAATGTCCTTCCAAGTACAAAGACAATCCGAATGTAATGAAGGAACAACCTGTTACAATTAGCAATTAATTTTTAATTATTTAGATGAATACCACCACATTTTTAGGGGAACAATTATTGCCTGGTCAAATAGGCTATTTTTTAACGATACTTTCATTAGTGGCTTCCTTGGTAGCCACTTTTGCTTTTGCAAAATCTTTTTATGCCAAAGAATTAGCCATTGAAATAGAATGGAAACGATTTGCAAAAATTGCTTTTATCATTGAAGCTATTGCTATCTTTTTATGTTTTGTAGTTTTATTTTACATTATATATAATCACCGATTTGAATATAAATATTCCTATTCGCATAGTGATAAAAGTATGCCATTACAATATTTGCTCAGTTGCTTTTGGGAAGGACAGGAGGGTAGCTTTTTATTATGGAGCTTTTGGCATGCAGTGTTAGGATTAATTATAATGACTCGTTCTGCTAAGTGGGGAAATCAAACCAATGGAGTGATGATGGTGTTGAGTTTCGTACAATTTTGTTTAGCCACCATGATTGTGGGTTTATACATTGTTGATTTTAAACTAGGAAGTAGTCCCTTCATATTATTAAGACAAGAAATGAGTTGGCCTATTTTATCTCGCCCCGATTATTTGCAATTTATAAAAGATGGCACAGGATTAAATACCACACTACAAAACTATTGGATGGTGATACATCCTCCTATATTATTTTTAGGATTTGCATCTACCACCATTCCTTTTGCATTTGCTGTATCCGGTCTTTTAAAAAAGGAAAATAATTGGATGAATTTTGTGTTGCCTTGGGCTACTTTTTCTGCGGCCATATTAGGACTGGGAATTATGATGGGTGCTGCGTGGGCTTATGAAAGTTTAAACTTTGGTGGGTATTGGGCTTGGGATCCTGTCGAAAATGCTTCCTTAGTTCCTTGGCTAGTTTTAGTGGCCGGCATTCATACTAATATTATTTTCAGAAAAACAGAAGGCAGTTTAAAAGCGACTTATTTATTTTATGGATTAAGCTTTTTGTTGGTGGTGTATTCTACATTTTTAACTAGAAGTGGCATTTTAGGAGATACTTCGGTGCATGCTTTTACCGACTTAGGAATGAATGCCCAGTTATTAGGCTTCCTATTAATTTTCGTAATTCCTTATTTTATTTTATTTGGCATTCGATATAAGCATTTAAAAGAACCTGTTAAAGAAGATGAAATCTCCAGCAGAGAATTTTGGATGTTGGTGGGGTCCTTTGTATTATTTTTATCTGGATTAGTGATGATTGCTATTACTTCTATTCCTGTTTTTAATAAAATTTTTGGAACTAAAATTGCACCTCCCGAAGATCCTATTTTTGCGCACAACCAAGTGCAAATATTTGTCGCCATTATAATTGGAATTTTTACTGCTTTTGGGCAGTATCTTAAATTTAAATCTACCGAAGGTGATTATATCAAAAAGCATTTAAAATATCCGATCATCCTTTCACTAATTTTAAGTGGTATTCTTTTTGCTTTTGTGGGTGTGGCTTATAATGATAAAGGGGTTGGATTTTTAGCAGCCATTTATGTAGCTGAATTGGCTGCTGTGTATTCCATTGTGGCCAATGCTTATTATTGGGGAAGTATGTTAAAGGGTAAATTAAAGTCGGCTTCGGCAAGTGTGGGGCATTTGGGTTTTGGATTAGTCTTGTTAGGCATACTTATCAGCTCTTCTAATAAAACAGTACTGAGTTGGAATACCACCGGTATTTCACCATTAAGAGTGGATAAGGAGCAAAAAAATAATCCTGCTGGAAATCCAAAAGAAAATATCACATTGTTTGAAGGTATCCAAACCGATATGGGGAAATACGATGTTACTTATCTGCGTGACACTTTTGATTATTTAGACAAGCGTTTTTTTGAATTAAAGTTTGCTGCAAAAAAATCGAAAGAAATTTTCTTCTTATATCCTGATGTGTTAAAGAATAATAAAGCGGAAGGCTTTTCGGCGAATCCTGCGGCAAAACATTATTGGAACAAAGATATTTTCGTCTATGTAACTTCATTCCAGGATCATAGTGAAAAAGATACTACACAATTTAAGCCCTACCAAATGGCAGTGGGGGATTCAATTTTTTATAGTAATGGCTATATTAAATTAGAAAAAGTATTAATCAATCCACGCCAAAATATTGGAACAGGTAATAATGAATTAGTCTTACAATTAAAAGTGACTTCCAAGGAAGGATTGGTGTACAATGCAAAGCCAGGCATATTCTTAGAAGGAATGACTTTACGTCCTGAATATGATACTGTGAAAGCTCAAAATTTAGTATTAAGTTTTAATAAAGTAGTAGATCAGAAAAAAGGAACCTTGGAATTGGGAGTTAAGGAATCTGCAGCACTTACAAACCTGATCACTTTAAAAGTATATGAGTTTCCATTTATCAATATTTTATGGTTAGGAGTGATTGTAATGACAATTGGATTTTCAATGGCGTCTTGGGCAAGAATAAAAAAGTTGAAGTCTTAATATGAAAAGAAGTGTATTCTTTTTTGGGGTTGTATTTTTAGCTGGTTTTGTGCCGGCTAAGTTAAACGCGCAATCTGTATTAGATACGATTCGTGTGGAAGCTTTTATTACACCCCAAGGAGATACCATTCCTCAATCCTGGTTACCTACGGTAGAAGTGTCTGCTAAGCAAACCAATCAATGGCGTAATTATTGGCGTGATTGGACAAGACTTCGTAATGCGGTTTATATTACTTACCCTTATGCTAAATCTGCCAGTAAAGTAATTTCAGAAGTAAATGCTCAGTTAGTGAATGTGAAAGATGAAAGTATACGTAAACAAATCATCAAAGCCAGAGAAAAGGAATTAAAGCGAGATTTTGCAGATAAAATTACTAAGCTATCTGTGTATCAAGGCAAGGTGTTGATGAAACTTATTAATAGAGAAACAGGGAACAATTGTTATTCCTTAATTCAGGAATTTAAAGGCAATTTTAATGCAGGCTTTTGGCAAGCAGTTGCCTTTGTATTTGGTAGTAGTTTAAAACAGCCCTATGAACCGCAAGGAGATGATCGTGAAATTGAAAAAATAGTACTAGAAGTTCAAAAAATGTATGGCTATAAAGGGTAGACGATCACGCGTATTTTTTGTACCTTTACCCGAATAGTGAGTACTTTATGAGTGAAGAAAAAAGTTTAAATTTTATTGAAGAAATTATTGCTAAGGATTTAGCAGAGGGCAAACATGCGTCTATATTAACTCGATTTCCACCCGAACCCAACGGTTATTTACATATTGGACATGCAAAAAGTATTTGTTTGAATTTTGGTTTAGCCAATACTTTTGGTGGGGGCACTAATTTGAGATTTGATGATACTAATCCAGTAACAGAAGATACCGAATATGTAGAAAGTATTAAGGCAGACGTTCAATGGTTGGGTTTTAATTGGGTCAAGGAATGTTATGCTTCCGATTATTTTGATCAATTATATTCCTTTGCAATACAACTTATAGAAAAAGGCTTGGCTTATGTAGATGATAGCAATGCGGAAGAAATAGCGGCTCAAAAAGGAACACCTACCGTGCCTGGAACAGGAAATGCTTTTCGCGACAGAAGTATTGCCGAAAATTTGGAATTATTTACTGCGATGAAAGAGGGTAAATATGAAGATGGAGCAAAAGTGTTGCGTGCAAAAATAGATTTATCAAGTCCTAATATGCATATGCGTGATCCTTTGTTGTATCGAATCAAAAGAGCGCATCATCATAGAACTGGAGACGCTTGGTGTATATATCCCATGTATGATTTTGCACATGGACAAAGTGATGCGATTGAAAATATCACACATTCTATATGCACTTTGGAGTTTATTCCTCATCGTCCATTGTATGAATGGGGTATTGAACAATTACAATTATTTCCTTCTAAACAATATGAGTTTGCGCGTTTAAACATGACTTACACAGTAATGAGTAAACGTAAGTTGTTACAATTAGTGAATGAAGCACATGTGTCCAGCTGGGATGACCCTCGTATGCCTACCATTAGTGGTATGAGACGTCGTGGTTACACGCCCGAAAGTATTCGTGATTTTTGTGAGCGTATTGGCATAGCAAAACGTGAAAATATTATTGATTTTAGTTTATTAGAATTTTGTGTACGTGAGCATTTAAATAAAATTGCACAACGTAGAATGGTCGTCACTGATCCTATTAAATTGGTGATTACGAATTATGATAAAGGTTCTGAAATATTACATTCCGAAAATAACCCCGAAGATCCTAATGGTGGGGTGAGAGAAGTTCCATTTAGTAAAGAGTTGTGGATTCAAAAGGATGATTTTATGGAAGAGCCTACTAAAAAATATTTCAGATTAGGACCAGGTTTAATGGTACGTTTAAAAAGTGCTTACATCATTAAGTGTGATAGTTTTGAAAAAGATGCGGCTGGAAATATTACTACCGTTCATGCAAGTTATTTTCCTGAAAGTAAAAGTGGATCAGATACTTCAGGCTTGCATGTGAAAGGAACTTTGCATTGGGTAAGTGCTGCGCATGCCATTCCAGTAGTGTTGAATGAATATGATCGATTATTTAGTGTGGAAGATGTGGCTAATGCCGAAGGTGATTTTAAAGATTATATCAATCCCCATTCATTAACAACCATTACGACTGCTTGGGCGGAACCTGCTTTAGAAAATGATCCAAAACAAGCACGCTTTCAATTTTTAAGAAAAGGATATTTTTATCAAGATGTTACAAGTACCTCGAATCAATTAGTGTTTAACCGAACTGTGACACTAAAAGATACTTGGGCGAAGGAACAAAAAAAATAAGGATATGATTAGCTTGGAAATTTTTAAAGCACATTGGGAGAAAAAGTTTCCAAATATTCCACTTCAACATACCCATTTTTTAATTGCTATAAGTGGTGGCATAGACAGTGTCGTACTTACTTATTTAATGCATTTAGCGGGGGCAAAATTCACTTTGGCGCATGCTAATTTTCAACTAAGAGGGGAGGAAAGTACTCGAGATGAAAAATTTGTTACTGACTTTGCAGGTCGCTTACAAGCTCCTTTAAAATGTACAAAATTTGAAACAGCAGCGTATGCAGAAACCTATAAAATGGGCATTCAGCAAGCTGCGAGAGAAATTAGATATGCTTGGTTTGATAGACTTATCAAAGAAATACAATTGGAGGGCCATCAAAATGTTTATTTATTAACCGCCCATCATGCAGATGATCAAATAGAAACTATTTTAATGCAATTATTTAGAGGTACTGGATTACATGGATTAACAGGTATCCCTGAGCAAAGAAATGATATTTTACCTCTATTGAGACCTTTATTGCCTTATACTAAATTGGAAATTCAACAATTTGCAAAGGAGTATTCGTTAACCTTTGTGGAAGATAGTTCTAACGAAAAAAATGATTACACCCGAAATTTAATACGAAACAAATTAATGCCTCCCATTAAGGAAGTGTACCCTCAGGTAGTAGAAAATGTATTAGATACCATTCATCGTTTAAAAGAGGCGGAAGCCATTGTAGAAGCATCAGTGAATGAATTTTGGAAAAAAGGGTTGCGCATTAAAAAGGGGATACCTACTATTAGCATTGCGCATTGGAAAAAAATAAAAAACAATCACACTTATACTTGGGGTTTGATAGAAAAGTATGGATGTAAGCCCGCTCAAATACCGGAGGTATATAAATTATTGGATGCGAATAATGGAGCTTATTTAGCCACAGCGACACATCGTTTTATTAAGTTTAATGATGCCATTCAATTGGTGGCAAATGATACGGTAAAGGAGCATCTTATGATTCCTATTGGGGAAGGCGTTTTGCAAACTAAATATGGCACTTTACAAATAGAAACTATTACTAAGGAATTAATAGGGGAAATCAATACCTCACCCACTCATGCCTACTTAGATGCAGATACATTAGACTTTCCATTACTAGTCAGGTCTTGGCAAATAACGGATTATTTTTATCCTTTAGGCATGCGCAAAAAAAAGAAATTGTCTCATTTTTTGGGCAGTTTAAAATTAAGTCCTGCTATTAAAGAGAGAGTGAATGTGTTGACGATGGGAGATAAAATACTTTGGGTTGTGGGTCAACGAATTGATGACCGATTTAAAGTAACGGATAACACAAAGTGGGTGTTAAAAATTATCTACCAAGATAGCCTCTAATTTGTTCTACAAAAGAACCTATCACATCAAAGTTGCTTAAAAAATGACTCGTGATGATTAGGAATACCACTCCATAGATAGATCCCCATAAATGCGCACTATGATTGATACCGCTTTGTCCTTTTTTGGACAAATAGGCCGTCAATAATAAATAGAGAGGGCCAAATACAAATCCAGGGATCACTGGAGGTAATAAAAACATTCCAATTTGCATAGTAGGTTGTAGGAAGATGCCAACAAAAACGATGGCGGATACGGCGCCGGAGGCGCCTAAGCTACGGTAGTAATAATCTTTATAATGATGCAAGTAAGTGGGGAGCATACATATTAAGAGGGAACTCACATAAAGAATGATGTAAAAAATAGATCCTGCTGACCCAAAAATCATACTAAAGTATTGCTCTACATAGTCTCCAAACATGTAAAAGGAAAACATATTAAATGCAAGATGCATAAAATCGGCATGAATAAAACCAGATGTAAAAAAACGATACCATTCATGATGATTTTTGACCGTATGGGGATGAAAAATAAGTTTATCCATTAAGCTATCATTATACATAGCTGCTATGGAAATGCCGACTGTAATAAGTGTGATATATAAAGTAATGCTCATTTTTGATTTATTTGTAAAAGTATTTTTTTAAAAAGTAGAGTTGTTATTAGTAGAGGTGGAGTTTATTCGTGGTGGTATTTTTCGTTGGCTAAAATACTACATGCCCTGTAAATTTGTTCTGACAATATTAATCGAACTAACATATGCGGAAAAACTAATTGCGAAAGAGACCAAGTATGGTTGGCGCGTTTTTTAATGTCGTCGCTTACACCGTAAGCGCCTCCAATTAAAAAAATAATTTTTTGTGTACTTTGATTTGCTTTTTGTTGAATAAGTTGAGCGAGGCCAGGAGAGTTTAACATCTTGCCTGTTTCATCTAATAATATTAAAACATCGGTTGAAGCCATTGGTTTCATTATGTTTTGCGCTTCTTCTTTTTTAATGGCAGCAGGTTGCGTGGCTTTGGAGGGGGCTATGATAAGCCAATCAATAGGGTAGTAATGATTAATTCTTTTAGTGAATTCAGCTACACCAATTTTTATATAAGCTTCATGATTTTTCCCGACCGACCAAATGGATATTTTCATAATGTAATTTCAAATAAAAATATTTACTAATATATGTACAACAAAGTAATTATTTTTTGTAAAAAGTATACTACATATAGCATAAAATCAATTTATGTAGCAGTCTGTTTTAAAATATTTTCAAATGTAATTTAATCTTTTTCAACAATTACTTGTCCTAAAGATAAATTTACTATTTTTGAATTACAAACCCCCCATTAATGAGAAACCTAACCCCCCAAGGTCTCCTTCTGCTATTTTTATTATCAAGCACTACTGTTTTTGCGCAATCAAAAATAACTACTATCAATTCTGAAGAAATAGGAACTTTGAGTGTAAGCTATTTAAAGATAGAACATGAAGCTAATCAAAAAACTGATTACGCGGTTTATGTCATTTACAAAAATCAGAATTACATTTATAAGCAAGAATCTGATACTATACGTTTAAAAAGTCAACAACAATTAAATCAATTAATAAATGATTTAAAAGCCGGTTTATTATTGATTGATGATGAAACCAAAGGCAATAGTTTTACGGGGCATGGGTACACCTTAGAAAAGAACATAGGATACAGTGAAAACAAGTTTTTAGCCTTTCTAAACAAGGAAAAAGCCATTAAAACGACCCTCAATAAGTATTTTGTCAATCAACTCATTGACTGGTTAATCGCTGTCCCATTTGGAAAGGGGTAAAATAACCCTTCTTAGACTCCTTTTTTTCCCTTTTTTCAGTACATTTATACTAATAAAATATCCATTTTTTAGTATCAATAAATGATTGTTCGTCAACTCTATACACGTAGTTTTCTTTTAATAATATCATTATTATTAAGCAGTCTTATATTTGGACAAGACTTTTCTAATAAAGGAAAAGAATTTTGGGTGGGTTATGGTAGCCATGTGTCCATGTATAATACAAATGGAACATCAGTGGCAACTGGAGGTACTCAGGATATGGTTTTGTATTTCACCTCCGATCAAAATGCAAATGTCACTGTTGAAATTCCCTCAACTGGTTGGACTAGAACTTATAAAGTGATTGCGAATCAAGTAACCACCTCAGATAAAATCCCTAAAACTGGAACAGATGATGTAAGGTTAACAGATGAGGGAAAATCTGCAAAAGGCATTCATATTACTTCCGATGTAGGAATTATTGCATATGCTCATATTTATAACGGAAGTATTTCTGGAGCAAGTTTATTATTTCCAGTAAGTACTCTATCAAGAGACTATTATTCATTAAATTATACACAGGTATCTAATGCAGCCTATTCATATTGTTTTGCATATGTAATAGCTACAGAAGATAATACCAATATTGAAATTATACCTTCAGCTAATACTTTAAATAATCTGAAAGGAGATACTATAAAAATAGTTTTGAATAAAGGAGAAGTGTATAATATTATGGGTAAGCTTCTTACTACAACTAATCCCTATAAAGGAGAAGATTTATCAGGTACTAGAATAAGAGCGGTGGCTACTTCTACCAGTGCATGTAAACGAATTGCTGTTTATTCAGGTTCTGGTAAATTAAGTTTGAACTGTACGAATGGGTCTGGAAGTGCGGATAACTATATGCAACAAGCCTTTCCTGCTAGTGCATGGGGAATGAAATATTTAACGGTACCAACTAATAAAATGCCCAATAACTATTTCAGAATAGGGGTGTCTGATACTTCTGCGATTGTTAAAGTGGATGGAGTGGTATTGGCTAAATCTACTCTAAAAAATAATTTCTATTATGAATATGCAAGTAGTACACCCAATAAGGTGGAAGCCAATAAACCCATTATGGTGGCACAATATATTACTACCGCAAATTCATGTGGCAATACATTAATTGGTGGTAATGGGGATCCAGAAATGATTTATTTAAGTCCTATAGAACAAACCATCAAAAAAGTTACGATCAATTCAACAAGTAATGCAGCCATTACTTCCCATTATATTAATATCATTATACCTAAAAATGGATTGAACTCGTTAACTATAGATGGAGTAAAGCCAACAGGTTCTGTGAAACATCCAGTGGATACAAATTATTATTATTTACAATTTTCTTTAGCTGCAGGATCACATACTATCATTTCTGATTCCGGTTTTAATGCAATTGCATATGGATATGGTAGTGCTGAATCATATGGATACAATGCGGGTGCGAATGTGGTGGATTTATATCAACACTTGGAAGTCAATAATAATTACAATACTGTTTATTTACCTATTACTTGCACTGGAGTGACTTCAAAAGCTTCTATTACATTGCCTTATAAGCCTTTATCTTTAAAATGGAATATACCCAATTACCCCAAAGATTCTGTGTATAATCCGATACCAGATGACTCTACTTTAATTAGTGGTAAAATGGTTTATAAGTACAGTTATAAAAATCAATTTAGTTATAATACTCCAGGACAATATTTGATTCAGGTTTTAGCAAACAATCCCACTTTTGATGGATGTAGTGGGGAGCAAGATTTGTCTTTTTATTTGACAGTATCAGCGCCTCCAAAAACCAAGGATAGTATTTTTAGCACACACTGTTTGAGTGATTCGGTGAGTTTGATTGATAAAACCACAGTGACATTGGATGAACGCCCAATAATTAAATATATGTGGGACTTTGGAACTGGAGTATTTAAAGATACTACTGCGAATATCAAATTTAAAGCAGACACCGCCGGTCGTTTTAATATTCGCCATTTTGTAATTAATGATATTGGTTGTTTAAGTGATACTTTAACTGCGGATAGTTCTATATTACAATTGGTATTAATTGATAGTGTTCCAAAAATTAAATTTTCCATTTCAGATACGACTTGTCTTAATACCAATTTAATTTTAAGAGACTCTACTTTATCTACTCCGCATTCTACCTTATTACATTGGGTATGGAACTATGGTGATGGTTCCCCTTTAGATTCAGTCAATGACAATCAGCCAAAGTCACATGCTTATACGCAACTTCAATCTTACCGACCCATACTGAGTCTGGA
>CANBSH010000034.1 GCA_947372105.1 Chitinophagaceae bacterium
TCCAACTACTAAAAACTATGAAAAAAATAACCCCGCTTTCAATCTTAGCTCTTAGCATGATACTCACATCATGTAATAGTGCTTCGAACAAAAACAATAGCACAGAATCCACTACACAAAGTATGTCAGACACGATTGCAACTACCCAGCCTGTACATTATGAAATAGCTTACTTAGATAATAAAAAAGACCCTACCTGCGGAATGCCAGTGACAGCAGGCGTGAGTGATACTGCACATTACGAAACTAAGGTCATCGGCTTTTGTTCTACAGAATGCAAAAACGAATTTTTAAAAAATCCTAAAGCCGGTTTAGCGGCAGCAGAATTAAAGAAGTAATAAGTGGGTCTAAGATGAACAAAGATTAACTAAATAGATAAGCAATATCATCCTTAGACAAAGACTTTACAAAACCTTCTTCATCAGAAATCAATTCTTTAGCCAAGGACCTTTTACGATCTTGTAATTTTAGAATTTTATCTTCAACAGTATCATTGCATATCATTCGATACGCAAATATATTTTTAGTTTGTCCAATACGATGGGTTCTATCAATTGCTTGTTGTTCAACTGCAGGATTCCACCAAGGATCTACTATATATACATAATCTGCAGCAGTTAAGTTTAATCCTACCCCTCCAGCTTTTAATGAAATTAGGAACACTCTACAGTTATCGTCATTCTGGAAACGTTCAATAGCACGCTCTCTTTCTTGTATGGTACTTCCTCCATCAAAATATTCATAATCAATCCCTAATTTAGTAAGCTCCTCCTTAATTAAAGCCAACATACCTAAGAATTGTGAGAACACTAAAGCTTTGTGACCACCAATGTTTTCAGCTATTTCACGAGTTAACTCTTCTAACTTCACCGAAGCGTTAGGATAATTTTCATCTTTTAAAATTGCAGGACTATCACAAATTTGACGAAGCTTCATTAACCCTTGTAATATTGATAATTGCGATTTTTGAATTCCTTTTTCTTCTACCATTCCAATTAATTTATCGCGATAATCATTTCGATAGGCTTCATAAATTTTACGCTGCTCATCACCCATTTCACAATACAAGACCATCTCTTGTTTTTCTGGTAAATCTTTTGCTACTTGCTCTTTGGTTCTACGTAATATGAAAGGGAATACAAATTTTCTTAAATGTTCTTTTTGTTCTTGCTCATCAAACTTATCAATAGGCATAGAGAAATTATGCTTAAAATATTCAACCGAACCTAGCATACCTGGATTTAAGAAATTCATTTGCGCATAAATATCAAAAGTATTGTTTTGCAATGGAGTACCACTCAAACACAATTTATTTTTTGCATTTAACAAACATGCAGCTTTAGTGACTTTACTTGATGGATTTTTTATAGCTTGACTCTCATCCAGTATCACATAATCAAAATTAACTTCTACAAACATTTTAATATCACTACGTAATGTTCCATAAGTAGTAATAATGACCTCAATATCATCTTTTAAAATTTGTTTGCGACTACGAGTGCCTCCATGATGTATTTGATACGTTAAACTAGGCGTGAATTTTTTTAATTCATTTTGCCAGTTATATAAAAGCGTCGTTGGACAAACTACCAAGGCCACTAATTTGCCGTTTTTTTCTTTCAAATGTTGTAAAAAAGAAAGTGTTTGAATTGTTTTTCCAAGACCCATGTCATCGGCTAAGATACCACCCCACTGTACATCATGTAAATAATTTAACCACTGGAACCCACTTACTTGATACGGTCTAAGTATAGGGAAAAGATGTTCAGGGGGAGTGACATCCGCGATGGTATATTTCTCCCTAATTTTTTCATACTTACCTTCCAATTGGAAAATTATTTCCTCCTCATCTCTTTGTTGATAGAGTTCATCTAAAACAGAGAAATGATATTTACTTAATTTTAAATTATCCGCTTTCCCTTCTCCTACTTTAAACAATAAGGAATACTTATTCAACCACTTTTCAGGAAGTACTCCTAAACTTCCATCTTTCAATGGAATAAACTGTTGTTTATTAGCCAACATATTTTTAATATCCTGTATTGTGACCTTTTGATCCCCAAATGAAATTTCAACTTTAGCATCAAACCAATCGGTATTACTACTAATATACAAGCGTGTAGAAGGTTTTGCAGTATTAAACTTGAATTGTTTCAAGTATTCAGTGCCAAACAAAGGAATTTGTTTTTCACGAAGCGTATCAATGAATAAAAAGAACCAGTTATTTTTTAAAACTTCTGCCCCTTTTAATGCCAATACATTTCCTTGATTTGGACGCACAAATCCAGAATGTAATTGCTCAATAGCATTCATCAAATGGCGTTCCGCAGCTAAATCACGCTCCAGAATCACTATTTTATCCCCTACCTGCTGAATCACAGAAGGTCCGTCTTCTTTGTTTACTATGATATCATTATAAACATACAAAGGTTCAAAGAATAAATAATCGCCACTTTCTTTTAATAAAATTTGAAGTGTTGGCTTGACTCCTTTTATTTTTTCCTGTAATACATTTTCAAGTTCTACCTTATATTGTTTGGATAAAGGCAATAAAGTAGTTTGTAAATAGGTAGGCCAATCTTCCAATAAAATTTCATGACAACCACTAGGCATAAATTTTTCTACCCAAGTAAGATCTTCTTTTGTTTTCCAGGAAAAAAATTGATGGTTGTGCTGATAAATATAATGCGTCTTTGCATGATTTTCCTCAATAGGCAATAAACCCTCAGGTAAATTTACTTGCGCATATATAATATATCGATCCTCTTCCTTTTCAACTCTAAAGCAAGGCTGAATGGTATTAAAAACCAATTCGGCTTTTTGCAAATTAGCGGTGGTAAATGTTTTATTAGGAGGTAGTATAAAACTAAATGGATGTTCTGATAAATCTCTCCATAGAATAGCAATTTTGGGTTGCAAATATTCTTGAATTAATTCCTTAGTTTCTTCGGGCAAACTTGCTTCATCTGTATGAACAATCGTATCCCATATCCCTTGGAAAGGGGAATTTTTATTCAAAAATTTAGTCATCTCACTGGGCTGCAATTTGCGTACCAGTTGCACTAATAATTTATCTTCTTCTTTAATATCCGCCGGGGTCACTAGTTTAGCTAAATCCACTTTTTCAACTTTACCCACATAAGCGGTTCCTTCTTCATTCACTTCACCCTTAATCACATTAAAAACAATGTGTGGATATTCATTAGGTTGATGTTGTAAAACCAAACCAAAACGTTCGATTGTCTTTTGAGGTGGAGCCACTTTTTCATCTAGCTCTTCTAAATCCCAATCATTCCCTGAAGGTCTTTTAATCGACGTTTTAACTACTTCGTTGATTTTATGAATACGTGTATCCAATACTTTCAAAAAAGGTTTGCCATCATGATAGATGAATTCAAATTTATCCTCAAGGTTATCCTCTAAACTATACCCATATAAGGCAAGTAGTTTGTTTTTTTCGCGATCCCAATTTCGGATGGTTTCAAAATAATCAGCCCCTTTTAATTGAAACAATAATAAAAGCAACATCGTTTTGTGCACACATAAAGGATATTCAGTTTCAGAAAGACAATCACATGAGGTATCAAAAAATCTTTCATCGTTTTTCTGAATAATAAGGTGATGTGTTTTCCCTTTTTCATCTACTTCGGCAACTACCTTTTCATTTTCACTACTAATAATATGCGGACGAACTGTTTTTAAAGTAAGCTCTGCTTTTTCAAAAGTAGATTTAGCACATAACATTCGGATCATTTTCAAATCCAATGTTTTAGTACGTAAAAGTGTATGGGTCGTTTTATAAGAAGCCGCTTTATAATCCAATAAATTCTTATCTAATAAATCTTGAATATGAAATAAAGCAGCAGCTTTATGTCTACATACTTCAGATAAATTATAAGGACATCCGCATCGCAAGGATAGCGTTGCGGCATTTTTGAAGTTCTCAATAGTTACTTTATAATAGGTACTATAACCATCATCTTTAACTCTGCAATGAATACTACCAATTAAAGGATCAAACTTAATAAGTTCAATGTTTTTAAGGGCGTATATTTTTTTACCGCGACGAATGACCTCTTCGGTGCCGTAGCTGTAGATGTGTTTGACTAAATAGGGTAATGCCATAGGATACAAATAGCCCTAAAAAAGGGCAATCTGCAAATGTACGGGTTTGTTGGCTAAGTTCATAGTCTTTTATAGATAAAAAGACGCTAAAATTTAAAGGGCATTAATTAAGGCACTATCCTTGTAAAGAGGTAAAGAAGGGGCTGTATCCTTAGAAATACAATACAACATATCTTCCTCCAAACCATAAGCAGCTAAACGATGCCAATGGGTCGTGGTTTTGATATATTCGGTTAAATGTTCTTTGTGTTGCATATATAATTGCTGAGCCATCAAACTACTATCACAATGAATGGTAAAATGTTCCTGAATTTCCTGAATTAAAGCGCCGGCAAATAAAGTGTCTTCAATATTGAATCTGTTTTTCCAACCTGAGCAACCTAAAATAACATTTGCCTTTTGATTTTTTAAGAATTCAGCGACTACTGTTAAATTAGGAAAAGATCCTGTTACAATTTCACGTGCTCCCTGCTTCAAACACATATGTAATAATTTAGTGCCATTGGTCGTGGTAATCACTAAAGTTTTATTTTCAATAAAGGAGCGTGGATATTCGGAAGGAGAATTTCCATAAGATAATCCTGGAATGATTTTCCCATCACGTTCCCCAGCAGTAACTCCTCCAGTTTGCTTTCCCATTTCAATACAGAGTTCGGGTGAATCTACTGGAATAATTTTTCGAGCACCATTATATAAAGCAGTCGCCATAGTAGATGTTGCTCTAAAGACATCTATGATCACTACAATACTATCTTGTATTTCGTATAAGTCAAGTAACTGAGGAGTTAATACCGTATGTAAATGGGGTAAGTTATTTTTTTTTGCCGTCATACCCACAAAGATACAAAATGCAGGAAGTTATACGACCTCTTTTTTCTTACTTAAAATGAGAATTTCTGAAACAATCACATCGGTACTAATGCGTTTCACTGCATTTTTGTCGGTATAAGATTTGTTTATCAAACGGCCTTCTATGGCTACTTCGGTGCCCTTTCCTAAATACTTTTCTGCATACACGGCCAACTTAGACCATGCCACAACATTAAACCATTGTGTTTCATCTAACCACTCCCCTTTCGCATTTTTATAGCGGTCATTCACCGCTAATTTAAAATTGGCTAGCTTTTTTGTAGCATCAAAAATTTTGATGTCTGGATCGGCACCTAAATGACCCATTAATTGAACTCGGTTCTTAATTGCTTTCATATTTTAATGTTTTATTAAGACACAAAATTGCAATTCAGAAACATATGCAAACGCAGTATTAATACCCTCCCAAAAAGGGGGTATTAAAAGGTGTAAAATAAAAGTTGGAAAATAAAAAGAGTGCTTACTTAAATGAAATTTATTTAAATGGAATCTTGACCACTTTAGCTTTCACCAAAGTATTTCGGATATCAATATAAATGTTGCTGTCTGGTTTTGCGAATTCGGTTTTTACATACCCTAACCCAATCGCCTTACCCAAAGTAGGGGCTTGTGTTCCAGAAGTCACGCTTCCTATTTCATTTCCATTCTCATCTTTAATAATATAATAATGACGAGGAATGCCGCGATCTATCATTTCAAAACCGACTAATTTTTTTTCAACCCCATTTGCTTTTTGAACTGCCAATGCTGATGAATTGGTAAAATCTTTAGTGAATTTAGTGATCCAACCTAATCCTGCTTCTAATGGACTGGTCGTATCATCAATATCATTGCCATATAAACAAAAGCCCATTTCTAAACGTAATGTATCGCGCGCTCCCAAACCAATTGGCTGCAATCCCATTGGCTTCCCTATTTCAAAAAGAGCATTCCAAACTTTATTCGCATTGTCATTAATATCTTCAAAATAAATCTCTACTCCACCTGCACCAGTATAACCCGTTGCACTAATTAAAACATTATCGATGTCTAATAATTTTCCTTTCACAAAACTGTAATATGGAATATTCATCACGTCCATGGAAGTTAGTTTTTGCACCAACTTAGTAGCATTAGGGCCTTGTATTGCCAACAAAGCAGTTTTAGGACTTATATTATGCATCTCTACGCCCTTTGTATTATGTTGCACTATCCAATTCCAATCTTTTTCAATGTTAGAAGCATTTACTACTAACATATATACTTTATTTTTTTCAACACAATACACTAATAAATCATCTACAATTCCTCCGGTTGCATTAGGCAAACAACTGTATTGCGCTTTTCCGTCCTCCAACACCGACGCATCATTTGAAGTAACTCTTTGAATTAAATCCAAAGCGTCTGCTCCTTTTAATACAAACTCACCCATATGGCTTACGTCAAAGACTCCTACATTGTTTCTAACACATGCATGCTCATCGTTAATACCGGTATAGCTAATGGGCATATTATAACCCGCAAATGGTGCCATCTTTGCGCCTAATGCAATGTGGTGATGCGTAAAGGGAGTATTTAAAACTTCGCTCATATTATTATTGATTTTTTCAAAGGTAAACAAAAAAAACACCCCAACGATAGTCTGTATATTGATTATCATTGGAGTGTTTTCAGAATAAGCATTAAGTCCTAAAAGCCCTCAATATAAAAGAATCGCCTATTTATATGAATCCCCCCCCTTATTTTAATAAGTAAATCGCTCTACTATCCATTGCAGGTCTCCAATTCTGGATACCACTTTACCCACTTTGTCTATCCCAGGAGTAGCGCTGGTATTATTAGAGGTACTCTTATTTTCTTTTTTTAGATCTTCTAATTTTTTGCGTTCTTCTCTTAAGGCATCTAATTCCTTTTGCACTTCGTCCATGTTATTTTTAGAATCTTTATTCCAACGACTTGATTTATTAACATGATCCGATGAATCTTCCAGGGCATCCTGACGATTTGTTTTTTCTAAGCCAGTGGCTGTCATAATATATTCTACCCCATGTTCAAATTCAAAGGATTCATTATCCCAAGGTTCATTCCATTCGTTGAACCAATTTTCGTTGGAAGTAATTTGATCAATTGTTTCGGTTCTCACGCCTGTTCTATTAATGCTAATATTAGTTTGCGACCAACCTTTATTATTTATTTTGATTCGTTTACCAATGGGAACGGCAATGGTCATAATAATATGTTGATTTCTAAATTTATCAGCTTTATTAATATGAATTCCTTTGTCTAAAAATAATAGGCTGTCCTTTTGAGTGAAATCAAAATTAATTTTTTGGGCTAATGCATTCGCTTCTGCAATAGATTTTCCGTTACTCAATTTCACCACTTTTACATCAAAGCTATCTGTCTTAGATTGTACGATTCTAATTTTTAAGTTTCTAACAAACACCGTATCCTCCTCGCCTAGATCACTAAATGGAGTGATGCGAAACCAACTATTTTCATAATATTTCATTTTAGGCGAAGCAGTCACTTCCAAATAAGAAATTTTAGGATTACTTAATGTCATTCCTTTTTCTTCTGGGACATTATGTTTAGAAAAACTTTTTCCTAGACTATTAAAGAAAAGAATAAACAGTAACCAGCCTAGTATCCACAAGGCCCAAAAGCTAGAACGCACCCATATATTGGCTTTTTTATACCCTGCAATTTTACGAACAATCGCAGTTACTATTCCTACTACAGGTACCCAAATAAATAATAGAATAGCCCCTACTGCATACCAGGATTGTGCACCTTCTTCTAAAATAAAATTCTTTAAGGGCAATAAACTAGTTGCCGCAACTCCCACTCCAAATAATGCAGCGACTAGAGAAACTCCTACAATCGCTAAAATGAAATACACGAAACCTTTTATTGCAATCGTGATTATTCTTCCTACATAATGGAGACAACCTTTGGAAACATTTCTGTTTTCATGATTACCTTCTTCTGTATTTGATCCATATTTTCTTTCATTTCTTTCCTCACGACGAGCATTTCTACTTTCACTACGATCTGACTTTGTTTTTTGATATAAGTCATCCCCCCATGATTTCGCTCTCTTACCAAATCCTTCCATATCATTTTGAATGGTATTTTTAATACTATTGATGTCCACTTTCTCTCCTACCATTTCTAATTTATCTGCACTGGTTTTAGCTTCTGGAATCACCAACCATAACACGATATAAACAAAAACAGCACCGGGACTAAATGTAATATCTAAAAAATCACCAAAATCTGAGGCTTCCCAAAATTGGAATAAATGCAAGTGATTGAAATTAAATAGAAAACGAAAAAAAGGAATTAAAAACAACACTCTTATAATCCATACTTGAATCCCAAAATATTTTGATAATCCAGAAGCCACCCCACCAATTACTTTATTATCAATATCTCTGAATAATCTTTTTCTCACACCACCCACTTCTTTCACCGAACTGCTTGGAACTGCCACCCACAAAATAAGATACCCTAATATATTGACCCCTATTAAAAAGAACCATAAAATTCTTATTAATAATGGTTCTACTCCAAAATAATTCGCAATCCCGCTACATACCCCACCTAATACTTTATTATGTTCATCTCGGAATAATCTTTTAGGAGCAGTATGAGATGCGTTATGATAGTTATGATCGTTAGGTCTTGTATTTTGGTGCTGATCTTGATACTGACTTTGAGAGGTACTTGCTTCAAACCCATCCTGGGCTTCAAAATCAGCTGGGCGCCCAATACTAGAAATGATTAATTGAATATCTTCTTCGGTAATGCAAGCCGTTCCTTTTTTCAAACGATCGTCACATAATTCTGCAATACGACATTCAATGTCATTTATAATTTCATCGCTGCCTTCTTCTTTTTCAAAATAGACACGTAAACTTTCAATGTATTGTTTTAAACTTTCATACGCTACTTCTTCAATGGGAAGTATACGTCCTTGAAAATTAATATTGATTACTCTTTTCATAGTGGGTTAAAATTAAGATAAAGCAGAACTTGCTTCAGATGATTCAATGGGGTTTGTATTTTGTGTAATTTGATGAACCGCATTAGCCATTTCATTCCATGTGTTTAATAACAAGGCCAAAGCTTGATGACCTTCGGGTGTCATCATAAAATATTTACGAGGTGGGCCACTTACACTTTCCACCCAACGATAATTTAATAAACCTGCATTTTTTAAGCGAGTTAACAAAGGATACAGTGTTCCTTCTAAAATATGCAAATTGGCCGCTTTCATTTTTTCGACAATGTCACTAGGATATACTTCCCCTTGACCAATAATCGATAATATGCAAAACTCTAAAACGCCTTTCCGCATCTGACTCTGTGTGTTTTGAATATCCATAACTTTTAATTGTTCAGCAAAGCTATGTATTTTTATAGTACTATGCAATACATAGTACTATAGTATTTTTAAATAATTATCTATATAATTGATAATCAATATATTAGATATTTATTAAAAGTACAAACGAGCAGGAGAAATGATAAATGGTAGTAAAAAGGATTGACTATGCCTGTTGCGGACGACCAATAATGGATTCAATAATAGAGGTAAAAAAGCTCACGAGCATCCCAAAAATAAAGGCTGTAAAAAATCCAGATACATGAAAACCAGGGACTAATTCAGATACCGTATAGATAATGAAAACATTAATAACTATTAAAAACAATCCTAAAGTAAATACCGTGAAAGGAATCGTTAATACCAATAAAATAGGTTTCACAAAATTATTTAGAAGTCCCAATACTACTGCTACCAACAATGCTGTAATGGTATTATCTACAGTCACCCCTTTCATAAAATAGGCTACAAATAAAATAGCTAATGCTGACGCGACTGTTTTAGTAAAAAATTTTCCCATAATTAATGATTCATCAGGATTCAATTATAAATAGTAATTTCTATAATAAATGTAAGAGCTTCCTTTTAAATAAAAAACTTAGTAAACTACTAATTCATAAAAATCATCTTCTTGCAAATACGTTTGAGCTAAGTCTTGAAGTTGTGGAGCTTGTATATGTCTTACCACATCAATGGTGTTATAAAAATAAGCATCCGTTAAGCCATTCAAAATATAGGTCTTCCAACGAGCCATGATTTGAAAAGGACCATCTAAGTCTCCTAATAATCCGCCCAACATATAATTCTTAACTAACTTTAATTCATCTGGCTCTACTAATTCATTTCTTAATCTGGCCATCTCTTTATACACTTCAGTAATAGTGGGTACACATACATCCTTGCCCGCATCCGTACTAATCATCCAAGCACAAGCTTGCACATGATTTTGCAAGTAACTATGTATCCCATAGGTATACCCTTTGTCTTCTCTAATATTACTCATGAGTCGCGATCCAAAAAAACCACCCAATATATTATTCAACACTTGCACAGGCGCAAAATCAGGATGGTGCCTATTAGGAAAATGACGTGCTAAACGAATTGAACCCTGAACCGATGCGGCATCATTCACAATACTGTATTTTTTTTGTACCGCAGAAATAATGGGATGTGTGGGCTCTTCTATCACCACTGCATTTAATGGCAATTGACCAATGTATTGATTTAATAAAGCTTGCAAATTCGCTGGAAACTTCCCCGCTAAAAATAAAATACATTTCCCGTGTTTGTAATAAGTATTATAAAACGAGACTACATCCTCACGAGTAATATTTTTATAATCTGCTTCGGTGGAATATTTTCCATAAGGATGTTCGATTCCAAATAAATATTCATCAATAAATCGATTGGCGATAAAGTCGCCTTTTTTTAAATTCAAGGTCAATCTTTGAATTTGATTTTGCTGATAAATAGTCAACTCCTTTTCGGGAAAGCTAGCGTCAGAAACCAATTCGCTCATTACAGGCAACACTTCTTTGAAGTGTTTGGTCAAACAATGTAAAGAAATAGTAGAGGTTTCATTATAACAGCTTCTATTTAAATACGCACCGTAAAATTCGAAAGCATCGTTTATTTCAAATGCTGACTTCGTACTTGTGCCATTTTTTAATAAAAAATTAGTGGCTGCAGCTACCCAGTTTTTTTGCTCATAAGTATTTCCTGCATAAAAAACCATTTCCATGGACAACACTTCTTCTGCTCCACCTTCATAAGTATATACTTCTACTCCATTATCTAAATGAAAGTTTTGATAAGGTTTCAATTGAATATCAAAATCAATAGCGTCTTTTATCAAGGGGGTTACCGTGCGATCTAATGCCATGATTTTAATTTTTACTATAATAATATAAAGTGTTCCTATTGGTATCCTTGAAAATGCGTTGAGCAGTTTCTTGAATGAGTTGAGGCGTGACTTCTTGATATTTCTTCAACTCACTATTCATTAAAGAAGCATCTCCCAATAATTCATAATACGCCAAACTATGCGCGCGATTCATGATGCTCATGTCTTCAAAACAAATCAAACTCTCTGTTTTATTGATCACCTTTTGTACCTCTTTTAAAGGGAGAATTTCATTTTTAATATGCTCAATTTCATCCAATATTGCTTTTTCTGCAACCGACATGGTCACCCCTTTTACTAATTTACCTTCAATCACTAATAATCCTGGATCGATGGTGCCAAAATGATAACATTCAATAGAAGAAAAAATTTGTTTCACTTTAATCAATTGCTCATAGAGTCTTGAGCTCGCTCCTCCTCCCATAACCTCCGTTAATAAATCTGTGGCGTGATAATATTTGTCATTGCGGTCGCCCATATGCCATGTCATCATCAACATATCTAATGGGACATCTGCACGAACATCTAAAGTTTTACTTTTTAATTGCTCAGGCTCTGCTGGCAAATTTCGAACATAAGGTTCTCCTGCAGGTATAGGACCAAACCATTTCTCAGCTAATGTTTTAACTTGATCGGTAGTGACATTACCCGTCACTACTAATATGGCGTTGTTGGGGCGATAGAATCGAAAGAAAAAATCCTTCACATCTTGCATAGTTGCATTTTCAACATGCGACAAAGCAGCTCCAATGGTCATCCATCTATAAGGATGTTGTGTATAAGCCAAAGTACGCATCTTGTGCCAAGCGTCTCCGTAAGGTTTGTTGATATAATGCTCCTTAAATTCTTCGCAAACTACTTTACGTTGCACTTCTAAACTTTTTTCGCTAAATGCCAAGCTTAACATTCTATCACTTTCAAGCCAAAAAGCAGTTTCAATATTTTCGGCAGGAATTTGACAATAATAATTGGTTAAGTCATTCGTGGTATAGGCATTATTTTCACCCCCTGCTCTTTGCAAGGGTTCATCATACACTGGGATATTGACACTTCCGCCAAACATTAAATGTTCAAACAAATGAGCAAACCCAGTTTGTTTAGGATCTTCATCCTTAGCACCCACATTATATAAAACATTCACCACCGCCATGGGGGTGCTGGTATCCTGATGAACAACAACTTTTAAGCCATTGTCTAATTCAAATTTTTCAAATTGTATCATAAAGAGGTCAAAATTACTTAATAAGTACAACAGTTCCTTTACGAATAATGAAGACGATTGTTAAAACTTTTCGAAACCCGATAATTCAATTAACTTTGTGGCCATTAATACAATCGTTATGCAACTAGATGCACTGTACCAAAGGGCCTTAAATTTTGAACATTTAAGTGTAGAAGAAGGTATGTTTTTATTTGAAAATGCTCCTTTGACAGAATTGAGTTATGTCGCCAATGAATTAAGAAAAAAACAAGTACCCCATGGTAAAGTCACTTGGCAAATTGATCGCAATTTAAATACCACGAATGTATGTATTGCGAATTGTAAATTTTGTAATTTCTACCGTATCCCAGGACATCCTGAATCCTATATTACGGACATGAATACCTATAGAGAAAAAATTAAGGAAACCATTGCTTGGGGTGGAGATCAATTATTATTGCAAGGAGGGCACCATCCCGAATTAGGATTGGAATTTTATACCGGCATCTTTAAACAAATTAAAGCGGAATTTCCAGACATCAAATTACATACTTTAGGACCCCCAGAGATAGCACATATTGCCAAGTTAGAAAAAATGAGTCACACCGATGTTTTAAAAGCATTATTGGAAGCGGGCATGAATTCCTTACCAGGTGCAGGTGCTGAAATATTAGTGGACCGTGTTCGTAAATTAGTGTCCAATGGAAAATGTGGCGCAGACGAATGGTTAGATGTCATGGCGGCAGCGCATCAATTACATATTACTACAAGTGCTACCATGATGTTTGGTCATGTAGAAACTTTAGAAGAAAGATTTATTCATTTGGTTCGTATTCGTGAAGTGCAAGATAAAAAACCAGCAGATGCTAAAGGATTTTTGGCTTTCATTCCTTGGACCTTCCAAGATGTAGATACCTTGCTTACTAAAATTAGAGGGGTTCATAATTTAACCACCACCGAAGAATATATTAGAATGATCGCCATTAGCCGTATCATGTTACCTAATATTAAAAATATTCAAGCCAGCTGGTTGACAGTAGGTAAAGCGACCGCGCAGGTTTGTTTAGAAGCAGGCGCGAATGATTTTGGAAGTATTATGTTGGAAGAGAATGTAGTGAGTGCTGCAGGGGCTCCGCATAGATTCACTTATAAATCTATTCAAGAAGCGATTGCTGAAGCCGGTTTTGAACCACAACTTCGTAACCAACAATACGAATGGCGTGAACTCCCTGCTAATATACAAGAGCAAATCATTAACTATTAAGAATCAATAGGTTCGGAGTGAAAAAAAGGTAAATGAAAGTGTAACATTTTCAACCCTATCTCGTTAAACGATCAATAAGGGGCTCATCCCCTATTTTTATCCATGACAGAACAGGAATACAATGTATGTGTTGACGAATACTCCGATGGAGTTTACCGCTTTATGGTAAAAAATATTCGGAATGCAGATGACGCCAAAGATATTGTACAAACTGCTTTTGAAAAATTATGGATAAACAAGCAAAATGTCCCCTCGGAAAAAGCAAAATCATACTTATTTACGGTGGCGTATCATCAAATGATTGATGTGATCCGAAAAGGGAAAAGAAATCAAACTTCTGACCATTATAGTGAATCAGATTTTGTAACACAGCCCTCTTCCAACAATGAATTGAAGCAAATACTGCTCAAAGCCATTAACGAATTAAATCCCACTCAAAAAAGCTTAGTGCTCTTAAAAGATTACGAAGGCTATTCCTATCAAGAAATTGGGGAGATTATGAATTTATCAGAGAGTCAAGTAAAAGTGTATTTACATAGAGCTCGATTATTTTTGAAAACAAGATTGATGAACATTGAAAAAGTAAATCAATCATGATAGTTAATATACAAAATTACGAGACGTATTTTTTGTTGTATATCGACAACGAACTTTCTGCTACCGAAAAAGCAGCAGTAGAATTATTTATTCAACAAAATCCTTCCTATCAACAGGAATTGACATTTTTGCAAAATGTAAAGTTAGGTTTTAGTGAAAATGCCAGTGAAGAAAGTGCAGAAGAAAAAATTATTTTTGAAGATAAATTAAGTTTATACCAAATAAGCGAATCAGATACAGCATGTCTTCTTTATTTAGAGCAAGAAATGTCGGCAAGTGAAGTAGCCCAATTTGAAGAAAAATTAGCCAAGGATCCCACTTTACAAATTTCCTTAGCAAATTGGGGGAAGACTTTGATCTCACAAAATTATAATGAGCTAGGTAAAAACGAAAAAGGATATAATGAGATAGGTGAAAATGAAAAATTAGACCCTGCCTTTAAGTACTCATTGTATAAAAAAGAGGCGGAAGTGATATCTATAAAAGTGAAATCATTATGGAAGTGGAATAATACCTATCGTATCGCTTCGGTAGCAGCTCTATTGATACTTTGGTGGGGGTATCAATGGCTAAACCCATCTTCCATGATTTCCAAAAAGGAGATGACGCCAAATGTTATTGTGGTCAAACCTGTTCAGACCAATAATACGGCCATTCCAAATAAGAGTCTTGAAAAAAATGGGGTGGATATTAATAAGAGAAGTCAAGCATCTTTAATCAAATCTTTGGTCATTTCTAAAAGTTCACTCAGCAATAGTTTGGCTAAAAAAAGTTATACTTCAACATTGACTGTTAAAAATGTGCTTGCAAATAATGCGAACCCAATTACTGAAAAAATGGACAAGAATCAGAGTGTGACATTTAGCAATGGCATCAATGAATTGAGTAGTGATTTGACAAACGCAAATGAATCAATAAATGCTAGAAAGAATGAGTCCATCGTAAATGAAAATGCAAGATTAGAAACAACAGAAGCTGTAAAATTGATACCCGTTTCTTACAAGGAAGTGGACCTAAATACAGAAGAGGAGGAACGCACTTTATATATTGGAAACTTAGAATTAGATGCAGCTAAATTTAGAGAGATAAGCCGCAAGCTAAGCGCCATTTTTAAAAGAAATAAATCAGAGAAAGAAAAATAAACAATTATGAAAAAAACATTTTTATTAGTCGCTATTTTATTTAGTACAATAGGTTTAATGGCTCAAGCGGATAGTAGCAACAATACAATAATAACCATAACATCGGACACCATTAAAGTAGGAAGTATTTCCATTATCAAAGGTCAAGGAAATAAAAATATGCAGGTTTTTAAACAAGATAAGAATGATACCACTGTCATGTTTAATACAGATACCTTACAGTTGGGCCGTTATAAAATTGTCAAATCCGAAAACAGCATTACTCGATTTAATAATGGTTGGATCAATGGTGAAATTGGAGGAGTGAAAATTTATAAAACGCCAAAAAAACTGAGCGATATTAGCACCAATTGGTTTGCTTTTGATTTAGGCTACGCCAACTATATTGACAAGTCCCCTATTTTAATGTATGCAATGTTATACCCTGGCATGATCATGCCCCCTAATTATGTAACCCCTTACAACTTAAAATTAAACAATAGTAAATCAAGTAATTTTAATGTTTGGATTGTGCAACAAAAAGTAAATTTATACCAACATAAACTCAATGTAAAATATGGCATTGGTTTTGAGATGTTTAATTTTAGATTGGAACAACCTGTAAGTTTCAGAAACGACCTGTCATCCAAAATGGTTATGGAAAGTTTTTCATTTACAAAAAATAAATTATTTACAAAATATCTAACCATTCCCTTCCAATTCAGTTATCAATCCAATCCTCAAAACAAAAGAAGTTTTTATATGAGTGCCGGGATGAGTGCCGGATATTTGATTGACTCTCGTAACAAACAAATTAGCGCTCAAAAAGGGAAACAAAAATACGATGGCAACTTTAATTTAAACAACTGGAGAGTCGCTACCATTGCGGAATTAGGAATAGGAGGAATTCGTTTATATGGATCATACGGCTTAACCAATTTGTTTGACAAACAAGCCACCTATTTTGATATGCGCCCTATAACTATAGGACTTAGATTTAGTAAATTTTAAAAGGATTAACTCTTGAATTCTCAAGATAAAATCAAGCTGATTTAAACTAATTGCTCCGCTCCAAAATAAGAGTGGAGTACTTTAGGTAAAGCAATGCCATTTTCAGTTTGATAATTTTCCACGATTGCTGCAAAAATTCTTGGTAAGGCTAATGAACTTCCGTTTAAAGAATGTGCAAATTGAATTTTGCCTTCCGCATCCTTATATCTGCACTTCATTCGGTAAGTTTGATAGGATTCAAAATTAGATACACTACTTACTTCTAACCACTTTTCTTGCGCGGCACTGTATACTTCAAAATCATAAGTGATAGCAGATGCAAAACCCATATCACCACCACACAATCTTAAGATGCGATATTGCAAACCTAATTGTTGTAATAATTTTTCAACATGCAATACCATTTCATTTAAAACAGCATCACTAGTATCAGGACGAACAATTTGAATGATCTCTACTTTTTCAAATTGATGCACTCTATTTAATCCACGTACTTCTTTACCAAAACTTCCCGCCTCTCTTCTAAAACAAGGTGAGTAGGCTGTCATTTGGATAGGTAAATCAGACTCCTTTAAAACCACATCACGATACACATTGGTAACAGGCACTTCTGCAGTAGGTATTAAATAAAAGTCATCTTCCGTAGCATGATACATCTGACCTTCTTTATCTGGTAATTGTCCGGTTGCAAAAGCAGATGCTGCATTAACCATAAAGGGAGGTAAATATTCGGTATATCCTGCTGCGGTATTAAAATCTAAAAAGTATTGCACTAAGGCTCTTTGAAATTTAGCGCCTTTGCCAATATATAATGGGAAGCCGCTACCTGTTATTTTTGCGCCAGTTTCGAAGTCTACTAAATTATATTTCTTAATTAAATCCCAATGTGCTTGAGCCCCTGCAGGCAATGTTGGGGTAGATCCTCCTTCACGAACCACCTCATTTTCCTCTGGTGTTTTGCCCAAGGGCACTAAGTCATGGGGTAAATTCGGGAACTGTACAATGGTTTTTTGCAAATGTTCCTCCACTTCGGCCATTCTTTGTTTTAATGGTTCTAATTCTTTTTTCCAATTGGCTACCTCGTTTTTTAATACCTCCGCCTTCTCTTTCTCCCCCTTAGCCATACATGCTCCAATTTCTTTAGAAGCCGCATTCACTTTGGATTGCGTCTCGTCAAAAGAGGCTTGTAATTGCTTTCTTTCGTCATCCTTAGCAATAACGGTATCCACCAAATCCAGGTTTTGGAAATGCTTGATAGCCAGCTTTTTCTTAGCTAAATCACGGTTTTGGCGTAAAAAATTCACTTGTAGCATGAGGTCAACTTTTGGCAAAGATAATCAAACCAACTAACCACGCCTAGATATCCCGTACCTTTGACCATAAAATCATAAAAGAGGGTATGGCGAATATTTCAGATGACTTTCAAACTAGATGGTGGGCTTTGGAAGAAAAATTAATGAACAAATTTGGGAAAAAGCCCGATGTAGAAGCCATTTTATTTTTAATAGGTCTTCAAGAAACCGGGTTTATACGAGAAAAAATAAGCAAGGAACAAAAGCAGGATTTAATGCATGTCGCAGTTTGTAAAATCCTATCTAGTAGCGGTTATTACCTTTTAGAAGGGAAAGATGAAGATGGTTGGCCCCATTTTAAACAAACTAAAAATGTGCCTGACATGGAACTTATGGAACAGGAGGCCTTTCTAAAAGATCATATTTTACTATATTTTGAAAACAATCAGTTCTAGTACATTGGTTTTTTAGGGATTTTTATGAATCTTTGCAAACAATTAAAAATAAACATATGCAATTTCCAGCTGAATTAAAATACACGAAAGATCACGAATGGATTAAAGTGGAAGGCAATGTTGCCACCATTGGTATTACCGATTTTGCACAAGGTGAATTAGGCGATATCGTGTACATAGATATTAATACAGTAGGCCAAAGTTTAGCAGCCGAAGCTGTATTTGGAACTGTGGAGGCAGTGAAAACTGTGAGTGATTTATTTTTACCTGTTGCAGGAACTATTTTGGAAATTAATCCAGCTTTAGGCAATCAACCAGAATTAGTAAATACAGATCCTTATGGAGCAGGTTGGATGGTGAAAATAACCATTGCAAACGCTTCCGACGTGGACGCATTATTAACCAGCGAAGCATACAGCCAATTGGTTCATTAATCCTCTTACATGAAAACTTTATTTTGGGTGTTAGCTGAGGTATTACTCGTATTTGTATTACTCAGCTTACCAGGCGATAATTTTTCTAGCCATGTTAAATTGTTTGGAAACTTCCCTATTGACAAACTAGTACATGTCCTCCTTTTTGGAAGTTTATCCATGTCATTTTTTGTACATTTTGAAAGAGGAAATAAACCCTTTTTAAAAACAGTTCGAGCTAAATCTTTAATTTTAATTGTTTGCATACTGTATGGTATTGGTATGGAATATTATCAAAAATTTTATGTGCCTAGCAGAGGATTTGAAGTAGCTGATATGCTAGCAGACGCTGTGGGTGCCATATTAGCGCTGCCTTTGTTTGAAAAAATTAAAAAAATGGGTTCTAATTAATATAGAATAATAAGTACATTTAAGTAATGGGAATTGAAAAAGACATACAACAAACCAATTTTAGAAATGAGTTTCAAAAAATGGGAATTAATATCATTTACACCGCTAATTGGTTAAATGAAAAATTGGCTGGTCTTTTAGCAAATGAAGAAATCACTTTACAACAATATAATATTTTAAGAATTTTACGAGGAAGCAGTTGCCCTTTAAGCACTTTGAAAATAAGGGAGCGCATGTTAGATAAAATGAGTGATACCAGTAGAATTGTGGATCGATTGATCGCAAAAGGATTGGTAGAAAAATCAGCCTGTCAAAAAGATAAAAGATTAGTAGATATTACCCTTTCCTCCAAAGGGATTCAACTTATTGAAAAACTAGATGGCCTCAACGAAGCCATAGACAATATGTTAAAAGGCATTGATGAAAAAGAAGCACAACAGATGAATAAAATCTTAGATCAACTAAGAACTTCTTCTGAATCTTAATTAAACTATTTATGATGCGATTATTAATTCCTATTTTATTATTAGGATTTGGGTTAAGTATTCAAGCACAACCTATTGTGTCTGATAAAAATGTTTTTGAATTTAGAGGTGTTTGGGTAGCCACCGTCGAAAATATCGATTGGCCTAGTAAAAGAGGATTGAGTAATGAAGATCAAAAAAAAGAATTCATTGCCCTGTTGGATATGCATCAAAAAAACGGAATGAACGCCATTGTGATGCAAGTGCGTCCCGCAGGTGATGCTTTTTACCCTTCTAGTTTGGAACCTTGGAGTGAATATTTAATGGGCACGCAAGGGCTACCCCCTAGTCCCTTTTACGATCCCCTTGTTTTTATGATTCAAGAGACTCATAAAAGAGGTATGGAGTTTCATGCTTGGATTAATCCTTATCGTGCCGTGTTTAATGTCAATAAGTCAAGTGTAGCACCCAGTCATTTAACTCGATTACATCCTGAATGGTTTTTAACCTATGGCGATAAAAAATATTTTAACCCAGGATTACCAGAAGTATGGCAACATACTAATCGTGTTGTGTATGATATTGTAAGCAGATACAATATTGATGCTATTCATATGGATGATTATTTTTATCCTTATCGAATTGCAGGAAAAGAATTTCCAGATGAAGCCACTTATGCAAAAAATAAAAGAGGATTAAACAAAGACGATTGGAGAAGAAGCAATTGCGATACCATCATCAAACAATTAAACGCCACCATTCGACGTGCTAAGCCTGGTGTGCAGTTTGGCATTAGCCCCTTTGGTGTTTGGCGTAATAAATCGGTAGATCCTCGAGGTAGTAATACCAAAGCAGGACAAACCAATTACGATGATTTATATGCTGATATATTATTGTGGTTAGAAAAAGGATGGATCGATTATGTAACCCCACAAATTTATTGGGAACATGGTCACCCCTTAGCCAACTATGATGAAATTATTGATTGGTGGAATGATAATAGTTACGGCAAAAATTTATACATAGGTCATGGAATTTATCGTGCAGGGAGCAATCCAGGGTGGAAAGATAAAAACGAAATACCTTACCAAATTAATCGTGTAAGAAATTTAAAAAACACCAACGGCAGTATTTATTTTAGCAGTAAAAGTTTCAACACGAACGCGAATGGTTGGAATGATAGTTTACAACAACATTATTATCAAAAGCCAGCGCTCCTCCCCACTATGCCTTGGCTAGTGCAATATGCTATGGAAACACCCACTGTCATTAAAAAATCGGGGGACGAATACACCATTAGCAATACCCAAAAAACAGGCATCAAGCAATACGCCATCTTGAAAAAAGAAAAAGAAGCATTCAGTGTAGAAGCTATTGTCAATGGACCTGTCACTTCCATCCAATTCAAAAGTTTAGGGATTCAAAAAAATCCTACATCTTACTATTGGTTAGTAGCGATAGGACAACAAAATCAGTTAAGCAAATTAGTGTTGCTTCCTTAGAAGTGTAATTAGTTAAGTAACAAAGCATCAATGACCCTGCATTTACTCGAAAATTCTTTTTAAAGGAAGGTTTTCATTGGCTTTGATGATTAATGGAACATGTTCCACTATCGTCATATCATTATCCAAACCAAATGCTTTTTGATCGCTTTGCGATAAATGTTTGATGTTAAAATACACATCCATAATAAAGTCCTCTCTTACTGTAAGTTCGTTTTCAATAGAGAAGAAGCTTTCAATGATGACATATGTGATATCGGTATGAAAATCCTTACTCTTTAAGGATTCATACTTACTATAAATACCTAATTCTTGACATTCATTTAATTCCTGCATTACTTTCTTGAATAACACATTCACTCTTGGCTGAATTCTAAATCCTAATTTAAAATCAACACGCATCACTTTGTCGTCAATTAGTTCGCGAATAGAATACTCCATTCCATAAGGGGAATCGGTTCTGTCAATATGTATAAACCAATAAATATCGGCACGCTTTGGTTTTTTATTTAAGATAGAATCAATAATACGATGCTCAATTTCTCTATGGTTATTTGCTTTTGTCAAATACACTAAATGCGTTGCATAACGAGGCACTTCTTTATCCGCACTTAAATCCGCCATTGGAGTTAGATAATCTTTAATTTTTACAAAATCCAAATAACGATTAGCAATTTTACGCGCTCTATGCCAAATCATCATTACAAAAATCATACTCAATGAAAAGACAAACGTAATAGCAGCTTCCTTAATTTTAACAATATTGGCTACAAAAAAAGAGATTTCTACGACTGTGAAAATTAAAATAATAATTGCTACAGTGGCCTGGCTCCATCTCTTTACATTGAGCATGTAAAAATTCATCAGCATGGTGGTCATAATCATGGTGATAATAATTGAAAAGCCATAAGCAGCCTGCATATTATCACTTTTCTTAAAATATAATAACATGGTCACACAACCCACCCATAAAATTAAATTCAAACTAGGAATATAAATTTGACCTTTTTGATCCGTAGGGAACTTCACTGTGACACGAGGCCAAAAGTTTAAACTGATTGCTTCATTGATTAATGTGAAAGAGCCACTAATTAAAGCCTGGCTGGCAATAATAGTGGCAATGGTGGCAATACCAATACCAATTAATAAAAACCAATGCGGCATTAATTCAAAAAAAGGATTCACCCCACTTACTGCATCATTCATATTATTTAATAACCAAGCTCCTTGCCCCATATAACTCATCACTAAGGCGATTTTAACAAACATCCAACTTACTTGAATATTTTTTCTGCCACAATGCCCTAAATCGCTATATAATGCTTCTGCCCCTGTAGTACAAAGAAAAACAGCGCCCAATAACCAAAAACCTTTAGGATAATGAGTGAGCAATTCATATGCATAATAAGGATTGATAGATTTTAAAATTCCTAGATTTTGCAAGACCTGATTTAAACCCAAAATTAAAATCATAGAAAACCAAACCAACATAATAGGTCCAAATGCAAAGCCAATAATTTTAGTGCCAAAACGTTGAAAGAAAAATAATAAAGAAATAATGGCAAGAACCACTCCTACCGTAATATTATTACCTGGAACAAATATAGTTTCTAACCCCTTCACATCTTTTAAACCTTCAATAGCAGAAGCTACCGAAATAGGTGGCGTGATCATACCATCCGCTAACAACATGGCAGCTCCAATAATGGCAGGTATATAAATCCACTTCACATATCTACGTATTAATGCAAACAAAGAAAAGATTCCTCCTTCTCCTCGATTGTCGGCGCGAAGTGTTAAAAAAACATATTTAAAAGTAGTTTGTAAAGTAAGCGTCCAAAAAACACATGATATGGCACCGTAAATTAATTCAGTATTTACTGGATTATTTCCTTTGATGGCAGTGTTAATAATAGCACCAAAAACATACAAAGGAGAGGTTCCAATATCTCCATAAATTATACCAAGAGTAACGATTAAACCTGCGACTGAAAGTTTGTGCGCATGTTGTCCACCAGAAGATTGTGCCATGAAGATTAGTAATTGGTTGACAAAGTTTATAAAAATTAAACTTAGAAACAGACTATTAACCCAACTATTTTCTAAAATCTTGAAAATAA
>CANBSH010000035.1 GCA_947372105.1 Chitinophagaceae bacterium
AGTCTCAGAGTGGACAGCCATTCATCAAAATGAATTAATGGATAATTGGGAAAGAGCAAGACAACAAGAAAGCCTTAAGGACATTGCTCCTTTAGTTTAATATTAAATTTCCAAGTGTTGCAAGTTTGTTGCAAAAGGGGAGCACAAAAAAAGCCTTGTCCCGAGAAATCGGGACAGGGCTTTTTTATTGGCTGTCAGTGAGTTAGGGTAGTTGCATCTATTGGTTTTTCATTCCATATAAAAACCTAGTCAATTTGGTTCTTCTTATAATATATTCATATAAAGCATAAATAACTATGGAAGAGCAGATGGACAATAGTAGGTATTTTATCAAAATAGAAACCTTCAATTTTACTATCCAATAACCAATGGCTACTATGATGGTTTGATGAATGATAAAGAATGGGAATACCGCCTGGTTTAAGTATTGCAAAATACTTGATGAATTGCTTAGGTGTTTTTTTGTAAATCCTATTATGGTCAAAATAATACTCCAAATTTGTAGTGCATCTAGTAAAAAGTATACTTGAGCGTCCATCCCCTCTTTTTTAGGTAGTGCGTTAGGTAAATAATAATTTATAAAAAGTATTATACTTGTTACTACTGCTAATGACAAGCTTATTTTTCTATAACGCTCGCAGTTATCCCAAAATTGATTACTGCTAGCTAATAGATACCCTAAAATTAAATAAGAAATTGAAGAATTGAATACAAACCAATCTTCCACTAAACTTCCTTGTTCTGGATACTTTAAATAAAACTGATAATAAATATAATATTGAATTAGGAAGACTAAAAAAATGAGATACTTGCTTGACAATACATTTGAAAAACTGTCTTTATATTTTTCTATTATTTTTATTTTCAGAATAGATAACAATGGAATTAATAGTAAAATAAAGGTCAATAAATACACAATAAACCACATGTGGCTCCAAGTTAATGAACCATCTGGGTAAGGAACAAAATTCCAAACTGAAGGATAAAATTCAAAGTAACTTCCAGTTACACGTCCTTTTTGCAAATATTCAACATACACTTGAATAGGTATGGTAAATAACATTGCAAACACTAAAGGAATAAAAAGCCTTCTAAACCTTTCAACTGTGAATTTTAAAATGTTTCTAGTTTTTAATGAAAAATATATTCCTACTCCTGAAATAAAGAAAAGTAAAGGCAATCTCCATTGATGAAACCATAATACAATACTTAGTAGTATCTCTGATTTTTGTTCATTCTTCACTTCCCAATTATAATTTACAAATGGCAATGCGCTATGAAACAGGATTAGCAGTAAAAATGCAAAAACTCTAATGTGGTCAATAAAGTATAATCTATTTTTCATATTCCCTTAAACGGATATATCGGGTTATTTGTTACACCAAAATGTACATTTTATCCAAATTTGACACCAGTTCTACCCTCTAATTTCCTGATAGTCACATACTCAATCATCGCATTATTTTTGCATCTTTCGTCTGTAAGGGGAGCACAATAAAAAAGCCCTGTCCCGAGAAATCGGGACAGGGCTTTTTTATTGGTTATTAGTGAGTTAGGGTTTTCTTGTCAGCGTATAAATACGCTGTTTTCTATTCATTTTCCTTCAGATATTCATTTTTAATAAAGTAGTTAAAATATTTTTATTAAAGTTCCATTTTAAGTTAACTTTGTAAAGTAGGATAAAAAAGCTTCAGTACTACTAAATAAATAAGTAATGGCAAAGAAAGAAACTAATATTACAAATTTTAATGAGCATTTAACTGGACGTTATGGTGCAAAAGGTTCAGAGAGTAGAACTGAATTTGAAATTAAAGCAAAAGCCTTTCTTATTGGAGAGTTAATAAAAGAAGAAAGAAAAAATGCTAAAATGACGCAGGAACAATTAGCAGATAAAATTGGAGCAAAAAAAAGTTTCATCTCTAGAATTGAGAATGGAAAAACAGATATTCAACTATCTACTTTATACAGGCTACTTGAATTTGGACTTGGTAAAACAGTTGAAGTTTCTGTTAACTAAAACTGTTGTATCAAATTAAAATATTCAATACTTTTTTTGATTTGATAAAAAGGAAGTGTTTCCATTAATGCTTTAACCTGATCCTCTTCCACATCTTTAAAAATTAAGACTGCGCCATTTTTAGCTTGTCTTAAAAATAAATGCTCTAAAAATCCTTGCTTTTTCCAATCAGCAACTACTTCTTGCTCTTGCTTTAATAATTCAGGAAAATTACTAGGAAGGTTTTCCATATCTAGGGTTAAAATTACTTGTACTCTGTTCATATTATTGAATTCTTTTTTTGTTTTACCAAAGTACAAAAATTTTGAGAATATATAACCTTTTAATTTACATATAGTTATTCCTATCTATTATTAAACTATTTTAAATACTTTGTTATTAAAAATGGATTAACTTCAATGTGCTTAATTTTTAAGCAATATAGTGTTCACGATTAAATGCTAAAACGATAGTTTATGAGAGTCAAGAATTATTTTATTTTATGTCTTTGTATTTTATGTCTTTGTATGTCCTCTGTTGTTGGTTTTGCTCAATCAGCCTCTACCAAAAAAATCACACAACCTATTTTAGGTCATAGATCTGCTCCATTAATAAATGAAGGTGGCTTTCAATTTAAGGATCTCAACAAAAACGGAAAACTAGATAAATATGAAGATTGGCGTTTGTCCAATGAAGAACGTACTAAGGATCTTCTTTCAAAAATGAGTGTGGAAGAAAAAGTAGGCTTTATGCTTATTAGTACGTCTCGTTTAAAGAGTGAACGTTCCGCACAAATTAATGCTCCAACAGATAATGCTATTAAACCTTCAAGTGATTTAAATGAAGAAGATCAAATTTCTAATAATAATATTTTTACGCGTAAGCCACTTGCATTTCCTATGATGAGTTCGGTGGGCGCAACCAAGGGAATTAAACAATTTCATCTTCGTCATTTTATTTTACGTGCCAATGTAAGTGCCAGATTAACTGCCGAATGGTCCAATAAATTACAAGCACTTGCCGAAAGTGATGGCTTAGGTATTCCTGCAATTATTGCTTCTAATCCCAGAAATCATATTACTAAAGATGCCTCTATTGGTTTAAGTGTGGGTGCTACGGTGTTTTCAAACTGGCCTGGTGAGTTGGGTTTATCTGCTATGCGCGATTTAAAATTAGTACGCGAGTTTGCCGATATAGCAAGACAAGAATGGGCTGCGGTGGGTTTAAGAAAAGGGTACATGTATATGGCCGATCTTTCTACCGAGCCCCGTTGGCAAAGGATTGAAGGTACGTTTGGTGAAAATGCCGATTGGGTTGCAAAGATGATTACCGAAGTGGTATTAGGATTTCAAGGAACAAAATTATCTAGCAATTCGGTCGCAATGACTACTAAACATTTTCCTGGTGGCGGAGCAGGTGTGGGTGGCCAAGATCCTCATTTTGAATGGGGTAAGTTTGAACATTTCCCAGGTAATATGTTTCAAAATAATTTAATTCCTTTTAAAGCTGCAATTAAAGCAGGGACTTCATCTATCATGCCTTATTATTCTATTCCGCAGGATACGAAGTATGAAAAAGTAGCGTATGCTTATAATAAAGAAGTGATTCATGATTTGCTTAGAGATAGTTTAGGGTTTAATGGAATAATTAATTCAGATACTGGGCCTATTGATATGATGCCATGGGGGGTAGAAAATATTACTATTCCTGAGCGTTATAAAAAAGCAATAGAAGCGGGCGTTAATATATTTTCTGGTACAGGAGATCCTACTAAATTATTAGAAACTGTGAAGTCGGGGATGGTAGATATGAAACTTATTGATAATTCAGTGTCTCGTTTACTGATGGAAAAATTTGCATTGGGTCTTTTTGAAAATCCTTATGTAGATGAAGATGCTGCAGAAAAAATTGTGGGTAACGCAAAATTTCAAGCAAGAGGTGATCTTGCAATGCGTAAATCTATCGTCTTACTGAGAAATGAAACAAAAACGCTTCCTCTCAAACCAAAAACTAAAATTTATTTTGAATCTTATTTTCAAAGAAGAGGTGCAACAAGTCCAAGTGTTGTATATGAATCCAAAGACAGTAAGTATGATGTAGAATTTGTAAAAACACCCGAAGAAGCAGATTATGTTCTTTTATGGCTTACCCCTGGTGCAAAAGCCTTATTTCAATCGGATGGATCTACTTTGTATCTAAACATGTCTAAAAATTCGGTTGACGTTAACTATGTAAACACACTTACTGGTAAAAAGCCTACTATTTTGGCGATTAATTACACCAATCCTTGGGTGATTGATGAAATTTATAATGATCAAACTAAGAAAAATATCAAAGGAGTGATTGCTACTTTTGGAACCACTAATGAAGCCTTACTTGATATTGTTTTGGGTAAATTTAATCCTACTGGTAAAATGCCTTTTACAACTCCTATTTCAGAAATGGCGGTTGAAAAGCAATTATCAGATGTGCCTGGTTATTTAAAAGGAAAGGAATATTCTTTATTTAAATTTAACGAAGGCATTAGTTATCATTAATTTTCCAATTTCTTACCTTGAATAGTAAACTATGAAAAAGTCTTTTCTTTTAATACTTGTAGGTTTTCAATCTTTGTTTTGTATCAGCCAGGATGTTTTACATAAATGGTCTGGCGTTTTAAATGCAGGTGGCCAAAAAATTGAATTAAGATTAAACCTTATTCAAAATGCAGATAAAACCTATTCTTCTAATTGGGATATCCCTGCACAAAAAGTAAAAGGGTTAGCTTCTTCTAAAACCGAATTACTAAACAATCAATTATCTGTCGAGATTAAAATGATTGGAGCAAGTTATTCTGGTTCTCTTAATATGTCTGGTGATAAAGTGGATGGAGCTTGGTCTCAATCTGGCATGAGTTTCCCATTGAATATGGAGACAGTTAAAGAGGGACAAGAAGAAAAGATATTTATAAAACCTCAAACACCAAAGCCTCCCTTTGCCTATAATGTAAAGGATTTTGTGTATGAAGGAAATGAGACGAAGCTTAGTTATGGTGCAACATTAACTTACCCCAAAGAGGATAAAAAATTTCCATTAATCATTTTAATTACCGGTAGTGGTAGACAGGATAGGGATGAAACTATTTTTGATCATAAACCTTTTGCGGTAATTGCTGATTATCTTACCAAAAAAGGATATGCAGTTTTAAGAGTGGATGACAGAGGTGCTGGAAAATCTACAGGGGACTTTAGTAATAGCACTACAGCAGATTTTGCGCAGGATGTAGAAGAACACATTCGCTATGCTAAAAATTTACCTATGATTGACACCAATCAAATAGGATTACTAGGCCATAGTGAAGGGGGTCTTATTGCGCCCATGGTGGCAGTAAGAAATAAGTCAGTGTCATTTGTGATTTTGTTGGCGGGCCCTGGGGTAGAAATTGGCGAATTAATGGCAATGCAAAATGAAATGGTGTTAAAATCAGCTGGCATATCGCAAGAAGCCATTAATACTTATATACCCTTGTATAAAAATTTAATGAAAACCATTGTTTCAATAAATAGTATACAAGACGCTAATGCTAAAGCCATTGAAATAGTGAAAAATTGGTATTCTAATACCGATAAAAATTTAGTAAAAGCAACCACTAATATAAGTTCCGAATCGGATATTAATAAATTTGCAACCACTATGAGTGAAACACTTTCTACCAAGTGGTGGAAGTATTTTGCTTCTTATAATCCACAAATTGCTTTGCAAAAATTAAAATGCCCCGTACTTGCTATCAATGGATCTTCTGATATTCAAGTGCCTGCTGATGCTAACTTAAAAGCAATTGAATTAGGATTAAAAAAAGCGGGGAATAAAAAAGGGACCACTATGAAATTTGATAACTTGAATCATTTGTTTCAAAAGTGCACCAAATGCACGGTTCAAGAATATGGCGAATTAGAAAACACTATTGAGCCAGAAGTACTTGAGTATATTTACAATTGGCTAACAAAAATATAGGGAACCATGATGCTACCGCTTATGTATTTTAAATACAAAATGGCATAGTGGGGTAGTTAATTTATTAGCTTTGCGCAAATAAATTAGATGAACAAAACATTATTTTCTTTTCTTATATTTATAAGTTTCATTCCTACAGCGTTTTCTCAAAAAATAGAGTCTTCAAAAGGTAATGGACAAATAATAGGCGTAGTAGTAGATGCAGATTCTAAATCCCCATTGGAATATGCCACCATCATTTTATTTAAAAAAGGTAATGCAAAGGCCATCAATGGTGCTACAACTAATGCGCAAGGACAATTTTCAATTAAAGGTATTGATACCAACACTTATAAATTAAATATTGAATTTGTAGGCACAAAAACAATCACTTTAGATAACATACAAATTGACAATACACATTATAAAATAGATCTTGGTACTATTTCAATTTCAAGATCTTCTGGTCAGCTACAAGCAGTAGTCGTAAAAAATAGCACTAGATTAATTGACAATAAAATTGATAAAATGGTTTTTAATGCTGAAAAAGATATCAGCAGTCAAGGCGGCGTAGCTACAGACATTTTAAAGAAGATACCCATGGTATCGGTGGATATTGATGGCAATGTTCAGTTATCAGGCACTTCAAGTATTCGATTTTTAATAAATGGAAAACCTAGTGTGGCTTTTGGATCTAATATCACCGATGTTTTACAATCTATCCCTGCGAGTGAAATAAAGTCAATAGAAGTGATTACCAACCCAGGTGCAAAGTACGATGCAGACGGACTTGGAGGTATCATAAATATTATTCTAAAACAGAATAAAACGAAAGGCTATAATGGGAATTTAAATACAAGTCTTGGAACTAAGATTGAAAATGGATCATTAAATTTAACTGCTCGTAATAATAATTTTGGTGCCAACATGTTTATAGCTACTAATCAAAGATTATTATCTGCCACACCAATGACAATGTATAGAGTCACCACCGACTCTTTAAATCATGCTACTAATTATCTTCAACAAGACGGTAGTAGCGATGTTAAACGTCATGGCATGCATTCTGGATTAAACTTAGATTGGACATATTTGAAAAAGAATGCATTCACGGCGTCCTATAATACTAGTGATTTTGGTTTTGATGCTACAGGGTCCAATAATCAAACTTTATGGAGTCAATCTTTTGCTGGCGTTTTGTCGCAAAGTAACCTACTCAAAAATCAAACTTATAATAATTTTCAAGCAACAGGGAGTGAATTTAGTACAAGTTATAAACGAACATTTGATAAAGAAGATAGAGAATTAGAAATCGCTTACAATCAAGGAAAATCAAATAACGACAATACTTCTAAAGCCACGCAGTTTTCTCTTCCTAATTATAATATAGTGTATGGTAGTAATAATATTTTAGCTTCTATTCAAAAGGAATCTGAGTTTAAAATAGATTATGCTGAACCTATTTCAGATAAAGTGAAATTTAATATAGGTGGTAAACTAACAACCATGGATATTAATAGTAATACAGACGTATTTAAGTTATTATCCAATCAGTCAACCATTAAAAATAATAGTTTATCTAATTCTCTTGCTTATCATATGAAAGTGAAAGCAGTTTATGCTGAATTAGAGTTCCCAATTAAAAATATTGTAGATGTTAAATTAGGAGGACGATTTGAACAAACAGACATTAATGCTATCTATTCCTCCTCTAATCAAAAGATACTACCTAATTATAATAATGTAGTCCCTTCTATATTTTTCAAAAAAAATATTGCAGAGGATGACAATATAAAATTTAGTTATTCAAGAAGAATTAATCGACCTGGCTATGAGGAGCTAAATCCATATATCAACACAACAGATCCTAAAAATATGACCGAGGGAAATCCGTTTTTATTACCTGAAAAGGGGGAGCGCGTGGAATTGACATATACACATCAAATGAAGGAAGTTGGATCATGGATGGTTTCTGTTTTTGAACGCAATTCGGATCAAGATATTCAACCTTATGTCACCTATTATCCAAGTTTAAAAGCGGGGGACAGCATTTATTATAATGTAAATGTTAGCCAAAGTCGCAATATAGGTTTAGAGAAAAATACAGGAATTAATATTTTTAGTGATTTGAAAATTGGAAAATCTTTAAATGTAAGAACTAATATATCCTACTATTATCGTAAAATTTATAATAGTATTGATCAAAATTATAATACAACAAGTCAGAACTATCGTGCAAATATTAATTTGACCTATGAATTTACAAAAGATTTAGTGACTGAATGGTTTGGAAATTTTAATTCTGCACGAAATGAGGTTCAAGGAAAATATCCTGCAAATGCCACCTATAGCATTGCTTTTAGAAAAAAATTCTGGAATAGTAAGGGTAGCTTAGGTTTTGTTGCCAATAATCCTTTTGCTGAATACATTAAACAACAAACTTTAATTACTGGTCCTAATTTTACTTCAAATGCCATTAGATATGTACCTTCTCGTTCTTTTGGAATTAGTTTTACTTGGAGATTCGGGAAACTAGAATTTAAAAAGGAACAAAAAGAACCTGGCGGTAGTATGGAAGATTCAGTAAATTAAAATTTATTTTAATTTATTATGTGATCCATCGCATTGAGGCATTCTTTTTGAAAGTCCGCATGTACAATCATTCATACCCTTGCCACACATAATTTTAGGGGCACATTTATGAATTCGAGCTATTCTTGTATCTGATTGTTTAGCCCCCGAAAAAAATATCAAATAGGCACGTTGACGACCGGGCGTTAAATTATTAAATGCTTTTTTAAGTTCGTTATTTGATTTAAAAATTTGTTCTAGTTCTGTAACAATGATGTGTTCTGGTTCTTGTTTTGGAAGGATGGCTTCTCCCTTTTTTTCTATCTCAATAGCTTCTTTTACATATGATTTAATTAATGTTTTAGATTTTACAATTTCTATTTCATTTAAAAATCTCCATTGTCTCCCTAGTTGGGTATGTTCGCCTGCCTTTACAAGTTTCTTTTTGATGTCAGTTAATAAGCCTCCTTTGAAAAATCCTAAATCACAATGCTCCTTAAAAGCTTGTAGGATGATAATATTACTATTGTTAAATGCATAACAAGGTTTGCCCCATTTGATAGATTCCTCTAAAGAACAATCTAGCAGTATGCCTCTAAGCAGTGCCATTTCATTTTTCCACTTCTTAGCTTTATTTATATAGTCAGTTACTTTTTGATCCATCTTTATAGTTCTAATTTCATCAAAATATCGGTCTGTTCCTCATCTCCTAATTTGAATATATGTTTATCAAAAGGAACAAATCCATTTTTGGTATAAAAATGAATAGCCTTATTATTTTCTTCCCATACACCTAACCATATATATTCTGCTTTCACTTCTTTTGCTATTTGCATCGCTTTTTCATATAATAATTGGCCAATTTTTTTTCCTTGAAAAGCTTGCAATACATAGATGCGCTCAATTTCAACTGCTTTGTTATCCTTTAATTCGGTTTGACTTGCTCCAAAATTTATTTTTAAATAACCCAACACTTCATCTTCTAATTGTGCGAAGTAAAATTTGGAATTTTCATTCTGCAATTCTAAAGTCAATTTTTGTATTGCAAAACCTTCTTCCAAGTATTTTTGCATATTTTCAGCTGTGTTACTCTCTGTAAAAGTTTCTGAAAATGTTTGTCGACCTATATTTTGAAGGGTTTGAATATCTTTTATAAGAACAGGTTTAATCGTTATTTCCGGCATTTAAATTTATTTTCTAATTTGTTAAATTTCTTCATTTTTTAATTACTAGCAAAAATAAATCCTTACTTAGTTCTTCAACAACATTATCACCGATCCTATTAAAGTAAGAACAATTACTATTTTTCGGTATTGCTCATCTTCTATTTTTTTAACCAATTTCGCTCCAGCTATAAATCCAATTGCTAAAGCTGGAATTAATACCAGGTCAAGTTTAAAAGACGCTGCTGTAATGTTCTTCCAATAAAATACTTGAAAGGGGAGTTTAAATAAATTCATAAATAAGAATATCCATGCAGCTGTTCCAATAAAATCATTTTTGGTTAAACGCATTGCTAAAAAATACAAATTAGAAAAGGCACCTGCTAAATTCCCAATCATAGTGGTAAAGCCTGCGGCTAATCCAGTACTTGCAGCAAATAGTGGATGTTGAGGAATTTCTTTTGACTTACGATATTCCATATAAAGCACAATGCCAATAGTAATTAATATAATCACAGCCATCACTTTTTTAAAAATTACTTCATTCATTTCTTTCCCAAAATACACTCCCATTAATACGCCAATCGCCATCCAAGGGGTGATTTTCCAAAAGTATTTCCATTGAGCATGTCTATTATAATAGGCTACTGCAGCAATATCTGCAAAACATAAGAGTGGTAATACAATGCCAGTGGAACTTTTACTGCCAAACACAATGGCCATGACGGTCACACTGAGCATATCCACTCCCTTCACACCACCTTTGGTTAATCCTATAATAAAAGCTGCGAATAGGATGAGTCCCCATTCGGTGGGGGAAAAATGATAGGCTAGTTGTAATGTCATATTGTGCTACTAAATTAACAAATATGACTTTAATCTCTTTTATTGTTTTCATTATTTCTTGTAAATTGTGGCATCATCTCAAATTTATATAATGATCCAGAAAATTCTTAAAATCGCTTTAGGGGCATTTCTTTTATTAATGGTTGTTTTAATCACTAAAACAATGACTTCAACAATAGCCCTTCCTACTTATACTGTTGAAAATACAACAGCTGTTTCGGATTCATCTGCGCAACATTTAAGTGCAGCTATTCAAATTAAAACTGTTTCATTTGGCGATACTTTAGCGATTGATACTGTTGAATTTTTGAAATTCAGACATTTCATAGAAACTACGTATCCAACTATTCACCAAAAATTGTCTAGACAATCATTTAATCAATTTAGTTATGTATACAAGTGGGTGGGTAAGGATACCACCTTGGCGCCTTATGTGTTAATGGGGCATATGGATGTAGTTCCTGTAGAAGCTGCTGCCGAAAAAAAATGGCAAGTGCCTTCTTTTAGCGGGATGATTAAAAATGATACTATTTGGGGTAGAGGTGCAGTGGATGATAAAGCTGCTGTGATTTCTATATTAGAAGCCACTGAGCAATTATTAAAAGAAAATTATACACCTGCTAGAACTATTTATTTATGCTTTGGTCACGATGAAGAAATTTCAGGTAAAAGAGGTACTAAAATTTATAGCCAATGGTTTAAGGACAATCACATCAAACCTGCTTTAGTATTAGATGAAGGTGGTCAAATTGATTCTCAACATTTTAAAAGCTTAAATAAATCGGTGGCACTTGTTGGAACGAATGAAAAAGGGTATACCAATATTGACTTAAGTGTTGAAATACCAGGAGGACACTCTTCCATGCCTTCTCCTGAAACTGCTATTGATGTTTTAAATAAAGCGATTGAAAATATTAGAGCACATCAAATGCCCGGTAGTATTACTCCTACAGTGCAAGAATTATTAAATCGTACTAAAAATGCAGAATCGTTCACAAAACGTTTAGTATTAAGCAACCTTTGGTTGTTTAATGGCTTAGTGATGAAAGGCATGGAAAAATCAAAAGAAACCAATGCCATGTTGCATACTACTTTAGTGCCTACTATTATTCATGCGGGCATAAAGGATAATGTGATTCCTTCTGTAGCGAAGGCTACGTTTAACAGTCGTATTTTACCTGGTCAAACTAGTGATGATGTGGTTGCATTTGTAACCAAAGCTATTAATGATGATAGAGTTCAAGTTAAAAAACAAACTATTTCCTTGATGGAACCTTCTGCTGTCACTCCTTTTGATGGCGCTGCGTTTAAGAAAATCGAAAGCATCATTAACAAGACAGTTCCTAATGTGATTGTAACGCCCTATTTAATGATTGGTGCTACCGATTCAAGATATTTTAGAAACAATAGTGAAGCAGTTCTTAATTTTTCTGCAGCTCAAGACATGAAAGGATTTCATGGTATTGATGAACGTATTGGGAAAAGTGATTTAAATAGAATGATTTCCTTTTATAAATCGTTTATCAAAGATTAACATGAATTGATTTTATTGAATCACTCCTAATTCCTTTCCTACTTCAATAAATGATTTTATCGCATGATCTAATTGGTCCATGCTATGACCTGCAGATATTTGAACTCGAATACGTGCTTGTCCTTTAGCTACGACTGGATAATAAAAACCTATTACGTAAATTCCTTTTTCTAATAATTTTTCTGCCATTTTTTGGGATACCACTGCATCGTATAACATGATAGGTATTATAGGGTGTTCTCCGGGTTTCACATCAAATCCTGCTGCCAAAATTTTCTCTCTAAAATACTTTGTATTCACCTCTAGCTTATCACGTAGTTCGGTGGTTTTTGACAACAAATCAAATACAGCAATGGAAGCTCCTGTGATTGATGGGGCTAAAGTATTTGAAAATAAATAAGGTCTAGATCTTTGTCTTAATAAGTCAATGATTTCCTTTCGGCCTGAAGTAAATCCACCTGAGGCACCACCCAATGCTTTTCCTAAGGTCCCTGTAATGATATCAATCTTCCCCATCACTCCTTTCAATTCATGCACTCCTCTTCCTGTTTTACCCATAAATCCGGAGGAATGACATTCGTCTATCATTATCAATGCTTCATACTTTTCGGCCAATGCAACTATTTTATCTAATTGTGCAATCGTCCCATCCATCGAAAACACGCTATCTGTAACAATCATTTTTTGTTGAGCACCCTCTGCAATGGCTTGCTGTAATTTTGCTTCTAAATCCTCCATCGAATTGTGTTCGTATCTATAGCGCATCGATTTACATAATCTTATGCCATCAATAATAGAAGCATGATTCAACGCATCCGATATGATCGCATCTTTTTCACCTAACAAGGGTTCAAACACGCCGCCATTCGCATCAAATGCTGCCGCATATAAAATAGTGTCTTCTGTTCCTAAGAATGTTGAAATTTTTTCTTCTAAAGTTTTATGTATATCCTGGGTGCCACATATAAAACGTACCGATGACATTCCAAATCCATGCGTATCTATAGCATCTTTAGCGGCTTGTATCACTTTTGGGTGTGAAGACAATCCTAAATAATTATTAGCACAAAAATTATATACTTTTTGACCACCTTGAATAGTAATCTCCGATGATTGCGGGGAAGTAATCACACGTTCTTTTTTAAACAACCCTGCTTCCTTTATAGATTCAATTTCTTTGCTAATAAAGGATTTATATTGTTCGTACATATCGTAATTTTATTTCGTATTATAATTAAAGTAGGCTGGCAATTTAGTTAAAATTTCGGCACTCATTTTAGTAAGATCAAATTTTGCTTTCCATCCCCAATCATTTTGTGCAGCACTATCATCTATACTTTTTGGCCAACTGTCTGCAATGGATTGTCTAAAATCAGGTTCGTATTTAATTTTAAAATCAGGTTGATGCATTTTGATGCAATCATAAATTTCTTTAGGAGAAAAACTCATTCCTGAAACATTATAACTTGTTCTTATTTTAATAGCAGTAGTCGGCGCTTCCATGAGTTCTATAGTGGCGTTCACCGCATCTTCCATATACATCATTGGGAGGTAAGTATCTTCTTGTAAAAAACAGGTAAAGTTTTCATTATTCACTGCTTTATGAAATATATCTACTGCATAATCGGTGGTGCCACCACCCGCCATGGACTTATATCCTATGAGTCCTGGATATCTGAGGCTTCTAATATCCACACCATATTTATTAAAATAATATTCGCACCAATGTTCGCCTGCTAATTTTGAAATTCCATACACGGTAGTAGGATTTTTAAAGGCATCCTGTGGAGTATTTTCTTTGGGTGTGTCTGGTCCAAACACCGCGATAGAACTTGGCCAAAACACTTTGCTTATTTTATATTCCTTTGCTAATTCTAAAACCGACAATAAACCACCCATATTTAAATCCCAAGCTTGTATTGGATTTTTTTCACCTGTTGCCGAAAGGATTGCTGCTAAATGATAAATCTGAGTAATTTTTTCTTCATGGATTAATTTAGCTGAAGCTTCTTTATCCATCACATTCAATGTTCTAAAACTGCAATAATCAAATTTACCGCGAACACTTTCTTGAAAATCGGAAGCAATAACCGCGTCTGCTCCGTATCTATTTACTAAAGCTTTTGTAAGTTCTGTCCCTAGTTGTCCTCCCGCACCAATCACTAAAATTTTCTCCATCTAACTAATGTTTGTTCTTAGTTATAAAATTACCATTGTTGGCTTAGACCATCAAATTTTAAAAGCAAAAATTAGCTGATTTTTAATAGCATTTGATGTTCAACGATAAAGTTTATTGTACAATTAAGAAGCGGTCGCCTTTTCCAAGTCGCTAATAATAAACTTAGACATTTGTAAAAAAGCATAAGTGGCTTTAGGCGCAGTTTCGGGGTTGGTCATTAGTTTTCCTAAAATGGACGGAACAATTTGCCATGAAACCCCATATTTATCTTTGATCCATCCGCATCTTCCTGCTTGACCCCCTTCTAAAAAATGATTCCAATAAAAATCAATTTCCTCTTGAGTATCTACTGTAATCATATAGGAAACAGCTTCGTTAAAGGTAAATGCATGTGGCATAGAGCTTTCCATAGCCGAAAAAGCTAATTGCTGTAAATAAAATCTGGAATATTTTATATTTCCCTCAGTATCAGGCTCTCCCTTTTCATATTTACTAATTGCTTCAATAGATGAATTTGAAAAAATGGAAGTGTAGTATTGAATGGCTTCATAAGCTTTGCCATTATTATGATGGGTAAACATCATACTTGGAATCACAGCAATATCCTTTCCTTCGGTTAACATCAATTGCCAGTTAACACCAAATTGATCGCTGCACCATCCATATTTTGGACTCCATGGGTAGGTATTCATAGCCATCATCACTTTACCGCCTTCAGATAATTTCTCCCAAATTTGTTGTAATTCTTCAGCATCATGGGTCTCTATAAAAAAGGATATAGAAGGGTTGATGGTGTATCCGGGTCCGCCATTGAGATGCATCAATCTGCGACCATACAATGTATAATTAACTGCTAATGGGTTTTCCGATAAGGATTTAAAACCCGGGAATACGGATTGATAAAAATCAGCCGCTTGCTTGGCTTGATGATCAAACCATAAGCAAATACCTAAAGGATGTGTCATCTTAATTATTTTTTCCGCCTACTAAATGCAATTTTGTTTGTCTACCATCTATATACCAAAAACCTTTTTCATCAAAATAGCCATTTTGTTCTAACATAAATCGAACATCTTTTTTCCACTCTTTGATATAAGTTGCTGAATTTAATTCAATAGAGTACGCTGTTTTATAATGCATAGGGTAATCGCCACTTCCAGGTACTCCATTTTGTTGATCCCACATTCCAATTGTAGGTCCAGCCGCATGTCCATTAAATCCTAGCGGATGGGTGTAAATACTCCCATTAATATTTTCTTGTTTCATTTGCGCTAAAGAAGCAGCTAATATTTCATTTCCTGTTTGATTCTCTTTAAAATGACTAGTTAATATATCCTGTAAACGATTGGATGTTTTTAATCCTTCATTCAAATAAGCAGGGGCTTCTTTTTCACCTGGAGCCAACACATACGCATGTTCTTGCACATCGGTATTTAATCTTAGGTAAGTAATACCAAAATCAACGTGTAATAAATCACCCGTTCTTATGGTATTGTCTTTGTCAACATTCGTAAATGCTTTCAAATGATCAAACACAGCATCATCGTTTCTTTGAATTTCAACAGATGGGTGAAACCATGTTGTTAATCCCATATCATTTACCTTTTGTCTAAACCACCACACTAAATCATCGGTGGTGGTAATTCCTGGAGTGATCACTTTACTACTAAAACCTTCTGCAATAATTTTATGCGTAATGCTGTTAAGTTGAGGATAGTACTGCATTTCACGTGCCGTTCTAGTTTCCATCCAAGCAACGCCAAGATTACTGGCTGATACTACTTTAGCTTTATTAGCTGCAGATAATTTATTGGTAAATTCAACATACTCAGTATGATCTAAACCATCTGCGTGTGCAAAATGGGTTGATGTATTAACTCCAATTTTTTGTGGATGATAGGTTTCAATAATATTATTTAAAGCATCCCATTGATCAGGAAATTTTTTCATATCCCATGATGCTTCTATTTGATCTCCCACATTATATCTTGCTACAGCTAATTTTTTGAAAACTTTGGTTGCAGGATTATTATAAAATACAATAATGGTTCTACGTCTTGCACTTAACCATGTAGCAGGCAACATTGTTTTAACAATAGGGTCTTCATTATATTCTCTTGTAATAAGTACCCACATGTCAATATTATTTTTTTCCATTAAAACAGGCAGTAAATTATTCAAGCGATCGGCTAATACTTCATCAATCACTTTGGCTTGTTCTTTCAATGGTAAAACTTGGGCTTGAGCAGTCATTGACGCCATAGTCACGAACAAAAACATCCATATTATTTTTTTCATAATAGCTATTTTAAGAGTCATTATAAAGATATAACAGAATGATTAATTTGACTATTTTATAATTCAATAAAAAGTATTAAACTTTGTACTTAATATTGTATCTAATTAACGTGCTGATTTTATTTAAACCTAACAAAGCTTGAAATTGAGGAAATGCCTACTTATTACATTGGTTTTATCAAATTTCATTTTGGCACAAGCTCAAAAGAGTGCGCCAAAAAGTGATTCGGCACTTATTACTAATCCTAAACCTAAGGAAAAAATACATCCCACTATTTTGCCTTCAATTGGTTATTCTTTGCAAACTAATTGGGCAGCTGCAGTGAATTATAGTTTAGGGTTCAATAACGGTGAAGTAAAAGATGCAGATCAAAAAATTTCAAGTGTGAGTACTAGTATCACCTATACACAAAACAAACAAATCTTACTCCCTTTTCAAACTAATATTTGGTCCAAAAACAAAAAATATAACTTTCTTACTGATCTAAGATATTTACAATATCCTTCTTTAACTTATGGATTAGGAGCCAGATCAAGTATTGATAATGGATATACTTTAGATTACAATTACCTTAAGCTTCATCAGACTGTATCAAGGTCCATCACTTCTCATTTATATGCTGGACTTGGAATTTTCTATGATTCCTATTGGAACATTGAAGAATTAGATAAACCAACAACAGGAACCACTTCTTTTGAAAGATATGGATACGCTCCTAAGGAAAAGGCAGTGGGCTTGGCTTTCAAGCTGTTTTATGATTCAAGATCAAATCCCATAACGCCTACCAATGGATGGTATGGTAATATTTTGTATCGCCCTAATTATACTTCTTTAGGAAGTGATAATAATTGGGAATCTTTATTAATAGAAGCCAGAAAATATTTTCATTTCCCACAACACTCTAATAATGTTTTAGCAATTTGGACTTATAATTGGTTAACACTTTCAGGAAAGCCTCCTTATTTATTTTTGCCTTCTACTGCTTGGGATGATAATTATAATACAGGTAGAGGGTATATACAAGGTAGGTATCGTGGAAGAAATATGATGTATTTAGAATCTGAATATAGATTCAATGTTTCTAGTAATAACCGATGGGGGGGAGTTGTTTTTGCAAATGCGCAGTCTTTTTCAAAAGATATAAAATCTGAATTAAGTGTGATAGCACCTGGATATGGAGCAGGCATCCGTTTTAAAATTAATCGACATAATGATACACATGTATGTATTGATTATGCATTTGGTTCTGATGGCTCAAAAGGCATATTTGTAAATTTGGGGGAAGTCTTTTAGGTGGGACCAAACTTTCGCAATTGATGGACCAGCATCATTTTTAGAATTTTTTTAAAAGAACTGTTAAAATCAGCTATTTCTTGCTTTTTCTCTCTATTAATCTCCGTAGCTTTAAACCTACGAATAATTTAGTAGTCCAATAAGTGATATTCAATGATACCAAGGGAAGACCGTTAATTCCTTTTTTTAAGGATGTTCATTATTCATTTTAAAAATTTATAATATGAAAAAGCGTTTTTTGTTATCTGTCCAATTTTTAGTCATTGCTTTTTTTGTCATTTCTGTATCTAACTCTTATGGACAAAGAGGTGGAAGAGGGGGCGGTGGTTTTAGCAGAGGTGGATTTGGTGGATCAGGATTTTCAGGCGGATTGAATAGAAGTTTTGGGGGAGGATATAATAGAAGTTTTGGAGGGACTGTTTTTAATGTGCGAAATAGTGGAATGAATAGAAATATTGCGTCAGTGGGTCGAGTGGGTGTTGGAGTTAGTGTAGGAAATACTTATTATAGAAGTTTACCTAGATCCTATCAAAGAATAAGTTTTAGAGGCATACCTTATTATTTTTATGACGGTTTATTTTTTGATTATTATGGAGGGTATTATAGAAGCATATTTCCACCAATTGGTTTAATGATTGGTTCTTTGCCTTATGGTTATTGGGGATTCAACTATGGAGGCTATCCCTATTTTTATCATACCGGCATTTATTACCAACAACATGAAAATACTTATCAAGTGGTGGAAGCGCCAGTGGGGGCAAGCATACCTCAATTACCAAAGGATGCTAAAATTGTAGTGATTAATAACGAAAATTATTTTGAATTTAATGGTACTTATTATAAAGAGTATATCAAACAAGATGGGACAAGATGGTATTTAATCGCAGGTTTACATGGAGTGTTAAACACTAATGGAGTATCAGATGTCAATTCAAATTCCACAACTACCACTCCCGAAGTTATAATTACTTCTCCAAAGCATTTTAATGTGGGCGATATTTTGGAAACCTTACCAAATGATTGTAAAGCAGTAGTAATTAACAATAAAAAATATTATGTTTCTCCTGATAATATCTATTTCGAGGAATTCATTGAAAACAATACTTTAAAATATAAGGTAGTTGGAAAATAAATCATAAAGAATGAAATTAATTTTACCCGCTTTTGCAATTTTACTTTTAGTAGGGTGCAGTGCTAAACAGTATGCTGTTGGTAATTTTCAGCAATCACCAATTTATGTAGATGGCAATTCCATAGATTGGGGAATGCCACTTCGTTTTGGAAGTCAAAATGGAGCGCTTCAATTCAATATCACCAACGACAATGAAAATGTGTATGTATGTGTAGCATCGAGTAATAAAACAACTCAGATGAGAATGCTAAGAGCAGGAATATCAATTTATGTGGATGTAAAAGGGAAAGAAAGTAAATCGGTGGGTATTACTTTTCCATTGGTTGAAAGACAAAGTAATAGGGGTCCTATGAATAGAGATCCTCGATCTAATTTGGAAAAAGTAAATCCTGTTAATGACAATAATGCAAGACAGCTTGGTTTAATGGAAGCTAATATGTTTAAAAGTTTCGGATTTTTAAATAATGCAAATGGAGTATTTGAATTGTCTGCTATGAGTCCTATTAAAATAGGCATGAACTATGATATTTATGATAACCTTGTAATGGAAGCTAGTATACCTATTAAAAATTTTTACGATAAAAATTTAAATGCCAAAAATGCCCCAAGCATAAGTGTGGGTGTCGTTCTCAATAGTTTGGCGATGGGTAATAGACCATCTGGTGGTGGATCTGGAAGAGGTGGTGAAATGGGTGATATGGGGGGAGGGGGAATGAGAGGCGGCGGCGGCGGTGGAATGAGAGGCGGAGGAGGTGGTGGTGGAATGAGTGGCGGAGGTGGTGGCGGTGGAATGCGCGGAGGCGGTAATTTTTCTGGAATGGATAGGTCCGGTATCAATGAACCAGTAAGCAATTGGTATCAATTTAAGTTGGCTGTGCAATAATTATTTTTCTCCAAAAAATTATTGAATCCCATAAACTTTGAGGTGTAGTCCCTTCATTTGCAATTGAATAGGCCTTGCATTATTAAAAAAAGACAAGTCAAAAATCAAGTTTTTATACTTTTTATAATCACTTAAAGTAAACATATCTGTAGTAGATGTTTCGTTCCACTGCTTTTCAATGTAATCTCCTTTCGTCATTTGAACAATGTTGTGGTTAGTCCAAAAAACAAAGTTCCTTTTGCCTCCAGTGGTATCAATTAAGGATAATCTATAAGCTGGTTGATCATCCAATCCAGGTAATTGCAGATTAATAGCTGCGGATAATTCAATAAACAAATATTTGAATTCTTTGGCCACTTTAAATTCAGGTAAAATAGTAATATCGGAACTCTTAGTATTTATGTTTATGGCATGAGCATTATTAAATTCTTTAAGAAGCGTTTTAGAAGCAGTATCAATAGATTGCTCTTTAGGATAAATTTTATCATTACTTGTCACATAATCGTTGATTAATTTAAAGTTGTTAATCAATTTAGTCATATGCGTTTTGACAGAGTCGTTCCTTACTTTTTGAATATCTAAGTCTGCTTTAATTTGATATAATTGTTTCCCAGATAAATAATAGTCTTTATATATGTAGTCGGTGATTTCTCTACTCCATTCCATAAAAGGCATAGAATGTATATTTCTAAAATTCACCGCAGTATCAATCAGGTCTGTGAGCCAATGTACTTGAGATGGCCTTGTTTTTAAGCTGGGATAATTATTTAAAACCAAATTGGTTATAGTGGGTGCTATATTGTTATGCGTGCTTATAGAATAAAACTTTTTAGGTGCTTTTAACATAGGCGAATACACAATAAATGGCACATGATAGTCATCTAATCCATTGGTGGAAGGGAAGGATCCAATATGATGATCTCCCATGATAAAAAATATCGTGTTCTTATAGTCTGTTCTTTTTTCATATCTAGTGAAAAAATTCTTCAAGCAATCATCTGCAAACATATAGGTCACTAAAACTTGCTTACATTCTTTCAAAGTTTTTTTAATACTTTTTGAATCGGGGATGTGTTTCATTTTTTGGTCAAACAGTTTTCCATATTCATTTTGTTGTGCAAACAAATAGGGCATATGTGTTGTTCCTGTATGATATATATTTAAGTAAGGAGTTTTTTTAACCGAATCCATGACTTCAAAACTGCGATTAAATAAAGCATCATCAGGGTACCCCATACTCCATCCTTCTTCTCCTACACCCATCATTTTATACTTTGAACTATAGTGCGTTAAAATCATGTCCGTGCCTTGAAGGCGCATATATCCGCCCATATTATCAAAGTCAGGATTAAATCCTATTAAAAATTTTGAGTGATATCCGTTCGCTCTTAAAATTTTAATAAGCGATAGATGATTGGGCATTACATTAATAACGGAAAAACCCCTTTTCCCATAAGGCAATGATCCTGATATCGCGGGATGTGCCGCGAATGTACCTGGGGCAGTACTTAAAAAATGATCCCACACCAAACTCTTGGTGGATAGATGATCTAAGAATGGAGTGAAGCTTCCTGCATAGGCGTTGGCACCACTAAAATCCTTTGATAAACCTTCTACTACAATAATAACAATATTGGGAGGGGTGGTTTTATTTAAATTGAAAAAACTGCCTAATACATCTTGTTGTGTATTTTCTCTTAATAGAGGGTATTCACTACTTGTAAAATGAAAACCCTGATTTTTTTGATAAAATTGAATCTCTTTTTTTAATTCTTCCTCACTTAATCTACTTGCATCAAACGCATGTAAATTTTTTAAATAGTAATAGGAGTCTGCTATCCAATAGGATAATTTATTAGTTGTAAAATAGTAGCCTTTTTCTTCTTTAAAATGATCTTCTGTTGGATTTGTAAATGGTATCAATAAAATAGCCGCTACTGCAACTACACCCCATGTAATTATTTTTCTTTTATCTATTGAAATGTTTTTTATTTTCAAAAAATAAGCACTAAAGTAAATACCTAAAAAAATTATGTAGGGAATAAAAACGTAGTATCCGCTCGTAGCCATTTGTTTTGCTGTTGCTAAAGATTCCGCAAAACTTCGAGTAAATAATTCATGATCAAATGGAGTGTTTCTTTCAGAGAATACATACAATAAGCTGATGTAAATAACAATAACAAGTGAGTTCATAACATGCGCACATACTAGCGCTATTTTTTGACTCCATTGGCCTATCAATAACATTGGCAATAATAATAACCCACTATAAATGAAACAAAACCAAATATCATATAGCCATCCTGCTATTTCATATAAATAAGCGTTTGGAACAAAAGATTTATGGGCGATATAAGTATACTCGAATAGGCGAATCAAACAAAATGAAATGATAAAGCTAATAGTGAGCTTTATGTATTGTTGTAAAAAATCAAACCAGTTTTTTGTCATACTCTTTTTCTTCAATATGTTAAGCTAGTGGATTCGGATGTTATATAAAACTTTAAAAATTTACCTAGCTAAATTAGCTTATTATTGGATTACAGCAAATCTAAGCCAAGTTTAACAGCAACATTAAACGAATTCGCTAAATATTTGTCTAATTTCGAAAAACCATAATTTTCAATAGCATGAAACCCGACCGCATT
>CANBSH010000036.1 GCA_947372105.1 Chitinophagaceae bacterium
ACAGCCTCTGCACAAAAAGCGATTACGTCTGTGCATTTTTATGATGTTAAAAATGCAGAAATGGAGAAGACCTATATTGCTAGCTTAAAAGAAATAAATGCAATTATGGCTGAAATAGGTTTTCCTAAAAATTATTATAGCTACATGAAATTAGATGCATCTGATACCACTAAAACCTATAGAAGTTGTACCATAGGGCATTGGGCTTCAGATCAAGACTATAAAACAATACATGACCATCCAAAATTTAAGGCTTGGGCTAACAAGAATAAAGACACAAATGCTGTTTTTATTACTGGTCAATTGTATAGAAAATTTTATGCTGCTGACTAATTTAATTAGAAATTAATTTGTTTTGAATCTCTAGTTCTTTGCAACTATAATTTTAAAACGAAAGAGTTATCAAAAAGGGTCCCGATATATCGGGACCCTTTTTGATTCTAGGTAATCTTAGAAATTAAAATATATTAATTATTTTTTTAATAAAAATGTAAGAGGTATATGAAAGCGCTTATTCCATGAAACTTCACTATGATTATCCCCTGGATAAAACTTTGTCATCCAGTTGGAGTTGGAATAACCTTTAGTAGTCATAACACTATCCACCTTTTTTTGTAGAGGTGGATATATTGCATCCAATGTTTGATCTCCGTAATCAAAATACATTTTATGATTTTTAGGATTGGGCAAATGCGCGCTCATATAATTTAAAAAAGCATTAGGTATCGGATTGTTATCTGTAGCAAATGTACCTGGCCAATGCGTACTCATACATGCGGCACCTCCAAAAACATTGGGATATTCGCAAATGGCATACATTGAAATTAATCCACCCATACTACTTCCTGCAATGAAAGTGTTTTCTGGATTGATATAAGTAGCATAATTTTTATCAATATATGGCTTTAATTCAGTCACCAAAAATTGTAAATATTTATCAGATATAGGATTGAAAACATCTTTTATTCTAGAAGCTCTTTGTAATTGTGCCGTTACAGTGTCTCTCTCAACTGTAGTTAAATTGTCATATGGCTTTTGTGGAAAATATTCAGCATGCCTTTCGGTTTGACCATTCCAAATTCCTACTACAATGACATCTTTTATTTTATGCTCTGCAATTAATTGAGTTATTACATCGTCCACTTCCCAGCTTTGATGATTCCAGGTAATATTGGCATCGTATAATCCTTGTCCATCTTGCATATATAAAACAGCATATTTTTTGTTTTGATTATAATTCTCTGGCAACCAAATATCTACATTTCTTGCCTTAACATATTTGGAGACAAAGTTTTCAACCCTAACAATTTTACCCGACGAAGGGATGGGCATTTGTGCCACAAGCTGATTTACAATTAGTAAACAAAAAAAGGGAACTATTTTATTCATGAATTGAAGTTAGAAAATTTATTGATACTGACTAATTTAATGAGAATTAATTTGTATCGAATCTATCCTTCCTTACAAATGGAATTATTATACGAACTAGTTGTAAGCTTAAGGTCACGATATATAGGGACCCTTTTTATTTTGATTCATTAATCGCTTATCTTATAAAATAATCTTATATTTATTTATATGAAAAACGTATTACTGCTTTTTGTGATGGTAGGATTTATAAGTACCATAAATGGGCAAAATAAATTACCTAACAACCTTGATTCGGTTGTATTCGAGAACCCTTATATGCAAGTGAGTCATAACATCACAAACCATGCCAATCCTAGTTCTGTAAATTTTGGCTCTAGAGTCATTGCCGCTTTGGATAAAACCATTGTAAATAGTAGTAAAGGGAACAAAATATTAGATCGCGGGGAAGTTGCTGTCTTTTTAGAAAACGAATCTTACCAAATAAATTCAGGGAGTTACTTTGAAATTGCATTTAAAAAAAATCATCCCCCACTTACACATCCAGAAAGTTGGGTGGAGCCTTTGAAAAATAAAACTGTTTATGAAGATGATGAATTTAGAATTTTTGAGGAAAGATTAGATGCCGGTGATATTCGTGAATTACATAGTCATGCACAAAGATTGGTAGTCCGATTAAATGAAGTACAATTAACTGACCCTCGTTTTAATAAAGAAGTAAAAGCAGGAACTGGTATTCAAGTTCCCAATACTGTGAAATTTGCAGAACCAATAGTACACGCTGTAAAAAATTTGAGTAAAATACCACTGTTCAATTTAGTAATTGAATTTAAAATTTCTCATTAATTGATACATTTCAATACGATATAAAAAGTTCTATGAAAATTATTTCCATTGAAAAAGTAACGGAAATAATGCCACCACAATCAATGTCCATACTGCGTAAATTGGTAAATATTTCGCAATAGTATCTTTTATACTTTGAGACGATGCTTTGTCTCTTATCACCTTCAATAAACTCCAACAAACTAATAGTAAGTGAATGAATATTAAAATATTACCGCCTAAAACCGCCATTCTATTGGGTGTAATACCCCATTGTGCAATTCGGAATGAAATTGCCGAAAGTGCAATAATATTAATGGCAATAGTCACTAAAGACAACCCTAGCAAAATAAAATAGCTCCATTTATCTGCTTCTCCCTCTCTTTTTTCAGCAATAGAGAAGAATATTAAAGCTAATACGATCACTAATAACAAATTATATAATAAAAGTAAATTCCTGTCATTGAATGGATACTTGCCAGTATAAATGATAGTCATTAAATAAATAAACAAATTAATAAAAACTAATGGCGTAAATATTTTAGCAATTAAAGGTGAAATCTTACTAATTAAACTAGGATTATTTTGAATTAAAAAAGTAGCAAATAAAGGAATGGCTCCAATCGCCCAAATGGCTATATACTGCATGTAAAACTGAGCTATTTTAATACCAATTAAATCAAATAAACCAAAAGTCAAAACATTAAATACCATACAGGCAAGTGTAATAACACCGGTCATGATTATAAAATCTCCATTATACTTCAGAAAATTTACTCGCTTATTATTATCGTTATAATGATTACCTAAATATGCATACCCAAGTATGGACCATAACAACATTGGCATATGTATATAAACAAGGTTCAAGCTACTACTTTGAGGCGCGTTGGGAAGCATATTTATATAAAAAGCTAGTGTTGCTATGATACCGCCTATAATTATTATTTTATGAACAGCTACTTGTTGTTTCCATAAAAAATAAATAGACATGAAAGGTAAAATCACAAAAGAAGTATTTTTTAAAAAAAACAGCTCGGGATTCACTTTGGGCAAATTTGAAATATTTGCATACAACCCTGCAACTATAGCCAAAATGACCACCGCCCACAATTCCTTTTTGACCCCCAGTGAAATTTTTTCTTCTTTATAGTTAAGTCGCAGATTCCAAAATTGAATATTTTGATGGTTCTTATACTCTGGGTATATCTGATTAAATGATTTTATAAAAGCTGAATTATCTTTTCTATATAGTTTTTCCAATTGTTCTGGATGATCTATATTTTGTAGTATTTCTTCTTTCATAAAAAAATATTTTATTTCATAATAAATTTATAATATCTCTGTGTTATAACTACTCCAATATAAAGCAAGTGTAAGTAAAATATTTCGAATTATCAATGCCTTAACATATTATAGTTTAATAACATGCAAAAAGGGCTTATTTGATTTTCTTATTTCATTACTTAATTTTCATTCGCCATCCCATATACAACATCCTTCCTGTGGTTGGTCCCCAAACCATAGAAGCATCAAAATAGGGGCTGAAGGGATTGTTAGCCGAAAGTATCGTATTTTTTTGCATGATGTTTGAAATGTTTTCTGACCCTAAGTACACATCCATGGGATGTTTTTTGCCCATTGTTTTACTCACTTGCGCATTCATTAAGATAAAGCTTGGAGAATAAACATCTAACTGGAAGATGGAAGGGTTAGCTGTCGTATTCACAATTCTCTTTTTGCCGTTATAGGTCACTGTATAATTGAACTTCCATGAAGTTTCAGTGGCATAATCAATACTTAAAAAAGCTCTGTTTTTCGCTATAAAAGGGCGATCCAGCAATACTCCATTATAGGTTTGCTTCACATCAAAATAGCGATATGCTAGGCGAACATCCAGTTTTTTAAGGGGGGTTATGTTTAATTCTGCTTGAAAGCTATTAGAATAAGACTTTCCTTTTAAATTATAAAACTGCACGCTTCTCGCATTTTCTAAATCCACTATCACCTGATTGTCAAAATCGTTCCTAAAAAAATCTAACCCTAAAGTCGCTGAGTTTTTAAAAAGATTGAATTTTTGATCTATACTGATTCCTTTATTCCATGCAATTTCGGGTTGAAGGCCATAAGCAGCGCCTGCAAGAGCAGGATTTATAATCACCTGTCTTGCACTTATAAATACACTATTGTTTTCGGCAAATATATTAGCTGTTCTTTGTCCTCTTCCTGCACTCAACCTTATAGCTGTCCCTTTAAAAGGCTCATACCTCATATTTAAACGTGGTGTCAAAAATGCACCGTATAAATTATTGTAATCTCCTCTAATGCCTGCAACTACACTCCATTGTTCATTGGGTGTATAGGTATATTCAAAAAAAGCTCCTGGTACTATTTCCTTGCGAGCATAATTGGTATTCTTAAAATCCTCATAATAATGATCATACTGAAAACTTATGCCTGTCCTAAATTTGTGTATCGTTGAATTAATAATAGATTGATATATCAAGTTCCCGTAAAAGCTTTGTTGATTGGCATTATAATTTGTAAAACCAAAATAAGAATTTTGTTGATGACTTGTAGCATCTACTTGCAATCCAATACTCTTATACTTTTGTTGTGGAAATACATATCCCATTTTACCAAAAACCTCATACCTCTCTGTATTAATGGATAGTCCATAATGATTCAATGTATTTTTATCTATAATAGGATCAAAGCCAATTTCTCCTCCTAACTTTTTATCATTTAATACTTTAAATCCAAATTGTCCAAGCACCCCTTTGCTATTATCATATTTATAGCGATTTACTAAGCTCAATTCATTCCCCGTTGGTAAATCCTTAAAGCCATCCTCGTTCATATCCACTGCGTTGTTTAAAAAATTATCATGTAGTAATAATGCAGTAGCCCAATTTGTATTTAGTTTGGTAGTAAGATTCAAATTTAAATCGGTCTTACCAATCTCATTAACATATATATTCCCTAATAATTTTTCGGCTGTTTCTGGCTTCTTTAATTCGACATTAATTTGTCCTGCAATACTTTCAAACCCATTAGCAACAGAACCTACTCCCTTAGTAAGCTGTATACTTTCAATCCATGGACCCGCAATGGAGTTCAGTCCCAACGGAGTTGCTAAACCTCTTGGACCGGGTAAATTTTCAATAGTGAGTTGCGTATAATTGCCACTCAATCCTAATAATTGAATTTGCTTAGAACCTGTCATAGCATCATTATAGGATACATCCACCGATGGATTGGTTTCAAAACTTTCACTTAAATTACAACAAGCTGCTTTTAATAATTCGGTGCCCGTCATGACTTGTGTACGTATGGCACTTGCCATTGGAATAAAACTTCCCAACTGACGACTATATACTGTGACTTCATTCAATTGCCCTTTAGATGCTAAGATTACTTTCATTTCTCCTCCCGGCTCAATCGTCATAGTATCGGCTTTATAGCCTATATAACTAATGACTAATTGGTTACTGCTTTTGCTTTCTTTAATTGTAAAAACACCTAAGCTATCGGTTACCACTCCATCCCTTGTCCCTAACCAATAGACACTCGCATTAGATAAGGGTTCAAATTTTCCTTTATTATTATCCTGCAAAACAACACCTCTAAATTTTTTTTCAATTTCATCATGCGCCATTTCTTCATCTGTCATTTCTCTATAATGACAACAGGCAGGTAAATCTTTATAAATAATATCCTTTGCTTTTTTGTCCACTAAATCATGTCCCACTGCAATAATTCTCTTTTCAATTTTATCCAAAGAAACCTGAATAGAGTCGTATTCTAACGTTAGCATTTTAGTATCTACATCCCAAATGCCTAACTTCACTCCTTTTATTTTAACGGCTAATTCAATTCTAGTTTTACATTGCTCGCAAGCTCCAAACACTTTAAAACTTGTGTGGATAATATTATCATTTTTTGCATCTTGTGCATAGGTGACCAAATTGACAATGGTCAAACTTAGTAAAAGTAAATAGGTATGAAATTTCATTTTTTAATTATTAATTGATGATTAAATAGAAACACTATTCAATGGTCAATTAAAATCAAATTAAAAAAGTAGAATTAAACACTTGCATATCCTTTAAGGGAATCAAAGGTGGTGCATGTAAATAAGGAAGGGTGTAATTATTGTTGAGCGAAACAAATTTGTTGATTTGATGAGAAATAATTTTATTTTCTACAACGCCTAATGGGGCAGCTATCGTAAGATTTAGGGAAGACTTTTGCTGATCTAATGTTAATTTGATTTGCTTCTTTTCGTCTTTGCAGCATCCTGTATTCCTCATGCCACATTTTGCACACTTTTCTTTTTTCTCGCTCGTCAAAGACCAGCCAGCAAATTGATTCATGCAATAGTGCATATTGATAGTGGCTCCTATAGTGGAAACACTATAAATAAGTAATAATAATATGACTATCCCTTTCTTCATGTGAATACAAAGGTAAATACTAAATCAAAACTAAAGCCATTAAACTTTAAGCCAAATCAAAACGATCTAAATTCATGACTTTATTCCAAGCAGCTACAAAATCGTGTACAAATTTGACTTTTGCATCATCACAAGCATATACTTCGGCTAAGGCACGTAATTCAGAATTTGAACCAAAAATAAGATCTACTCTTGTTCCTGTCCATTTTACATTTCCTGTTGCGCGATCACGTCCTTCAAATGTTTGTTGTGATTTTGAGCTTTCTGACCAGGTGGTATTATAGTCAATTAAGTTCGCAAAAAAGTCATTGCTTAATACTCCCGGTTGGTTGGTAAAGACACCATTTGATGACCCGTCAAAATTCGTATTCAATACGCGCATACCTCCTACTAACACCGTTAATTCAGGAGCAGTAAGCGTTAATAATTGTGCTTTATCAATTAGCATTTCTTCAGTTGATACGACAGAGTGCTTTTTAACATAATTGCGGAATCCATCTGCAAAGGGTTCTAATACTCCAAAAGATTCTACATCGGTTTGTGCTTCTGAAGCATCTGTTCTTCCAGCAGTAAAAGGAACTGTAATGCTGTGTCCGCCATCCTTAGCTGCTTTTTCTATCGCTGCTGCGCCTCCTAATACTATTAGATCAGCTAATGAAACTTGCTTTTCTTTATTCGCTGTATTAAATTCTTTTTGTACTCCTTCTAATGCATCTATTACTTTTGAAAGTTGTGTTGGATTATTTACAGCCCAATATTTTTGAGGTGCTAAACGAACTCTTGCACCATTTGCACCACCACGTTTGTCAGATCCACGGAAAGTAGAAGCAGACGCCCACGCTGTTGATACTAATTCAGAAACAGATACCCCTGTTGCTAAAATTGTTGCTTTTAAAGCGCTAATATCAGAAGCATCAATTGTTTTATAATTCGCTGTTGGTATGGGGTCTTGCCAAATTAATTCTTCCCCTGGAACTTCAGCGCCCACATAACGTGCACGAGGACCCATATCGCGATGCGTTAATTTAAACCAAGCTCTTGCAAATGCATCTGCAAATTGATCTGGATTTTCATAAAATCTTTTTGAAATAGGACCATATGCTGGATCCACTCTTAATGCTATGTCGGTGGTTAACATAGTTGGTGCATGTGATAATGTTGCATCATGCGCATCAGGCACTGTGCCAGCACCCGCTCCTGCTTTAGGTTTCCACTGATGTGCTCCTGCTGGACTTTTAGATAATTCCCATTCAAATCCAAACAAGTTTTCAAAATAGTTATTGCTCCATTGAGTAGGTGTGGTTGTCCATGCACCTTCTAAACCTGATGTAATAGTATTCACTCCATTCCCTGTATTGAAAGTATTTTTCCAACCCATGCCTTGTTCTTCAATGGAAGCTCCTGCTGGTTCTTTACCTACATATTTACTAGGATCTGCAGCGCCATGCGTTTTTCCAAAAGTATGTCCACCTGCAATCAACGCAACTGTCTCTTCATCATTCATTGCCATACGAGCAAATGTTTCACGAATATCACGTGCTGAAGCAATTGGATCAGGATTCCCATTAGGTCCTTCTGGATTCACATATATTAATCCCATTTGTACCGCTGCTAATGGATTTTCTAAATCACGATCGCCACTATAACGCTTGTCTCCTAACCACTCACGCTCATTTCCCCAATACACATCTTCTTGTGGCTCCCAAACATCTGCACGTCCTCCTGCAAATCCAAAAGTTTTAAAACCCATAGATTCCAACGCACAATTACCTGCTAATATCATTAAATCGGCCCAAGATAAATGTTGACCATATTTCTTTTTAATAGGCCATAATAATAAACGTGCTTTATCCAAATTGGTATTGTCAGGCCAGCTATTTAAGGGTGCAAAACGTTGCATTCCTGCACCTGCGCCACCACGTCCATCGGTGGTACGATAAGTTCCAGCACTATGCCATGCCATACGAATAAAGAAAGGTCCATAATGACCATAATCGGCTGGCCACCAGTCTTGAGACTGAGTCATAACATCGTATATATCTTTCTTTACTGCTTGCAAATCCAAGCTAGCAAAGGCTTTTGCATAATCAAATTGTGGATCCAATGGATTGGATAAATCAGAATGTTGACGTAATATATTCAAAGGCAATTGATTAGGCCACCAATCAGTATTGCGAGTTCCACGACCTGCACTTGGTTGCATTTGTGCTGCTGTTGCGCCTGTAAAAGGACATTTACCTTCGGTACTATTTTCCATATATCAAATTTTAAGTTTGGAAGGCAAATTTAGGTCTAAAAAAAATGTGGCGCACTTAATTTTTTAGTCATTTTTTACATTGTTCACGCTTTTTTCTATTATCGAAAGAACTACAATTTGATGCAATTCATATTAACAACAAAAGGCCCCCCGATTTCTCGAGAGGCCTTTCAAAATTTTAAACTTTATGTATTAAATGTATGATATTAGTTAAACAAATATCTAACACCTAATTGCATTTGCCATCTTGAACCAATACCTGTTGAATTTTGGAATGGTTGAGTAAATGGAGTGGTTCCTGTTAAGAAAGGGAAAGAGAATGATGGAGTTTTACCATCAGCACCTAAACCTTCATATTTCAAGAAATTTCCAGCAGTTAATACTTTCAAAGCACCCCAATCTCTGTTCATTAAGTTTCCAGCATTGATTAAGTCTAAAGATACTTTTACAGTATGATTATCCTTACCCACTTTTACTTTAATGCTTTGAGTGATATTTAAATCTAATCTGCTATAGAAAGGCAATACAGTTGCATTTCTTTCAGCATATTGACCTCTGTGTGTATTCAAATAAGTAGAGTTTGAAATAAATGCATCTAATTGAGACCAAATTTGAGCTGCAGTTCTTGTATCAGTAACACCTGTAGTTCCTGTTCCTAATCCACCACTTCCTACTTTTACTAAATTAAGATCAGCAATCGTTTTAGGAATATAAATTAAGTCATTACCAGAGTTACCATCACCATTTAAATCACCATTGTATACATAAGAAGCAGTACCGTTGGTATTTAATTCATAAATTGCACCAAATGAAGTAGATAAGTTTTTACCCTCATCTAAACGGTAAGCAAAGTTTGCTATCAAACGATGTGGTTGATAATAAGAAGCTAAACCTAAATTAGGAGAGTTTGGATTTTGATCCGCTACAGTTGCTGCACTCCATAAAGAAGAAGCAGTACTTCCACCTTCTGCTGCATTTTCTGCTCTACTAAATGTATAAGCTAAACCAGTAGATAATTTTGGTGTCGTTTTTTGAATTCTAGCAGTTAACGTATAGACATAACCCTTGCTTGTATTACTCATTAAAATAGCATTACCAATATTTGGATTTGCTAATGTAGTTCCATAGTAATATTTATTAGTATTTGCGACACTTGTTAAGTAACGTAATCTGTTATCTACACCACCTAAAGCAAAACCATTTGATTCGTTTAAGTTAATGTTAGAATAGTATACTGCATTTAAATCCTTAGAGTAAGTTCCTTCAAAACCTAATACTAAGCCATCTTCAAATTTCTTATCAATTGCTAAGTTTGATTTAAACACGGTAGGATATTTAAAGTCTTGAGAAACCAATGCTGTGCTATAAGAAGTGTTCGCAGCACCTGCAGTAGGGCGATAAGCATCTGGATTGGTACTGAATGCTTTTGAAGCCACAGTGAAAGATCCAAATTGAATACCGTTGTTAGAAGCTTGGTTAGATATCCAAACAAAAGGAGGAGGACCTGCAAAAAGGCCTAAACCACCTCTTACTTGTAATGATCTGTCTCCTTTTGGATTCCAGTTAAAACCAACTCTAGGAGAAATGATCGTATTATTCATTGGAGCTTTTCCAATATTATAAGTTTTACCACCTTCAAATTGTAAAGCATCAAAATATGGATTATCGGTCATTGCTTGCTTATAGATCGTTTTATCTAAACGGATACCATAAGTAACAGTGAAGTCGTTTGATACTCTCCATTTGTCTTGAGCAAAAGCACTTAATTCGGTAGAACCCGCATAAGCCCATGGGAACTCATTATTAGGTAATGCAGAATATTGTAAATAATAACTCTTCGCATTTGCTAAACCATTGTTAGCGCTATTGTAAAAATCGGTTAAAGAGTTAAACTGATACACCCCTTGATATCCTGGTGCAAATGCATTTTGATATTTTCTGTAATAATCCTGTGTTCCAAAAGTAAATTCATGCGCACCTTTATAATAAGTTACGATATCAGAAAATTGATAAACATCAGTATTTAACTTATTGTTGTAAGTATACATTTCATAACCAAAAGTGGTGTAAATGTTATTATTGTTTAAGATATCTACTAATGGGAAGGTATTACTTGTTGAATGTGGTGCTCTGTAATCTCTTAATGCAGTATATCCAAATTGTAATTTGTTAGATAACTTATTAGATAAGCGAGTATTTAATTCAGCAATAAAAATATTGAAATTGTTGTTGATTACATAACCACTTCCAAAGAAAGGCATAGAATAAGTTCCTGGTTGACCCCCTGTTACTTGACCACTACCTGGACGGCTTGTACTAGCAAATTGATCCGCAAAAGATTTTAAGAAATTATACTTAATAGTAAATGTATTTTTTGCGTTAATATTCCAATCTAATTTAGCAGTTACTTTATCGCTATTCGTTTGGAAAGAATATCCTTGAAACGCACCTGGATCATAATTAAATTTAGTTTTCAAGAAACTTGCTAAAGCAGCTAAAGTATCAGCATTCGCTTGTGAATAGTTTCCGCCTGGTGCATGACTTGCATCAGAAGCAGACAAACTCGTTGCTGGAGCATCTTGTCTTACTTGTTCTGCACTAATATAAAAGAAAACCTTGTTTTTAATGATTGGACCACCTAAAGAAGCTCCTTTAATAGAATATTTAAATGGAGTTTTAGTAACTGTGGTAGGTCCCACATTATAACCTTGATAATCTTGATTTTTTTGATAAGTATACACACTTCCTTTAAATTGGTTAGTACCACTCTTAGTAACTGTGTTAATACCTGTACCAGCAAACCCTCCTTGTTTAATATCATAAGGAGATACGTTCACTTGAATTTGCTCAATAGCTTCTAAGGATATTGGTTGAGACCCAGTTTGACCTCCTAATAAAGAAGATAAACCAAAGGAGTTATTAAAATTAGCACCATCCACAGTCATGTTGTTGTATTGGCTGCTTCTACCTCCAATGTTTAAACCATTTGCTGTAGGTTCTAATTTTACGAAATCTTGAATAGAACGATTAATAGTTGGTAATTGCTCTAATTGATTTCTTGTAATTAATTCCTGAGAACCATTATGGTTATTATTAAATATTTTATCATTAGTTGATTTTACAACCACCTCTTTTAATGAAGTAGAAGTAGCTACTAAACTAAAATTTTGTTTAAATGATTGACCAACTTCCAAAATGATATCTTCTTGTGATTCATTTTTATAGCCAACATAAGAAACTGTTAAGCTATAAGGTCCACCAATTTTTAAATTGGGTAGGTTATAACGACCATCTTCACGAGTAGTTGTTTTGTAAACAGTGTTGGTTGGTTTATGTGTTGCAGTAATCATAGCACCAGCTAATTTTTGAGTACCAGATGTAATGGTACCTTGAATTTCCGATGTTGTTTCTTGTGCAAATAAACCAACACTAGCTGATACAAAAACAGCAAGCATTAGAATAAATTTTTTCATTATTTTTTAGTTTTAGGCCACAAAGGTAGTCATCAAAAATTTAGAAAAAAGATTTTCTGTTAAAAAAATTAACATTATTTATTTCTTAATATGATTTTAAAGAAAACATAATAAAAATGTAATAATTAGTTAACATTGAATGTATATTAGTAAAAGAAATCATATGATTTAGCTATACTAATTCATTCTTTTTTCACAAATGATTCATACTCTTTTTCATGAAACTATTTCGTAAATTTGTAAAAAATATTTATGAAAAATAAAATAGCAATTGTAACTGGGGGAAGTCGTGGATTAGGAAAGGATATGGCTTTGAGTTTAGCAAAGAAAAATATAGATGTTATTGTGACTTATAATCAAAATAAGGAAATGGCCGAGGACACGGTAAAAGAATTACAGCAATTAGGTGTCAAAGGAGCCGCTATTCATTTAAATATGAGTGATTTTAATAGCTTGGATAATTTTGTAGCAAATGTACAATCAACACTTACCAGTACTTTTGAAAATACTCATTTTGATTTTTTAATTAATAATGCTGGGATGGGCCAAACGGTTCCCTTTGTGGATGTCACGGAAACCATTTTTGATGAATTTTTAAACGTTCATTTTAAAGGAGTTTACTTTTTAACTCAAAAGTTACTTGCTCACATGAATGAAGGTGGAAGTATCATTAATATTTCTTCTGGTACCACACGATTTAGTAATCCTGGGTATTCGGTATACGCTTCCATGAAAGGAGCGATGGAAATTTTGACCAAATATTTAGCGAAGGAATTAGGCGCAAAAGGAATTAGATCCAATATTGTGGCACCTGGACCAGTGGAAACCGATTTTAATAATGCAGCTATTCGCAATAATCCTCCATTTAAAGCTATGCTTGGTAATATGTCTCCATTAGGGAGAGTGGGCGCTGCAGATGACTTAGGTGGTGTTATTGCATTCTTGTGTTCAGAAGATGCTAAATGGATTAACGGCCAACGAATTGAAGTTAGCGGTGGCATTAATTGTTAGGACTAAGTAATTATAAGCTCTCTTATTTCAAGGAAATGGTAATGTTTTTACCCCACGTAAAATGGGTTGCATTTTTATTGGCATTCCATAAAATTTCTCTTACCGATAAAGCCCCCGTATTGGCATTGATGGAGACTAATTCAAAGGCTAATTGAGTTTCATCTTTAGCGGATAGTCTGCCCTTCATAGGGCTATCAGTTCTTATACATGTAAGATTCACATTGTTATCTGGCCCTTTGTATTGATAATATTCGGTCCAATTTTCATGACCATGAAAATAAGCTTTGATATTAGGATGTTTTTTTAGAAAATTTATAAACCCATTTTGCTCAATAACAGTTTCACCTTTTACATCCTTGCCGTCTTTGTATCGTTCAGGAACTAAATTTTCAAACTTATCTTCCTCATTAATGTCATGAAGTCCATTTGGATTTTGAAAAAAACGCGGCTCCACATCCGGTATAGAATGCGCGAATAATAAAACGGGTGTGCTTGCAGATACATTTTTTAAATCATTTTCCATCCAAACTCTTTCAGCCGAATCGGGGTATAAGCTTAATAATATAAAATGCACCCCTTTCACATCTTTGGAATAATGAATACGATTTAAACTACTGTCAAATTTTTTAATCTGCTTTTCGGGAAACATTAAATTATAAATGCCCATCATGGAAGCTGGATCCTTTTTGGGACTCATAGGTCTGTGAAATCCAATGGCATTGCTCATATCGTGATTACCTGGCATGACCCATAAATCGGTTCTCAATCCATCTTTCTTTTTCAAATGCATTGAATCCATAAAAACAGTCTTAAACTGTTCCCAGGATTTTGTTGCAGATTGAATCCCCTTTTCCATTCTGTTGGCAATATCTCCTGTGATCACAACCGCATCAATTCCTTGCACCAATTTATTTTGCTGTACCCCATTATCACTTGGCAATTGAATGGCAGGTAATTGATTCATCACTTGAACCATGGCTTTATTTACTTCCAAAGAGGCAACATCTTCTTTACTTCTAAAATGTTCTTTTTCTAAACCAAAATGAACATCTGAGGTGAAAATAAAATGAATAATACTATCCTTGGATTGTGCAAAAACGATATTTCCTACTAACAACAATGCAGTAACAAGAATAACCTTAGTATTTTTTATTTTACATTTCATGACCTATTTTTTTTAATCATTTTTGGCTTATACCATAAATAAGTGCCAGTAATAGTAAGTAATAGTAAGGATAACCCCATTATTAAAGAATATCCTTTTTTAAAGCCGCTCACTTTATTTGTGATCCAACTATCTAATATAGCACCATCATGAATATCTTGTATAATTCCTCCAAATTTTTTTTCAATTAATATAGGTAGCCCATTTTCACCATTTACTTGTATGCTATACGCATCCTTAAAATAAAATAAAACAGTTCCTTTTGAAATTTTAATTTCTACTTTTTCTGATTTTTTAAAAGAGGTTCCTGCTTTTTCATTAATAGATGCTACCGCCGCTTTTTCTAAACTATCTAAAGGTAAAAATTGAGTTAAATATCCTTCGGCTTTCTCTTCTTTGTTTTCAAAAATGGTTTTTGTAAAGTAGGATTTAAAAGCAAGCAAGCTTCCAGTTACACCTATAAAAAAGAAAAATACAAACAAAACAGAGGCAAATTTTCGGTGTAAATTTCTAAAACTATTTAATAAGGATTTTGACATGATATTTGAGTATTAAAAAAGGTGCCAAAAATAAAATACTTTTGACACCTTATATGATTACTATGCAAAAAAATTAGTGTTGATTGCCTCTACCGTTACTTTGATAACATCCTATATCTTTTCCTGGAGGCGTAATTTCAGTAGCCCCTAATCTAAGGTCTTGAATCACATCTGCTCTTGGTGAAAAGCCTGTAAAACCAGCACCTATACAAGGTGAATTAGGTTTTAAAGCAAAATTATAATTACCTACTACTGCAATGTCACGAAGCATTAAGCCTGCTGGCAAAGGCACAGGTGCATTAATAAATAGAGGATTATTGGCACCTACTACAGATGCAGGAGCAGTATACACAGCGCCAATAGCCCAACCTGCAGGTAAATAAGTAGAAGGCTTAGGAATATCCGTTTCCATTGGCTTACTAATAGCTGTACTTACAGATAAGGAAGGAATAAATTGACTCGCTACAGATATAGAATCTGCATAATAAAAGTTATAGCCATATTTTAAATTAGCTGTATCTGCAATAGGATTACCTACTACTCTTAAGCCAAATTTACAATTCACAATTAAATTATTATATGCCATACCACCAGCGCCTTCTTCAAAGTTAATAGAACCGCCACGACCAGCTGCCGATCTTCTATACCCACAGTTAATCATGGTATTATTATAAATACGAACATTGGATCCTGGTTTTCCAACAGCTACATTAATATTAGAAACTTTAGGGCCGTTAGTTGCCATACCAATACATAAATTGTAAGCGAAATCGCCAATCGTTCCTGCTTTTGAATTCATTGCTTCTCCACCAGTATAACCACATTTTTCAAATGTGTTTCTCATCACATGAATCTTTCCACCGTTAATTCTAAATGGATCATCTGTACTTCCGTAAATCCAAGAATCTTCCAAAATAAAACTTCCATCAGGATTAGCAAAATAAACTGAATAAGGACTAGATCCTCCTGTAAAACTCTTCATGGCAGAACTAATTGCTGCACCACCAAATTCAATATGTGTCCATTTAATAACTATTAAAGGACAAGTAGTAGCTCCAATAATTCCTGTCCATTTTCCTTTTAATGCTGGGTCCAAATCGGGATTAGCACCTAATTGATCCGTCTTTGTTACACCAGAATAAGTCATCATGATAGGATTTTCTTTGGTTCCTAATGACAACAAAGTTCCTTTAACACCCACTCCCACAGGAACTCCTGCAGTCCCTGTAAAATTTACAGTCACTCCAGGTTGAATTATTAAAGTATCACCTGTGTTTACAAAAATATCTCCCACTACTGTGTAGGTTTTGCCCGCTAACATGGTTCCTTTTACAGCACCCGTTAAAGGCGTTGATTCACTGATGGGTGAAGCTGGAACAATTACAGCAGCCCATAAGTCTTTTGTTTCTTCTGTTTTATTACAAGCAACAAAACTTACAGTAAAGGCAACTAATAAGTATAAAATGTATTTTTTCATCTTTTAAAATTATAATATGATTAAAGTTTATAGCGAATTCCAAATAAATAGGTAGTTCTATAGTAATCCTTTTGGATGATAATTCTGTTAGAAGGATCAGATTGCAAAGCCAAAATTCTTGATCCACTTGCTGCCATGTAATTATCATATGATTGATGCAAAGACAATTCTAATGGAGCATCAGTCAAGTTGTTCACTTTACCATAGAAAGAGAAATGTTTGCCCACTTTTTTCTCAAACGATAAATCTAATTGAGTAGTGGGTGATTGCCAATAATTTAATCCTGCATAAGGACTTACAAAACTGATTCTCTCCCCTGTGTATACACCTGCTAATTGAAAATCTAAACCAATTTTTGGATTTTTATATATGAAGGATACATTTCCAACGTTTTGAGATTGACCTTGTAATGGTCTTGTTTCAGAAACTCTTTTTGATACAATTTGTCCTGCTGTATTTCTACTTGAAAAAATTAAGCTATCATTTGTAATGCTAGAATTCGTGTAGGTATAGTTGGCGGAAATTCCAAAGGAGCCAAAGTATTTAGTAGCTACTGCTTCAAAACCATAGTTTGTTGCTTTTCCAATATTTACAGGTTGTAAATACAAGCTATTGATATTTAACGGTTTTACAGCAGAAATCTCAATGGGGTTTTGTATATCCTTATAAAATCCACCTAATAATAATTGATCAGAACCTTTGCTATATAATTCATAACGTAAATCTAAATTATCAGCAATGGTATGTTTTAAATGGATGGGGTCACCCACTTCTTTAAAGAATTCTCCATCCGCGCCATCCGGAATTAATTCAGAAAAACCAGGTCTTGCGATGGCTCTGTAATATGCGAAACGTAAATTTTGGTTAGGAGTTAAAGACAATTTTAATTGCGCACTAGGTAATACATCGGTATAATCAATGGTGCCCGATTTTGCATCCACATCTTTAGTTAATAAGGTCTCATAATGTTGATTCGTGTGCTCTGCTCTTACACCACCTAATAATTCTAATTTATTTGTTAAGTTCCACTTTCCTTGCACATATTCTGCAGTAATTTTTTCCTCAAATGTGTAATTGTTTCCATTTAATGTTGGAGTACCATTACTTGCTGGATTAAAAATATACTGTGCACTATTAATATTAGTATAAACAGAACCTAATACAGGAGAAAGTGAATAGTTGATATAATAGTTGTCTCTATTTTTATCGCGATACAATCCGCCTAATTTTAATTCAAAATCTTTATTGAATAAAGAAGTGTTTTTGGTATAATTTAAATACGCTGATTTATCTTGGTCTGTATTTTTTGACCAAATTCTGGACATAGATTGCAACTTATCAGCAGTTAAGCTAGTTGCTACAATGGCATATTGATGAATAAATTGAGTTTGATCTGGTGTAGTACTTTTTGCAGTAGAAGTCACTAAAGACCAATCTAATTTATCTTTGCTAGAAATTTTATGCTCTCCTTGTAAAGTAGTACTGTTAATGGTTTGGAATATCCATTGACTTCTTTGCCAGTTATCAACTACCGAATTTAATGCAACTGTATCCCAAACAAATCTTGTTTGATAATCATCTAAACGAACAAAAGTATTAAATAATGAAATTTTATTGTTCTTATTAATTCTGTAATCTAACTTCGCATTCACCCCTTTTCTTTGGCTCTGTACTGAATACTTTCTTAATTGTAAATCAGAAAATAATGGAATATTATTTAAACCTGGTTGAGAGTTAGGTAAAAAGAAATTAGAGGTAGTTCCTCTATATATATTTTGAAAACTTCCTGAAACAATAAATCCAAATTTATTATCCTTGCCAAATCTATTTCCGAAAGTTAAACCAAATGTAGAGTTAGTAGGTTTTGATTTTTCAGTATAGTTTAAATGCGCTACTGGTAAATCACTTAATGTTGCAGCATAGGTGCTTCCATGAACTTGTGCAGGCGATTGTAAATTCATAGTTGAATTATCAAACTTGCTATATTTTTGATCCGGGAAAGAAGTATTAAAACCGCTTGCTGCATTAGCTTGAAGTAATAAACGATCAGGAGCATCTTTCATCACTAAATTAATAGTACCTCCAATTGCATCTCCTTCCATACTTGGAGTTAAGCTTTTACCAACTTCTAAGCGTTCTAACAATTCAGAAGGAAATAAATCCAATGGGATAAAACGATTCTTATTATCTGGACTTGGAATTTTAATGCCATTAATTAAAGTATTAATGTATCTTTTTTCCATCCCTCTAATAATAGGATATCTTGCTTCACCCGAGCTACTTTTTTCTATGGTAACACCACTGACTCTTTGTAATGCATTGGCAACTGTAATATCTGGTAATAATTGAATATTTTTTGCAGACAATACGTTGATAATGGGATCGGCAATTTTTTCTAGTCTTCTAATTGATTTATCATTATCCTTGCCTCCATTGGAACTTACTGTGACTGAAGCTAAAGCATTACTTGTTGGTTGAAGTAAAACTTCAACATTTTTTACTTCATTTGACTTAGTCAATTGAAATTCTTTGGTTTCACTTTTATAACCTGTAAAAGTAACTGTTAAAGCATTTTTACCCACTTCAGCATTTTTAAACTGAAAGGTTCCATCTAACTTGATGTAATTGGTTTGTTTATTTAAAACAACGGTCGCTCCCACTAAAGGTTCTCCAGTGACTGCATCCATTACGCGCACTTTGACACTTTGTGAAAAAGCAAATAAATTAATTGAAAAAAGAAAAATAAAAAGGCTAATCCTTTTTGTTGTCACATTTTTTGAGCTCATAATTACTTTTTAATAATGAGGTACAAATGTCGCAAAGGGCCTATGGTATTTTAAATAAGGAACAATATCAAAACATTAACTTACAATGAACAAATTGTTTCCTTACTATTAATAATATGTTAACAGAATGGATAATATTTTTAATTAAAATGAAAAATCGAATTGTCTTTTTGTAATACAAAATATAAATATCAAGCAAATTTTTTATATCCTAAAAAATCAAATATGTATTCTATTCAAAATTGATAATTAACATATGTAAAAATAGTATTAGGTAGGACCGCTTTTACTTCGCTATTAAAAATGCCAAATACCCCGGACAAATGTTAAAATATCCGAATTTTAAGCAATTTGTAAATTATTAGTTGGCAAAAATTTATAATACGTTTCAAAAATGACTAACTTCAATAAACCTTAAAATATGATTATGAAATATATTATTTTTTCCTTCATGTGTTTATTAATGATTTCAGCAAGAGCTCAAAATACCACCCCTTTAGCTGAAAGAAAAAATGAGTTAAAAGTAGGTTCATTGCAATTGCTTTTTGCGGGGAATGTGGATCTTGCATATGAGCGTTTAACTAATAATAATTTTGGATATGGTGTTTCAGTATATAGCGGTAAAAGTTTAGTGCCTGATAATGAATTCTCTATTTCTCCATTTGCCAGAATATATTTTGGAGAAAATGATAAGCTGGGTGCCAATGGTTTTTTTGTAGAAGGTGCTGGTAAGTTTAGTAAAAATGTAGGGGCAGGACTTTCAATTGGAAAGAAATGGGTACACAAATCTGGCTTTATATTTGAAACACTTTTGGGATTAGGCCGAGATTTTAAATCTGGACAAGACGTGTATCCAAGAGGCGATTTATTCATAGGTTACCGATTTTAGTATTCTAAAAAGCTTTATATTTAATTATATAAAACACCCAAATGATGTTACAATCTAAAAAGTTTATGACAGTAAGTGTAATTGTTTTAGCAATTGCCTTTTTAAGCCAATCATTCCAAAATGTACAACCAAGACCACCTAAAAAATTAAAAAATATAAAAGCTTTCCCAGCCACGATGACATACAATGAAGTTGATCATCAAATGGATGAATTTAAGGTTGATTTAGGTGTTAAATGTAATTATTGCCACGCTCCTTCTAAAACAGAAGCGCCAAAGTTAGATATGTCTTTAGATGACAACCCTAAGAAAGAAATCGCTAGAAGTATGATTCGTATGACCATTGAAATGAATCAAAAATATATGAGTACATTGCCTCATGGTGACACCACTACAGTTCAAACTATTACTTGTAATACTTGTCACAGAGGTGCTGCTAAACCTTTTGCTAAATTACCTGAAGTAAAAGCAATTGTAAACGGGACTAAATAGTTTAAGCTTTTAATTTTTTGTTGGTCTTTATCTGAAAAGTATAAAAGATCCTGTTTTTTTCACAGGAATGACATCTCCTGTTTTGTAATTTTTATACTGATACTCTAAGTAATAACTATACCCATCTGTTTCTTGCATTACACCGTTGGCATCACGTCCATTCCAACCCTTTGTGATATCATTGGTTTGAAAAACCATTTTACCCCATCTATTAAATATTTTAAAAGTAAAAGATCCAGTCACACCTGCGCCATACTCTACCTTTAAAATATCATTTAACCCATCACCATTAGGTGTGAACGCATTGGGAAGATTCACATACACATCTGGAGATACAATAAGTTCATATTCATCTGCAACGCTACAGCCAGTGACTGTATCGGTGCGCATTAAAATATAATCAATAGATTTATCTCCTTTAAAATTAGGAAACGGAATAGTACTTGAAGATAAATAAGTAATTGGATTCCAATTATATTTTACATATCCAGGATCCATCTTGGTTGGCAATATAGTATCCTGATACGACATTAAATATAATTTACAGGAAGTAGGTTGAATAGGTGAAATGACTTTTAATGTTTTACCAATTACTTGATAATAATATTTAGGGCAGTAATCGTTTGTGACATTTAATTTAATAGTGAAATTACCGTTGGTTACATATTTATGTTCCACAGGATTGGCTTTTGAAAAATAAAATCCATCCCCAAATTCCCATCTATAATGTACATTGTATTGGTCCTTTGCATCGGTAGTTATTTTGATAGGAACACCTACACATACCGTTGGATTATATGAAAATCCATATTGTGTAATATCCAAAGGCGATATTTTAATACTAGAAGATGCCAATGAATTACACTTGCCGTCATTTACAATGAGCGAATACATTCCTGGTATATTATGTCTTATACTATCTATCAAAGTAGTATATACCAATGTGTCATTACGATACCATTTGTATTTTATTGCATTCGTTCCTGCTCCATAAACATTGACGGAATCTCCATTACAAATCACGGTATCCTTCGCCGAAATAGTCGCTATTGGAATATCAATGGCAGGAATAGAAAATACATTGTCAAATGGATACACGCAATTTTTGGCGTCTGTTACTTTCATGGAAACACTCGCTACTCCATTACTTATTCCTTTGATTCTATTTTGCAAAATACTTGCAAAAGCATTGTCCGAAGTATAGGAATAGGTAAAAGGACCAACCCCACCGTTGTTGGTGGTATTTAATATTAAACTATCCATAATACAGAGATAGTTTTTATCGGTTTGAATAATAGGGGTTTCGGGGGGCGCTACAATGTGTATGGCTTTTGTGGTGTCTATATAACAAGCGCCCCCCGAAAAGGCTTTTACTTTAATTGTATAATTTAACTTTAAATTACTCGGTGCACTTATATTTTTATAAAAATGTTGATAGCCTTTATTAATCACTGGATCATCCACAACCGAATCGGCAGATCCATC
>CANBSH010000037.1 GCA_947372105.1 Chitinophagaceae bacterium
TCTCATTTTCATAGTTAATAATTTTAAACTTTGTTTTCTTTTATATTAAGTCTTCCATAATCCTGGCTCTAAATTACTTTAATTTTCATCATTTTTGAATATGTTAATTCTATCAGTAATGACATCGTGAAATACTATTATTTTCATCCCCTTTAAAAGTTTGATAATTTTGTTAAAGTTTTGTTTTGCAACTTTTACTCTTCGTATATTTGACTAGATTATGAAAATAGTAATATACTGTCTCAGTTTCGTATTGGCCATATTTGCCCCCGTCCGCTCTAACGCTCAGGGTGTATCTAATTGTCATGCTATTTATATTTTTCATAACACTACCCCCTCCGCTGAAGTATACTCTCAAAGTAATAATCCTTTATTAGCGGATCATTTCATAATTACTGAAGATGACGATTTAAATGAATCAGAACCAAAGGAGGCTGTCATTTCAAAATCTGCAATGAATTCCATTTTAACATTTGGGCCTTTCTTAATTAAAACAATCTTACCCAAATCTTGGTCTAGTAAACCCATATACGCATTACAATCCTCACGTTTCATTTTTTTAAGCGTATTTAGATTATAAACATCTAAATAATTGAAGCCTTATTGCTTCCCATACTAAAGCGGTTCAATCAAGTTTTAGTCAACTCGTATTTGATCCCCGCCATCAATTCATTTCACATTTTTCGTTTTATTAAGTTTCTATCAAAATTTTGAAAATATAAAAATTCTCATGAAGAAAAATTTATTTACACTCGGTCTTGTTTTCTATGTTACATTCTCTGCCTGTACGGTTAAAAAGGAGGAAAAAACGGAGACCGGAAAATATACTGTAACTAGTCCTGTTTTAATGGACACTTCTTTTACGAAGGAATATGTTGCACAAATTCAATCTCTACAAAATATTGAAATTCGTGCCAAAGTGAAAGGATTTATTGAAACTATTAATGTAGATGAAGGACAAGTTGTAAAAAAAGGGCAACTACTTTTTACTATTCGTCCTCGTGAATATGAAGCAGAATTGGCAAAAGCGCAAGCGCAAGTAAAAACTGCTGAATTAGAAATGCAAAATGTAAAAACATTAGCAGATAAGGGCATTGTTTCAAAAAATGAATTAGCACTTTCGGTGGCTAAATTAAATGAAGTAAAAGCAGAATCAGCCATGGCTGAATTGTATGTTTCATACACAAAAATAACGGCTCCTTTTGACGGAATCATTGACAGGATTAAGTTTAAAGCAGGCAGTCTTATTGATGAAGGCTCTTTATTAACTACATTATCTAACAACAAAGAAGTGTATGCTTATTTTAATGTTACTGAGCAAGAATATCTTGATTTTAAAACACAAGCTTCTTCCAAAAGTAAAATGGCAGCTAAATTATTATTAGCTAATAATCAACCTCATAAATATAAGGGTGCCATTGAAACGATTGAAGGTGAATTTGATAATAACACTGGAACGATAGCTTTTAGAGCAAAGTTTCCCAACCCTGAACTATTATTAAAGCATGGCGAAACAGGCAAGGTGCAATTAACGGTTGATTTAAAAAATGCTTTAATTATTCCTCAAAAAGCAACATTTGAAGTGCAAGACAAAATGTATGTTTTTGTAGTGGATCAAAATAATGTCGTAAAAACTAGAGGCATTGTCATCAAACAAAAAATTTCAAATATCTATATTATTGAATCTGGAATACAGCCCACTGATAAAATATTGTTAGAAGGTATTCAGTCTGTTAAAGAAGATGAAAAAATTGAAAGTGTTTTTGTATCACCTCAACAAGCTTTAATATTAATCAATAAACAATAGGATCGCAAAAAACAAAAACTATGTTTAATAAATTTATAAAGAGACCTGTTTTATCTATTGTTATATCTATCATCATTACTTTGTTAGGAGCCTTAGCAATTGTACAATTACCTGTAACACAATTTCCTGCTATCTCTCCTCCTAAAGTAAATATTTCTGCAGAATATCCAGGAGCAAATGGTGAGTTGATGATTAAAGCAGTAGTCATTCCACTTGAACGTGCTATTAATGGTGTACCAGGAATGAAATATATTGCATCAGATGCGGGTAATGATGGCGTATGTTCTATTAACGTCATTTTTGAATTAGGAACCGATCCTAATATAGCTTCTGTTAACGTGCAAAACAGAGTTGCTGCTGTTTTAAATAAATTACCACCAGCTGTAGTGAAGCAGGGTGTAAAAATTACTCGTGAAGAATCTAATATGTTAATGTACATTAATGTGTATAGTAAGGATACCTCCATGGATGTTAACTTTTTGTACAATTTTGCTGACATCAATTTATTGGCTGACCTAAAAAGAGTTGACGGGGTGGGATTTGCGGATATTTTAGGAAATCGTGAATATGCCATGCGCATTTGGTTAAAACCAGATCGTATGCTGGCCTATTCTGTTTCTGCTGAAGAAGTATTAAAGGCATTAGATGAACAAAACTTGGAAGCGGCCCCTGGTAAAACGGGAGAAAGCTCCGGCAAAAAAGCGCAAAGTTTCGAGTATGTATTAAAATATCCAGGAAGATACAGTACTAAAGAAGGCTATGAAAATATTGTTTTAAAATCAAGTCCGAATGGTCAAATTTTGCGTATTAAAGATGTGGCGGATGTTGAATTTGGAAGTACTTACTATGATTTATATTCCAAGTTAAATGGAAAGCCAGCCGCTTCTATTATGATTAAGCAATCTTATGGAAGTAATGCCAGTGCTGTTATTAGCAATATCAAACAAAAGATGGAAGAAATAAAAGCTTCTTCTTTTTCCAAAGGAATGGATTATGAAATAAGTTATGATGTTTCTAAATTTTTGGATGCTTCTATCGAAAAAGTACTTCATACTTTATTGGAAGCCTTCTTATTGGTAAGCTTAGTGGTGTTTATATTTTTAGGGGATTGGAGATCTACTCTAATTCCTGCCATAGCAGTTCCCGTTTCTTTGATCGGAACTTTTTTCTTTATGCAATTTTTTGGTATCACACTTAACTTGATCACCTTATTCGCTTTGGTGTTAGCCATTGGTATTGTGGTGGACAATGCGATTGTGGTAGTGGAAGCGGTTCATGCTAAAATGGAAGAAAATAATTTAGAAGCACAAGCTGCTACCGAATTAGCTATGTCTGAAATAAGTGGAGCCATTATTGCTATTACATTGGTGATGGCCGCTGTATTTATTCCAGTTGCATTTATGTCGGGACCCGTAGGGATATTTTATCGCCAATTTTCAGTGACTATGGCGACTTCTATTATTTTATCGGGTGTGATAGCCTTGACTCTTACACCAGCGTTGTGTGCAAGTATGTTAAAAAATACACATGGCGCAAAAAAGAAAAACACATGGTTAAATCGTTTTTTAAATGGATTTAATAACTGGTTTAATAAAGTGTTGGGTAAGTATACTAAGCTATTATCGCTCATTGTTAACAGAAGAATGGTTACCATTCTTACTTTAATCGCGTTTTGTTTAGGCACTTGGAAATTAAGTTCCAATATTCCTGCCGGATTTATTCCTAACGAAGATCAAGGTGTATTTTATGCCATTATTTTAACGCCTCCGGGATCTACTTTGGAACGTACGAATGAGGTATTGGGTCAAATTCAGAAAGTAGCGAATAAGATGGAAGATGTTCAATCTGTTTCCACTATTGCTGGTTTTGAAATTTTAACCGAAGGAACAGAAGCTTGTTCTGGTACGGTGCTCGTTAACTTGAAATCTTGGGATGAAAGAAAACATTCTGTAGATGAGGCCATGAAAATTTTAGAAGAAAAAACCAAAGATATTAAAGGCGCTACGATTGAATTTTTCCCTCCGCCAGCAGTGCCTGGTTATGGTGCAGCCGGTGGGTTTGAATTGCGTTTATTAGACAAAGCAGGTAGCGGTGATTATAAAAAAATGGAAGAAGTAAGTAAAGCATTTACGAAAGAACTTAACAAAAGAAAAGAATTGACTTCTGTATTTACATTTTATAATGCAAGCTTCCCACAATATATGTTGCATGTTGATAATGATAAAGCCCAACAAAAAGGAATTTCTATAGACAATGCAATGAGTAATTTATCTACGCTCATTGGTAGTGAATACGCAAGTAGCTTTATTAAGTTTGATCGTCAATATAAAGTAATGGTACAAGCATTACCTCAATATCGTGCACTACCTCAGGATATTTTAAAACTGTATGTAAAAAATGATCGTGGTGAAATGGTTCCTTATTCTGCTTTTATGACGGTTGATAAAGTGTATGGTTTGGAGGAAATCACTAGACATAATATGTATAATTCTTCTGAGATAAGTGGAGGTGCGGCCCCCGGATACAGTAGTGGTAGTGCCATTCAAGCAATCACCGAAGTAGCTAAAGAAAAGCTTCCAAGGGGTTTTGGAATTGATTGGGCCGGTATTTCAAAAGACGAAGTAGGAAGAGGAAATCAAGCGATCTATATTTTCTTAATCTGTTTAATATTTGTGTATTTGCTTTTAGCAGCACAATATGAAAGTTTTATTTTGCCTTTCCCTATTTTATTGTCATTACCTACTGGAATTTTTGGCGCCTTTTTATTATTGCAAATCTTAGGACTGGAGAATAATATTTATGCGCAGGTAGCAATGATTATGTTGATTGGATTATTAGGTAAAAACGCAGTGTTAATTGTTGAATTTGCTGTACAAAAGCATCGTTCAGGCATGACAGTAATGCAAGCGGCTATTGCCGGTGCATCGGTAAGATTGCGACCTATTTTAATGACATCATTTGCTTTTATAGCAGGTTTAATTCCATTAGTCGTAGCAACAGGTCCGGGTGCTATTGGAAACAGAACTATTGGGTCAGCTGCAGCAGGAGGGATGTTATTGGGAACTATTTTTGGAGTTCTCATCATCCCTGGTTTATATTTCATTTTTGCTCGCATCTCTGAAAAACATCATATAGTAGAAAAGGAAGAAGAAAATCCATTAACCGAAGAAATGTAATCAATGAAAACAAATAAAATAATATCAATTATAGGTTTCGTGGCAATATACTTTATGGTGGCTAGCTGTAAAGCACCCGCTATTACACAAGTAGCTGATACAAAAGTATTGCCTAGTATGTATGTAAAATCCAAGGATACGACCAATGCTGCAGATATGAATTGGAAAGATTTTTTTAATGATAAAAATTTAATTTCTTTAATTGATACAGCACTTCATAATAATCAGGATGCCCTTATCACGTTACAAGAAATAGAAATTGCTAAAAACAATTTTAAAATAAAAAGTAGTTTGTTGTTGCCTAGGGTCAATGCTGGCGGAGGTTTGGGGTTAGAAAAAGTGGGCTTATATACTTCCCAGGGGGCTGGAGATGCAAGTGCAGATATTACTCCTGGAAATAAAGTGCCAGATAATCTTACTAATATCAACTTAGGATTTCAGGCAAGTTGGGAAGCTGACATTTGGGGCAAACTTCAAAATACAAAAAAAGCAGCATGGTCTAAATACTTAAGTACAGTAGAAGGCAGGAACTTAGTGATTACAAATTTAGTGGCTGAAGTAGCAGATACCTATTATGAGCTTATTGCTTATGACAATCAATTGGATTTGATAAGACAAAATATTGCATTGCAGCAAAAGCAATTAGAAATTGTGAAAGTTCAAAAACAAGCGGCGGTTGTAACTGAACTGGCTGTGAAACAATTTGAAGCACAGTTATTAAATGCACAAGCTGTTGAATTTGATTTACTTCAAAAAATCACGGAGGCGGAAAATAAAATTAATTTCTTATTAGGTCGTTATCCTCAAACTATTCAAAGAGAGTTTTCTGCTTTAAATATTCCATTACCCAAGCAAATAAATACGGGGATACCCGCTCAATTATTAAAAAATAGACCAGATATTAAACAAGCAGAATTTGAATTGGAAGCAGCCAAATTTGATGTGAAAGCAGCACAGCTTGAATTTTATCCTTCCCTTAGTATGAATAGCGGTATTGGTTTACAAGCTTTTAAATCTAATTATATATTAAAAACACCACAATCTTTGGCCTATTCTTTAGTAGGAGATTTAACAGGTCCAATCATTAATCGTACTGCTATTATGGCCCAATTTAAAACAGCTAATGCATTACAAATCGAAGCTTTATATAATTATCAAAAAAGCATCATTAATGGTTTTATAGAAGTTTCAAATGAGCTTTCTAATGTTTCGAATTTGCAAAAAATGTATCAATTTAAATCACAAGAATCCGAAACCCTTAATAAGGCTATTTATATTGCTAGTGATTTATTTAAATCTGCGCGCGCTAATTATTTAGAAGTATTGATGAATCAAAAAGATGCATTAGTGACTAAATTAGAATTAATTGAAGCAAAAAAGAGACAGTTTAATGCTATGATTCATATTTACAAAGCTTTAGGGGGTGGTTGGAAATAGTCACATAATGAACTAGAAAATATAGAGTAGTATTTGCCCAAAAAAGCCCCGATTTTGATCGGGGCTTTTTTAATATATTTTTACAGTCTACTGTATTCTTTATTTTTTATTGTTTACTTCTGCGTCTTGCTTCTTCAGCTTCCTTGTATATTCTAATCCAAGTTAAAGAGATATCAATGACTGCTAATAAGGGGCCTAACATGACTACCATGATTGCCTCTAAACCTGGACTATAACCAGTTACGCCATCAAAGCTGACTGCTTTAGATCTTTTAAATAATTTAAATAAACAATATACAGAAGATAAAACCCAAAGACCTATGATTACATTTTCATTCATAATAATATTTTTTAGATTACAAAGATAACTTATTTATTTTTAATTGTTTGGAGGGGTCAAAATCTTATTACACTCTATTATAATCTGCTTTCCAATTTTGAATAGCAAGTTTAATGTCTTTATTAGATAAATTTTCTTTCACTGCTTTTTCTACTAATCCAAGAAATTCGGCATCCGGCGCAAATCTTAGTGCTATAATTTGTCCCATTCTAAGTTGTGATGGAAATAGTTTACCCGTTAAAACAAAGTGTCTTAAATTTTCTTCTGCACGAATGGCTCTGTCTTGTGCCTTTAAAGCGAAGATTCGTAAATACCAGGCCATTAATACTATCACTAAAGAAAGTAAAAAAAGCATAGATGCTAGATATTTATTTTCTGGAGTACTTTTAATTAAATAATTAACGGATGCCACTAAAAACAATAGGATACCCACTAGAGTTACACGATGATAACCTGTTACTAATTGCACATGATTCTTAAAATTTTGCTCTTTCATTTTTTATAATTTATTGTTCGTTAAATAGATGATTTATTAATTGTTATATTAATGCGCTCAAGATACTCTATTTATTATTTGATTCTTTTAAAATCTAAATCCTGGAAGTCGAAACTAAAATCGGTTAAAGGCGATATCGCATTCATCTTGATACCAGATGGTTTTCCTTCCATATCCGTGCTAAATATAACGTATGCGTCAGCATCCATGCTTCTATCGGTCCATCTCACAATTAATGTGTTTCCTTTATAAGGGAATAATTCTCCATTGAGTCTAGGCGATCTTTTAGACGCCAACCAAGGTTTCCCATTTTTATTGCTTATTTCAATGTCTCCAAACCAGGCATCTTTATACACTCCAATATAGGGATCTACTAAAAATTTTCCACCGCTCGTCTTAATTTTTTCATCTATCCCTTTATTTACTTCTGCCATTATTTTTTGTGCATTTGCTTCCCCTGCAGCGACTCTATCATGTAATATTTTTACCCAATCATACCCACTCACTCCAATATAACTATCCTTAATGGTACTACTTATAGCACTAAAAGCAGCACCTACTTGTTGATTCGTAAATACAATAATACCTAAATTAATTTCTGGGAATAACATGACCTGAGTCACTATGCCCGCTAATCCTCCGGTATGTGTTACTTGCTTATAACCCTTCACATCACTTAATCCCCATCCTAAACCATAAGTTGAAAAATGAGTATTGTAGGGTGCCGTTGTTTTTACAGGTTGAATAGTTTGTGGTGCCCACATTTCTTCATGTACTTCGTCACTAAATAATTGGTATTGTAATTTGTCACCATATTTTCCATGATTCATTTGTAAGGTGATCCATTTGCTCATATCGGTGATGTTGCTCCATATACCACCTGCTGCATTAGCCGTTTCACTCCAATCTATATCAATGGTTTCCACTTTTCCATTCACTGGCGCATGTGGACGTATTGTATTTGATCTGTCTTTTAATCGGTAGATAGAAGCTGCTGTTTCGGTCATTCCTAATGGCTTCATAATTTTTTGTTCTACAAAATCCTCCCATGACATACCGGATGCTTTTGCAATCACTTCGCCCGCTACAATGTATAAGTTGTTATCATAATCGTATTTGCTTCTAAAACTAGAAACCTGTTTAAGGTATCTTAAATTGTGAATGATATCCAATTTGGTAAAATTGCTGCCGTCAGGAAACATCATTAAATCACCAGCACCTAATCCTAAACCACTACGATGTGTTAATAAATCACGAATGGTAAAATCTTCTGTGACATAGGGATTATACATTTTAAAATTTGGAATATAGTCGGTGACTTTATCATCCCACTTTAATTTACCCTCGTCTACCAACATACCCAATGCCGCTGTAGTAAAGGCTTTTGAATTAGAAGCGACTCCAAATTGAGTGTGCTCATTTACCTTTTGGCCTGTTTTTAAATTAGCAATGCCATACCCCTTTGCATGAATTAATTTTCCGTCTTTGACCACCGCAACAGCAATACCGGGCACATTAAAAGTTTTCAAAACCAATTCGGTGACAGAGTCTATTTGATGACTTGTAATGGGAGTTGCAATGTTTTGTGCTTTACTATGAAGTAATTGAAAAAGACAAAACAGTAAAATGATTCCGTATTTATTTTTCATAAGTTATTTTTATAAAATGATTCGATCCCCTTTTAATGAAATTTTTATCACCGACACTTTATCGTTAGGGGCTTTATAGGGAATAGAAATTTTTATTGTATCATTTAATGTATTTTTTCCATCAATGTTGGTGCCCAACTTGTTTTGGTTTTGAGTGAATGTGCATTTTCCCCCTGTTTCTAAAATGCTCATTGTTTCAATTTCATTTTTAAACGATGGAATAGATAACTCGCCGTTGCTTGGCCAATTAAACACCATTAAATAAAGTGCTAAACCATTTTTTGTTAAACGAGTGGTACATCTGCCCCAATCAAAACTACCCATAGGACTTGGCTGACTTCCGTAAATGGCTTCTTTATTTTTTTGCATCCAGTTGCCCATTTCCTTCAGCCTATCCACGCTTTGAATAGGGAAAGTGCCATCTGCTTTGGGTCCTACATTTAAAAGATAATTCCCCCCTTTGGAAGCTATGTCACATAAATTTTGAATCAGCGTAACCGATGATTTCCAATTATTATCAGAAGCTCTAAATCCCCAGGTTCCATTCATGGTCATACAAGTTTCCCAGTCATTATTATCTAATTCCTTTGCCCCCGGTATTTTTTGTTCCGGTGTTCGAGTGTCTCCTGGAAAATTGGGTTTTTTCAAACGATCATTGGTAATAATATTTGGCTGCAACTTTAATAAATCATTTAATTTATTCGCTGCCTCATCTGTCATATTCACTGGCGTATCCCACCATAAAACAGATACCTCTCCATAGTTGGTTAATATTTCTTTTACTTGAGGTACCGCTACTTCATCAATGTATTGATTAAAAGTTTTTGTTTCCTGCATTGGATCCCAATGTCCATTATGCAATTTGGTGTAATTATCTATAATTGTAGAATCTGGATTCGCCCAACCCTCACTCATTAATTTTCTGGATGCCGCTCCTCCCGGATTATTCCAATCCTGTGCTTGTGAATAATAAAAACCAAGTTTCATCTTATATTTTTTGCAAGCCGCAGCTAATTCTTTTAAGATATCTCTACCAAAAGGAGTTGCGTCAACAATATTCCATTTACTTGCTTCCGATTTAAACATGGCAAATCCGTCATGATGTTTTGCGGTAATCACAATGTATTTCATCCCCGCTTCTTTGGCGTATTTTACCCACTCCTCTGCATTAAATTTTGTAGGATTAAACTGTTTGGCAATGGATTGATATTCATTATAAGGAATCTTGCTTCGATTCATAATCCATTCGGCACCGCCCTTTGCTTGTTCGTGCCCATTATAGGTTCCAGCGTATTGTGCATATACTCCCCAATGTATGAACATTCCAAATTTTGCCTCTCTCCACCATTGCATTCTTTCATCTTTGCTTAAGGTTTGAGCCTGTATGGTTTGAAAACTAAATACAATGATTAAAAGAAACACGCCACATTTTTTCATAAGTAATCGTTTTGCTTTTAAAGTTAAGAAAAACAAAAGAGTTAATACAAAATAATAGAAGCTAAAATGGTCCTATGCTAATGCTTCAAAAAGTACTTCAACGGGATGTAAGGCTTTGGTTTGTGCTCCGTCTTTTATTTGATGACGACAGCTGGTGCCAGGAGCGGCAATAATAGTATCAGGATGTTTAGATCTTACAGCAGGAAGTAAAACCAATTCTCCAATTTGCATGGATAAATCATAATGTTCTTTTTCATATCCAAATGACCCCGCCATTCCACAACATCCTGAAGGAATCACTTCTACTGTATAATTTTCAGGAAAAGACATTAATGCTACTGAAGGTGCTACAGAAGAGATTGCCTTTTGCTGACAATGTCCATGAAGCTTTATATGTTTTGATTCTTTGGTAAATAAGTCTTTGGATATATTTCCTTTTGTAATTTCAGCTGCTATAAATTCATCAATCGTAAACGTATTCTTCGCTAAGTCATTGGCTGCAGCTACATTTTTATCCCATGCTAAATCGGGATACTCGTCTCTGAAAGTGAGTATGGCTGATGGTTCTATACCAATGAGTGGTTGATCTTGGGTTACGATTTCACTTAAAAGTTCAATATTTTGATTAGCTATTTTTTGTGCTTTTCTTAATAATCCTTTAGACATCCAAGCTCGTCCGCTTTCAATATGAGTGGGTATGATTACTTCATATCCTAATTTTTCTAATAGCAACACTGCTTTTTTTCCAATTTCTGCATCATTATAATTAGTGAACTCATCACAAAACAAGTACACTTTTTTAGTAGTACTATTTTTACTGTTATTACCTTGATTGCGTTGCTTTTGTTGATACCAGCGATGCAGCGTAGTGCTTGCTACTTTAGGCAAAGAGCGTTTTGTTGAAAATCCAGAAAGTTTTTTAATGACACTACTTGTGAGTGTATTGCTCACTAAAAAATTATATAAACTAGGTAACAAGGATGCAAGCTTTGCACTGTGGGTGAAATGGGCGATTAATTGAGAACGAAAAGGAACCCCATTGGCATCATAATATTGTTGCAAGAATTCTGCTTTTAATTTTGCCATATCCACATTGGACGGACATTCTGATTTACAGGCTTTACAACTTAAACACAAATCCATCACTTCGTAAATTTCTTTATGATCAAAGCGATTCATTTTATCGGAGTGTGTTAAAAACTCTCTTAAAATATTAGCTCTAGCGCGTGTACTATCTTTTTCATCCTTAGTGGCCATAAAGGAAGGGCACATGGTACCTCCCGATAAATGTGTTTTACGGCAATCCCCCGATCCATTGCATTGTTCGGCGTGTTGTAAAATATCTTGCTGATGAAAACGAAAGATGGTTTTGAATTGAGGCGTGAACTGCCCTGCTTCATATCTTAACATCGTATTCATGGGAGGCGTATCCACAATCTTATTAGGATTGAAAATATTATTGGCATCCCAGCTATATTTTACCTGCTTTAATAATTCATAATTTTTCTTCCCTACCATTTGTTCAATAAACTCGCCACGTAATCTTCCATCACCATGTTCGCCACTCAATGATCCATCATATTTTTTAACTAATGTCGCTACTTCTTGTGCAATAGTTTTAAACAAGGCATTGCCTTCCGCCGTTTTCAAATTAATAATAGGCCTTAAATGTATTTCCCCCGAACCCGCATGCGCATAATGCACTGCATGTAAATCATGTTTAGTAAGTATATCATTAAAATCCTTGATATAATTTGGTAAGTCTTCCACATCCACGGCAGTATCTTCTATAACAGGAACCGCCTTTTCGTCTCCTGGTAAATTTCCTAATAGCCCTAATCCTGCTTTACGTAAGGTCCATATTTTTTTGGTGTCTGCTCCAAACAAGACAGGGAAGTGATATCCTAAACCCGCTGCTCGCATATCTGCTTCAACACGTTGTGTGATAGCTGTAATTTCTTCACGTGTATTTTTAGTAAACTCTATAACAAGAATGGCTCCCGGATCTCCTTGTACAAAAAATCGATTCTTACTTTGTTCTATGTTGTCTTTAGTGCATTCTAAAATATAGTGATCAATTAATTCACTCGCACTTGGATGATATTTCAATCCAATTAAATTCGCTCTTAATGATTCATCAATCGTATTAAAATGCACACATAATAACCCCGTTTCTTTTGGAGGCAATGGACTTACATGCAATTTTATTTCTGTAATAAATGCCAATGTTCCTTCAGAACCTGCAATAAGAGAACAAAAATTAAATTCAGGTCCACCAGCAGTAAAGGGTGCCATATCTACTAATAGATCCACTGCATATCCTGTGTTTCGGCGTTCTACCGATTTTTTTGGAAACTCTTTTTTAATCTCTACTTGATTTTCATAATTACTTAACAAACCACGAGTCGTATGATAAATTTTTCCTTCTAGTGTAGGCAATTCACATTTTTCATGAAACGCATCTAAGCTTAGATTTTTAAATATCACTTCACTACCATCACTTAAAAACGCAGTGACTTCCATTAAATGTTCACGAGTACTTCGATATACGACCGAATTAGATCCGCAGGAATTATTCCCCACCATTCCTCCAATCATGGCACGATTAGCGGTGGATGTTTCTGGACCAAAATATAATCCATAGGATTTTAAGTAAAGATTTAGCTCGTCTCTAATCACTCCTGGTTGAACTCTTACCCAGGATTCTTTTTCGTTGACTTCTAAAATTGTAGTGAAATGTTTAGATACATCTACTATAATTCCATTGCCTACAACTTGTCCTGCTAATGAAGTACCTGCTGTACGAGGAATTAAGTTTGTTTTTTCTTGTTGGGCAAAATTAATTAAGCTGAGAATATCATCTTTGGTTTTAGGAATGGCGACAGCCAATGGCATTTCTCTATAGGCAGACGCATCTGTTGCATATAAAGTACGTATCGTTTTATCAAAAAAAAGATCGCCCTCAAGCTGTTGTGATAACTGTTTTAATTTTTCTTTCATTCCTATAAATAAGGTCCCTTCTTATAAGCCACAAATTTACTTATTATAATACTAGATATAAAAGAAAACCCCCACCTTATTTACATAAAGTGGGGGTGTATAAACTAACTTTTGTTCTTTATTCCATCTTCTTTATTGAACTGCGCCAATACCCGCTTCCCATAACATTTTGTTTAACGCTGGAATGTTTACATCTCTTAAAGCCACTCCACGTGCTTTTAATTTATCCCATTCTGCAGTATATTCTTTTAATAAATCAAGATTAGGTTGATTGACTCTTGCAATTTCACTTTCGGTTTGATTTAATAAGAACAAATAATTGGCAGTAAATTTATTAGGAAAATTTTCAACATCATCATATGCAGTTGATTTGCGTTGTACCATATCTTCATCCCATGCTGTTAATTTTTTTACCAATGCTTCTCCTTCTGCTTTTACAGTTGCATATTTAGCATCGTTTGGTAAATTTTTCAACATACTTTCTAACTGTTGTGTGCTTGCATGTAAACTGTTAATCATAGTATGCATTACAGTGACTTCTTTTTCCATTAAAATCATTACCTCGTTAAATTCTTTATAATCTGCAGGGGTATTATTATACAATGGGTTCGCTAAAATAGTAGCCGTTGTTGTTGCTTGTTGATTAGAAGCAGCTACAGTTACCGTGTATTTTCCAGGGATGGCTTTGTGTCCTCTATAACTACTTTCAATATAAACACCTGGAACGCCCGGTGTGGTTGGGTATCGCATATTCCATACAAAACGATTAATTCCTTTTTTGGTTGATAACAATGGATCTCTTGGCGCTGCTCCATCGTAACCTCCTTTGTAACTTGGATCTGCTTTAGAACTAAATTTACGCACTAGCTCGCCCGCTTCATTTTTAATTTCCATAGTCACTAATTCTCCTTCTTTTAATTCAGGTAATTGATAATATAATACCACTCCAGTAGAAGGGTTTACTCCATCAAATAATTTCGCTCCTTTAAATTCAGCATTCGTTTGATCTAATTCGCTGTATCCAGTTACGATGTATGCTGGAGTAGGTTGAAATGCCATTAACTTATTATTTGCTTTTGCATATTGACGGAATAAATCTAAATCATCTAAAATCCAATAAGATCTTCCTGAAGTGGAAGCAATTAAATTATCTTGATGAATTCTTAGATCGGTAATAGGAGTAATCGGTAAATTTAATTGCATAGGCGACCAATTTTTTCCACCGTTCCATGAAACATATAATCCTATTTCAGTTCCTGCAAATAATAAATCTTTTACTTTATTATCTTCTCTCACTACTCTAGTAAAAGCATTATTAGCAATACCATTATTTATTTTTGTCCATGTTTTTCCATAGTCTGTTGTTTTATATAAACCTGGAGTGTGGTCATCAAATTTATATCGAGTAGTAGCAATATAGGCCGTGGCTTTATCAAATGGAGACACTTCAATGGCGTTTATTAAACACTCCGCTAATCCAGCAGGAGTCACGTTTTTCCAAGTTACGCCATTATCTCTTGTGAGATATACAAATCCATCATCACTTCCTGTATAGATCACTCCCTTTTCATGTGGTGATTCCATGATGTAACTTAAGGTACCATAGTTTTCGGCACCCACTGCTTCGTTTGTATATGGCACACCTGGCTTGCCTTGTTTTTCTTTTTCATTTCTGGTTAAATCAGGCGAAGCTTCCTTCCAGGTTTTACCCATATCACTTGTTTTCAATAAATATTGTGAACCATGATAATAAGTATTGGGTTCATGCTGACTCCAAATAATTGGAGCGTTCCAGTTGAATCTATATTTAATATCTTTTGCATCTCTTCCTAAATATTGAATAGGTGCTGCCATGATTTTGGTGCTTGCTCTGGATTTCATATCCATCACTTCAATAGTTCCTTGATAACTTCCACCTAATACATATCTAGGATTATTAGGATCAAATGCTAAAAAGGCACTTTCGCCTCCTGCAGAAGAACCCCAATTAGTGGTATTGATACCTCCACCATCTAAGGATCTGCTCGCAATTTTTACCGAACTATTATCTTGTTGTCCGCCATAAATATTATAAGGAAAATCATTGTCTACGTTAATTCTGTAAAATTGTGCAGTGGGCATATTTTGTTGACTACTCCAACTTGATCCTCCATTAAATGTAATTGCGGCTCCTCCATCATCTGCAATTATCATATTACTTGCATTCGTAGGATGAATCCATAAATTATGATAGTCACCATGCGTAGCAGAAATATTTTCCCATGTAGCACCTCCATCTATCGATTTTAAAGCTGGCGCACTCATGACATATAATACATTGTCATTGGTTGGATCGGTAAATAATTTGATATAATACCAAGCTCGTTGAATTAAACGATGATCGTGACTCACTTGATTCCAAGTTTTTCCAGCATTCTCTGAAACGTACATCCCGCCTGCTTCTTTGCTAAAATCACTTTCAATTAAAGCATATATTTTTTCTGAATTAGAACGACAAACCGATATAGACATCTTGCCCATTTCTTTAGGTAAGCCTCCTTGCATTTTTTCCCAATGCTCTCCGCCATCTGTTGATTTATACAATCCACTTCCAGGTCCACCACTAATTACTTGCCATGGTAAACGACCGTGTTCCCACATAGATGCATATAAAATAGTAGGGTTATTCATATCCATAGATAAATCGGTACATCCAGTTTTATCATCTACATATAAAACTTTTTTCCATGTCACACCACCATCAATGGATTTATAAATTCCTCTTTCGCTGGTTTTACTAAACAACGCGCCTTGTGCCGCTATAAATACTATGTTTGGATTTTTAGGATCAATTGCAATACGTGATATATGTTGTGTAGCATCTAATCCCATTTTTTTCCAAGTCTTTCCTGCATCGGTACTTTTATAAACCCCATCTCCATGATGCGTCATTACACCTCTTACAGCATGTTCTCCCATTCCTACATACACAATATTAGCATCGCTTTCGGCTACCGCTACAGCACCTACCGATCCTGTTTTAAAATAACCATCTGAAATATTATTCCAGCTGATACCCATGTCTTCTGTTTTCCATAAGCCACCACCCGTGGTTCCCATGTAATAAGTTTTAGGATCACTCACGACTCCTGTTGCTGTGTTGGAACGTCCTCCGCGGAAGGGTCCAATATTGCGCCATTTTACTTGTTGAAAAACTTGGTTTAAATCATTACTTGAATCATTGGAGTTTTGTGCCATGGCAAAAGAACTCAACAATAATAAAGCAGTACATCGTACTAAAAATTGGAACATAATAGAAGTATTTAAAATGTTTATGATACTAATACATAGTCCTCTTTTTCAAATAGTATATATTATAATCATATTTATAATAATAGAGTTGCCGTACTATTTTTAAGAGCACTATTTCAATCATTAATATTACGCTTTTTACTAAATCAATATTGAAAAAAAGACGTAAATTTCTAAAAAATTTGATAATAGGTATGAAAAAACAATTCTTCTTTTTTGTTTTGCTTGCATATAGCTTGTCAGCAAATTCCCAAAATGTAAAAGCTTTTGTGGGCGGGACTTTAATTGATGGTTTTGGTGGAAAGCCTATTTACAATAGTGTTATCATTGTTGAAAATGAACGCATCAAAACAGTGGGTACAGTAGGCAGTACCGCGATCCCTAAAAATGCAGAAATAATTTCTACCGAAGGCATGAGTGTATTACCTGGTTTATGGGATATGCATGTGCATTTAATGATTAATGGCCATAGTGATTATGATCATTGGGATAGTGCTTATATGAAAGATTTTGAAAAAGTAATTATGCCCGCTTCGGCACATCAATTACTCATGGCAGGAGTGACGAGTGCGCGTGATTTAGGCGGCCCCTTGGAAGCGAGTGTGAATGTGAAACGTAGAATTGATAAAGGAGAATTACCTGGTCCTACTTTATATGTATCAGGACCTTTTATACAACATAAACCTTATCCGCACACAGAAGCCTATCGTTGGGGAGTGAATGGAGTGGAAGATGCTCGTGCTAAAGTGCGTAAGATTGCAGAAGCAGGTGTGAATGTGGTGAAACTCATTGATCAGGATGAAATGACTTTAGAAGAAGCACAAGCTGTGGTAGATGAAGCGCATAAATATAATTTACCTGTGGTGGCGCATTCTCATCGTCCGAATGAAATTAGAGTAGGTATGAAAATTGGCGTGGATTGTTTTGAACATACAGGACTTTCTTCTTCCCCTGAATATCCAGAAGATATTATGCAAATGATTAAAGAGCGCACTGCTCAAATGAATAAGGGTCCATTATTTTGGACACCCACTGTAGAAGGTTTATATAATTATGAATATGTAAGAGATAACCCGGAAAAATTAGATGATGCTTCTTGGCATTTAGATTTACCTACTAATATTATTAATGATATTAAAGAGTCTTTGAAATATCCAGCACGTATGTCTTACTTCCAATTAACTCCAGTTCGTCGCCCTACATTAGAGAAAAAAGTGAATCAATTAAAAAATGCAGGTGTTGTTTTATTAGTGGGCACTGATAGTGGGATCCCCATGAAGTTTCATAGCCAAAGCACTTGGAATGAATTAGATGTTTGGGTGAATAAATTTGGTTTTGATCCCATTTATGCCATTAAGGCGGCTACCTATTGGCCTGCTTTAGCAATGCGTGTAGAAAAAGATTATGGAACTATTAGCGAAGGCAAGTTTGCTGATATCATTGCTGTGAAAGGGGATGTGTTAAGATACATTGACTTATTGCAAAAAGTAGATATGGTATACAAGCATGGCAAAAAAGTAAAATAAATTTTATTCTACGATTGCTTCGGCTTCAATTTCTACTAAATATTCGTCACCAATTAAATTGGCTTGCACCATTGTGTTCACTGGCTGTATGTTAGCAAAACGATGACCATGCGCGCGCGCAATAGGCTCCCATTGACTAATATCTTTTACAAAAACACGAGTACGTACTACTTGATCTAAGGTTCCGCCTAGTGATTGAATGGCCCCTTCAATTTTGTCAAAAATAAAATGCGCTTGAGCTGCAGGATCATTACCGCCTATTAAATGTGTACCATGCGTAGCAGTGGTACCTGATACTAATATTCTGTTTCCTTTGCGAACGGCTCGGCTATAGCCAGCCATTGTTTCCCAACTGGTTCCTGATAAGGCTTTTGTTTTGCCGCTTGCATCTTGAATAGTGGGATAGGGCGAAGCCACTTCTTTTACATGATGACTTAAATCACCACTTGCGGTTAAAAAGGGAGGCTTACGATATTCATCTCCACAATCACCAGGTATTTTATTTCCTAGCGACAATACTTTTTGAATATTTTCTTGTTCTGTAATGGACAAACTGATATCAAATAATTTTTTATTTTCTTGAATATGTTCAGACTGGCCCATTCTTGCGCCAATAATCACACCTCCCACGGCAGGTTGATTTTTGATATAGGCACTTGCGATAGTTGCAATAGATACTTGATGTGTTTTAGCTATAGCATGAAGTGTAAGTAATAATTGTTGATACCAATCCCAACCACCTGCTGCATCTATGTATCGTTTATATTTCATTTGAGACCAGGTTAAACTTTCATTTAACAACGGCTCTTTTTCCCCCAACCACTTTTCACTAAAAAATCCTCCAGCTACAGTACCAAAAGCTAGTATCTTAATATTATGTTTTAAACAAGTGCTTGTCATTTGTTGTGCAGCACGTTGATCCAAAAGTGAATAACACACTTGATTACTTACTATATCAATCCCTGATTGAACTATCATATTTAAATGCGCTTCATCAAAATTGGTTAATCCAATATTAGCAATCAAACCTTGTTCTTTTAATTTTTGTAATCCCATTAAAGCATCTAACCAACTAGGGTCTGCATAATTCCATGCATGAAATTGCATTAACTGTATTTGATCTAATTGTAATCTTTGTAAAGATCTTTTTACCGCTTCTTCAATTTGCGCAGGGGTTACCCTACCTGGACTAGGCACCCACTTGGTTAATAATTGCACGTCCTTTAATCCATATGTTTTATGAAATACTCCAGCTACTTCTTCTGCAGAACCATAATGATCCGCCATATCAAAGCTGGTAAATCCTTGTTCATAATAGTGGTGCATTGCTTTGGCAGTAGCAATAGGATCTACTTTCACGCCACCTCTTTCTAAATCGGCAATTTGCCACAATCCTATTAAAGCTTTTGAAATAGTTAAACTATCACTCAATTTAGTTTGATTCATTTTTATTTTTTTACTATTCCGAAGGCAATTCTTTAAAATAATTTTTATTCAATCCTGATTTTTTTAGTTGCCCCCAATACCATATAAATAAGAGCGTTCCCAATCCCATCACAGCAAGCCAAACATAGGTTGCATGATAATACCACACGACTCTATAAATTTCTAAATCGTTTTTGACATTAATATATAATAAACAAGACAAAGTTAATACACCTATAATGGCAATTAATTTTTGCAAATTTTTATTTTTAATAACACTAATTTTTTGCGCTAAGGCGGGATTATTTTTTCCAATAAATAATAAGGAGATACAAATCAATATAAAGTTAATTAACATAGAAATTACCATAATGTCAATTCCTAAAAATATATCGCTAGCAAAGTGACTTCCTAAAATACCAATAGTAGAAACTATTCCGCTAAATAAAATGGCCCAATGAGGGGTGTGATATTTAGGATGCACATTGGTTAACCATTGTGGAAATAATTTGTCTTTAGACCAAGCAAAAACCAATCTAGATACGGATAGAATCATAGAAGGCAAATCCTTTAGTAGTGCTATGCAAGCACCTAACATAATTAAGACCGACCAAAATGGAGGTAAAATATAATCTAACAACGTTGTGGCTGATAAATCCTTAAAGCCCGCTAAATCGCGTACAAAATTCCAGGGCACAATTTTATAAACACTATAGGTAAATAATAAATAAAACAAACTTACACTCACAATAGTAATGATAATGGCCTTGGGCAGAGATTTACTTGGATTTTTTGCTTCACCTCCTGCTTGTGCAATAGAATCAAATCCTATAAAACTTGCAAATAATATGGCACTTGCCGACATAAAATTATTCCAATTAAATTCACCTGGAAGACGATGAATGACAATACTTTCTTTTAAAATCACACCATGTATAAAATCCTGTTCGGTATAAATAAAACCTGCAATAATCACTAAGCTTGCTAGTACAAAAGTGATAATGACTAAGGTGATAATAGTGAACTGATAGGTTTTAATTCCAAAAATATTTATCAAAATAAATATCCATAACAAACCTAATGAAATACAAAGTCTTGTAGTGGACTCTCCAAAAAAAAGAGCTAATCCATCCCAATGTAAAGTGACACATACATCTCTAAAAAAGGGAACGACCATATAAGACACGACGCCAATAACGATAGACAGCCCAAACCATTGCGAAAAACTTGCTACAAATCCCCAATAAGGATGCAAGGATCTACTTGCATAAACATAACTTCCCCCTGCTCGCGGCATGGCACTTGATAATATAGCATAAGTAAGTGCTGCAAATAAGGCCGGAAAAGCGGCCACTAAAAATGCGGGCAATATATAAGGTCCAATACCTGGTACATTTTTTTGTAACATGAAGGGCACAATATAAATAGAAGCGCCAATCATGGAAGAAATTCCTGTTGCGACCAAGCCCGTCACCGTGATATTTCGTGATAAAGATGTTTGTGGCTGACTCATAATTATTGATGCTATTATTAATACTGTAAATTAAATAATTATGATGGAATGAGATGATTTAATATCACAAAAAACCCAATCCGTTTTAATGGATTGGGTTTTTAAGGTAGTTCAGTGATTTAATTTAGCCTATCATTCTTACACAATAAGTTTTAAGTCAATTTTATATTCGTTTATATTTTTCTTTTTGACACTTTATCCATTTTTCATATTGTGAAGCTGTCAAAATTTCTTTTACAGAATTCAAATATAATTCTTCACAATTTTTAATTTTGCCTGCGGCTACTAATCTTGCAGTTGCTTGTATCAATTTTTCTTGTACTCTTCCTTTTAAAGCAGTGATTTGATCATTTCTTGATAATTCTATTTTTGTATTTCTTTCTGCTTTTTGAGCTAATGTGAGAGATCCATTATTGTAAAGCAACAATACAGAATCCATGCTAAAACGAGCTGCAGCAATGATTCTTGCTTTTTCCGCTTTCGCCCAAGCTTCTAATTCTCTATCTAAATTATTTAACACTAATCTATTCGCTTCCATACAAGATTGCTTGCTCGTATTGGCTGCTGTTAGTTTTTCTTTTTGTGCTTTTGTTACTTCTAAGCCATTTAAACATAAGGCATTACTATCTAAAGTTTT
>CANBSH010000038.1 GCA_947372105.1 Chitinophagaceae bacterium
TTTTTTTCTTATGCGCCAAAATCTAAAAATAGTTATTAAATATTTTATCTCTGCTCTTTTTGTTTTTTTTGTAATACCACTTCATGCCCAAGAAAAAGTTATTAAAATAAATACCGATGTATTGGTAGTAGGTGGCACTGCAAGTGGAATAAGCGCTGGTATTCAGTCGGCGCGTATGGGAGTGAATACCATGGTAGTAGAATCTACGAGTTGGTTAGGCGGCATGTTAACTTCGGCGGGCGTTCCCGCATTTGATGGCAATCACTTATTGCCCTCTGGAATATTTGGAGAATTTATAGATCAATTACACAAAGTGTATGGAGGCCCCAATAAAGTAGCTACAGGCTGGGTGAGTAATACTTTATTTGAACCACATGTAGGGGATAGTATTTTTAAAGCGATAGCGTCTAAGGAGCAACAATTAACTATTCAATATCAATATGATTTTGTAGAAACTATTGTACAAGGTCAAAAAGTATTGGGAGCTAAATTTATTTCCACCATTGATTCTACTTTTTTATGGGTGTATGCTAAACGAACTATTGATGCAACCGAATTAGGAGATGCCATGGCAAGCGCTAAAATTCCGTATGATCTTGGAATGGAATCCAATGAAAAAACGCATGAGAATGTAAATAACACCAATGTAACAGGCATCACACAGGATATTACATTTGTGGGTATTTTAAAAGATTATAAAATACCACAACCTTTAATTCCTCGTCCTGTAGGATATGACTCTACCGAATTTGATGCTTCCAACTCTAATTTCTATCATGATAGTAAAAGAAAAAAACCTGATGTGGATGCTAATAAAATGTTAGCCTATGGCAAATTACCCAATAACAAGTTTATGTTGAATTGGCCACTTTATGGTAATGATATTTATTTAGAAGTAGTGGAACAAAATAAAGAACAGAGAACTCAATTATTAGAACAAGCTAAACAACAAACCTTACGTTTTATTTATTTTATTCAAAAGGATTTAGGTTTTAGAAACTATGGACTAGCGAATGATGAATTTCCAACAAAAGATAAATTAGCATTTTATCCCTATTTTAGAGAATCTCGAAGACTACAAGGGGTGGTAAGAATGAAAATTCAAAATATTAGCACACCATTTACTACCCCAGAAGCTTTATACCGAACGGGTATTGCTGTAGGCGACTATCCTATTGATCATCACCATAAAAAAAATCCAAATGCACCACAACACTTAGATTTCTTTCCCGTTCCTTCTTTCAATATTGCATTAGGCGCTTTAATTCCCCCGCAACATCAAAATATAATAATTGCTGAAAAATCAATTAGTGTTTCGAATGTAGTGAATGGAACTACGAGATTGCAACCCTGTGTTTTACAAATTGGCCAGGCTGCTGGTATGTTGGCTGCTTTGAGTATACTTACCAATCAAGCACCCATTAAAGTGCCAGTAAGACTTGTACAAGAAAAATTATTAAATGCAGGGGTATATATTATGCCTTACATGGATGTAGAAAAAACAAATATTCATTTTAATGCAGTTCAAAAAATAGGTGCTACAGGTTTATTAAAAGGAGAAGGGGTTCCAAGCGGCTGGGCGAATAAAACATTTTTTCATCCTACTAAAAATGTTATTAAGCAAGAATTTATAAATGCTTGGTTGGCCAAGTTTCCCAATGATGTTGAAACTAAAAAAACAGGATTTAATGATGATTTAACTATTGGAGACGCCCTTTATTTTATTTCTAAATTAAATAAGAATACCCGATTAGAAATTGCGGATCGTATGAAATCACTTTGGGGTAATTGGGGCTTTTTGGATTTTAATGAACATAGGGCTGTTCAAAGAATTGAATTGGCAGCGATGTTAAATGAAGCAAATGCTTTTCAATTATTTGCAGTGGATTTGCAAGGAAATTTTATAAATGGTAAATAATACTCCTATTCATATATTCAAGTAACCCAACATGACATCTTCTAACATAAACTATCAAAATGTGAGTCAACATGATTTTGTGGAGGTGAAAAAAAATACCACCACACAACAACATGGGTTATTTGCACTACGTGCTTATGAAAAAGGAAATGTCATTGTTGCCTTTGATGCTTCTAAAATAGTGGATACACCCAATTACCTTACTGTACAAATAAGTGATACAAAGCATATTCATTTATCACCCGAATATTTACAATATGTAAATCATTGCTGTGCCCCCAATGTTATTTTTAATACTAGTAAAATGGTTTTAGAATGTATTGATGATGTATCTATAGGGGATGAGCTTTGTTTTTTTTATCCTGCTACTGAATGGAAAATCGCACAAACTTTTCAATGTCATTGTGGGTCATCTAATTGTATTGGACTGATTCAAGGAGCCGCCGACACTTCCTTAGATATTTTAATTCAATATACTTTGACTGATTTTATCAAAAATAAATTAGCTCAAAGAGAATTTTAACCTGATAAAAAATCAACAAAAATAATGCTATGATTTTTCTTATATCTTAGTATTTAAATACTAAAAAGCCCCGTCCCGATACATCGGGACGGGGCTTTTTGTTAAGTACAAAATTTCCTAAAAATATTTTGTCTCTCCAGGAACTGCTATGGGATAAAATCCATCTGCATTGGGTAATATAGGAGCTTGTGCATTAAAGTCATACACTTTGGGATGAATATCAATGCCAGAGTGTATGGCTTTGTCCCACTCAATCACTTGACCACTATAGGTCGCCATTCTACCTAATATTGAAGTCATCGTACTTTTAGCTCCATTTTCGGCATCTGCAAATTTGTATTCACCTTTTGCAATGGCTGCAAATAATTCATCATGTTCTGTTTGATAAGGATTAGGTTCTCCTTTAGTATCAAAATGGTATAAGCTTTTGCCTTTATGATCTACAATGTTGGCTGAACCGCAGAATATTTTTCCTTTGGTACCTACTAATAACTCATCCACTTTACTCATCGTTCCTGGTATATGTCTGCATTGACTATTTAAAATAGATCCATCTGCGTAATGGAATTCAACAAAGTGGTGATCAAAAATTTCACCATGCTCTTTACCTTTTCTTACTTGTCTTCCGCCAAAACCTTGTGCCTTTACTGGATATCCTCCCTTAAACCAGTTAATCACATCTATATTATGAATGTGTTGTTCAGTAATATGATCGCCACATAACCAGTTAAAATAATACCAGTTACGCATTTGATATTCCATTTCGGTTTGACCTGTTTTACGGGGTCTAACCCAAACACCATCATTGTCCCACCATGCTTGTGCTGAGACAATATCTCCAATCATGTCTTTTCTTTTATACAATTCACGATAAGAATTTTGATAATGTCTTTGTAAGCCTACGACTACATTTAATTTTTTTTGTTTAGCAATTTCGGCTGTTGCTAATACTTTTTGAACTCCTGCTGGATCGGTTGCCACTGGCTTTTCCATGAATACATGCTTACCTTGTTTAATAGCTTCTTCAAAATGAATGGGTCTAAATCCGGGAGGCGTTGCCAAAATAACAACATCTGCTAAAGGGATGGCTTTTTGATAAGCGTCAAATCCAAAGAAACGTCTTTCTTCAGGTACATCTAATCTTTTATTGATATCGCCAATACCATTATTAATTTCATCTACTAATGCTTTGTAACAATTATCTACATTGTCTTTGAAGGCATCGGCCATTGCAACAATTTTTACATTTTGTTTGCTTGATAATGCTTGTATAGCAGCACCTGTTCCTCTTCCGCCACATCCCACCACAGCTACTTTAATCACATCATCTGCGCCCGAAAAAAAGTTAGCTTTTGATAAAAGAGGCATTGCAAATAAACCTCCTGCAATAATGCTGGAGTCTTTGACAAAATCCCTACGCGTATTTTTGTTCCAAGAATCGTTCTTCATAGTATTTGTTTTATGATTAATTAAGATAAGTATTAAAAAATTGATTGACTTCTTCTTCACTTGGTGTTTTAATAGGACGCAATAATCTAAACCCCACATTCTTGGCTTCAGTTAACCACCATTTACTTTTAGGAATTTGTGGATCACGTTTATTCCATACTGGATCAGAATGAAATCTTTTACTGCTTCTAACATCCGTTGCATTATCCATATAACTTCCACCTCTCAAACTTTTTGGATATTTGCTTGTATTGAAAGTTGCTTTAGGATCCACAGCTGAGTAATTGGCATAAGCATTAGGTATATAATGATCCAATGTCCATTCCAACATATTGCCCAACATATCATATAATCCCCAGGGGTTCGCTAATTTTTGTCCTACCTTTTGATATTTATTATTACTGTTTTTTTCATACCAAGCGTAAGCACTTAATTTATTAGCATCATTACCAAAAAAATAAGTGGTAGTCGTTCCTGCTTTACAAGCATACTCCCATTCTGCTTCCGTAGGCAATCTATAAAATACTTTTGTTTTTTCATATAACCACTTACAATACATTAAAGCAGTTCTTTGTGACATGCTGTTGGCAGGAAAGCCACCTTCCTTTCCCATACCCCAAGTTAAATCCACATATTGGGGACTGGGTCTGGTGATGGCATCTACATTTACATTTTGGCTAGTGGCTTCATCTTTTAAAAAAACATCTAATTCATCACGTGTAACTTCATAAGCTCCCATCCAAAAAGCAGACAGCTCCACTTCTTTAGATGGCCCTTCGTCTTCGTTTTTATTTTTAGTATTTCCATTCGTTCCCATGATAAACTTACCTGCAGGGATGGACATCATTTTAAATGACAATGTAGAACCCGGAATATTTTGAGTATAGGTAGTGAATGATGGTATATCTTGACAAATAGCGACATGAACTATCATCGTTTGTAATAACACAAACAGTAGGAGTCCTATTGCAAGCTGGGATCGTTTCATTAATTCCTTTATTAAAGCCTTCATTGAGTATTTAAGTTAAATAAAATATGACTCATAAAATAAAAACACACCGTTTTTTATTTGAAATAGGCGTCAAATCCTTTTGTTGCATTGCGTTTTACTTTCCCTTGATACATATAAGTAATAAGTAATTCAGCTTGTTGAGAAGCAGCAACTAGTTTAGCTTCTTGGATAGGTAAAATACTGCAGGCTGTAGCGAGCCAATCGGCAGTGGCACCATCATTGGCAATGACAGTGACATTTCGTAAAGCAGTAACGCCATAACCTGTTTGTGGATCAATGATATGTGAATATTTAACACCCTTATGTTCTATAAATTGATATACATCCCCCGAAGTGGCCACCGATTTATTTTGAATACTTAAGACTTGCGGTAATAAGTCATCTGATTTCTCTGGAATATTGATACCTACTTTCCATCCTTGTTGAGGGGGAGGAACTTGACTCATTACAATATCTCCACCTGCATCTGCCAAAGCGTATTTTACCCCTCTTGATTGTAATAATGCAATTACTTTTTGCGCTATATAGCCTTTGCCTATTCCACCTACATCTAACTGCATACCTTTTAAAGGTAAATAAATGCTATGATGCATACTATCCCATTGAATATCCTGAAAATGACAAAGCTTTAATTGTTTTTTTATAGCTGAGGAAGTTGGAAATTTTTTTTCATGCCTTGCATTTCGCCACAAGGAGGTGATAGGTCCCATCGCAATATTAAAAGCCCCCTTACTTTCATGATACGCCTTTTTAGACATTTGCAAGAGTTCCCACATCAAAGGGGAAACGAGTATAGATTGTATACCGGCTTGATGATTGATATAGGATAACTCGCTGGCACTGTCGTAATTACTAAAAATATGATTTAAGGAGTCTATGAGCTGAAAACAAGCGGCAGCATGATTTTTAGCCGATACGCTATCATCCACCCAAAGCACTAAATTAAAAGGTGACCCCATTTTGGGAGCGCTAAAATGATACTTGTTTTGTTGTGCATACCCACTCGTGGTAAACAGGATAGCAATCAAAAATGCTAGTATAAAAAAGTAAGATCGAATACAATAAACTAATGGCTGCAAACTTGTTGTTGTTAATTCTTATCCCTAAATTTAAGTAATAAAACTTGCCAAATTATGGAACGACGTAATTTTTTAAAACAAAATATGTTGGCCACAGGAGCACTATTAACTACTTCAGCCGCATGGGCAACTTCTAGTACACAAAACACATTACAAAACAATCCACCTTTTAAATGTAATTATGCCATTCATGATGGCACATTCGCAGAATTAGCAGGGCCTGATTTTATTGAACAAATAAAATTTGCCCATAGTGTAGGATTTAGAGCTATCGAAGATAATGGTATGATGGATCGTACTCCAGCGATGCAGCAAAAAATTGGAGATACCTTGTCCGCTTTAGGGATGCGTATGGGTGTTTTTGTGATTAGCTATGATCATTGGCCTTTACAAGTTTCTTTAACGAATGGCAAAAAAGAATGGCGTGATAAATTTGTACAATATTGTAAGGATGCAGTGGAAGTGGCTAAAAGATGCAATGCGAAATGGATGACCGTAGTTCCCGGAAATTATGAAAGAAGTTTACCTATTGATATTCAAACAGGAAATGTGATTGAGGCTTTAAGACCTGGCGTAGAAATTTTAGAAAAAAATAATTTAGTGATGGTGCTAGAGCCTTTGAGTGATACCCCTGAATTATTTTTAAGACATTCAGATCAAACTTATGCTATTTGTAAAGGAATGAATAGCCCTGCTTGCAAAATTTTGTTTGACATGTATCATATGCAACGTAATGAGGGCAATATCATTAGCAATATTAATAAGTGCTGGAATGAGATTGGATATTTCCAAATTGGAGATAACCCTGGACGAAATGAACCTGGCACAGGGGAAATGAATTATAAAAATATTTTTAAATACATACACGAAAAAGGCTATCAAGGTATTTATGGAATGGAACATGGCAAAGCAGGAAAAGGAAAAGAAGGAGAGCAAGCTTTAATTCAAGCCTATCGAAACGCAGATTCATTTTAATTTTTAGTATATCTACACTATTTCAAAATAAACCTACAATCATTTTAAAATTATCATCTACTTATTACAAATACATTTTCATGAAAAAAATTATTCTTGTACTCTGCCTTTTTACTATTGGCTTTTTGTCTTCCGCACAAAAATTTGATGCAAATTGGAATTCTCTCAACCAACGTAAAATGCCTACTTGGTTTAATCAAGATAAATTTGGCATATTTATTCATTGGGGAGTGTATTCCGTTCCAGCGTACGCACCTGTAATGCCGAATAGCGGGTATAGTTATGCAGAATGGTATTGGTATCGTTTATTTGAAAAGCAAAAAGATTTTATGGCTTTTCATAATAAAAATTACGGTAGCAGTTTTGCATATCCTCAGTTTGAACCTATGTTTAAAGCTGAAATGTATGATCCCAATCAATGGGCAGATATTTTTAAAAGATCCGGTGCTAAATATGTGGTGTTAACTTCCAAACATCATGAAGGATATGCGTTATGGAATAGTGCAGAGGCGGATAAAACTTGGGGGCGTCCATGGAATTCAGTAACAGGAACACCAAAGAGAGATTTGTTAGGTGATTTAACCAATTCGGTTCGTAATGCAGGTTTAAAAATGGGCGTGTATTACTCTTTGTACGAATGGTTCAATCCTATGTGGAAATACGATAAAAAGAAATATGTCAGCGAACATATGACTCCACAGTTTAAGGATCTAGTAACTAAATACAAACCTTCTATTATTTTTTCGGATGGGGAGTGGGATTTACCAGACAGTGCTTGGAAAAGTCCCGAATTATTGGCTTGGTTATTTAATGAATCACCTGTGAAAGATGAAGTGGTCGTTGATGATCGTTGGGGCAATAATACACGTCAACAAAATCATGGTGCTATGTATACTACTTCAGAATATGGAAGTGGCATGGACGCCAGTATAATTTGGGAAGAAAGCCAAGGGATAGGTCATTCTTATGGATACAATCGTAATGAACAATTAGATGATTATAAAACAAGTCATGATTTAATTTTAATGCTGAGTGATATTGTATCTCGCGGCGGTAATTTTTTATTAGATATAGGGCCTGATGCGGATGGAAACATTCCTGTTATTTTACAACAACGTTTACTTGACATTGGAGATTGGTTAAAAATAAATGGAGAAGCTATTTATGGTACCGTTGCTAAAAAGGAGCCTGCACAATGGAGCGAAGGGTATAAAGTGCCTAAGTCGGATAAAAGCTTTATGGCTGATTATAAGGTTTCCAGATTAGTGGTACCTAAAAAAGACACTTCTTATATAGAATCCTTTTTTACGAAGAAAGGGAATAACACATATTGCATAGTTCCTTCTTACCGAAAATCAATTACTATTAATGATGTTCATTTAGCTAAAAACAGTAAAGCTGAAATTTTAGGATCAAATGTAAACTGTCCATGGAAACAAAAAGGCAATCAAGTAACGATTGATTTGTCTGCTTTAAAACCAGGTGACATTTCGGGAAGCGGCATCTTTGTTATCAAATTGACCGAATAAGTTTTAGAGCAGGTTAAGAAGAATCAAAGAATTATAAAAGGAATGTATAAAAAATATTTTAAGAATCTGAATATCTACTAAAACTCGCATCTAATAAAGATGATGGGGATGCGAGGTAGTGCATAGCTATCGTTAATGCGCTTATTAGCCACATCATAGTTTTGGCTAATTACATTTTTTCGATCCGTCAGGTTTTGAATATCAGCACCATAACTCCAGGTGCTTTTATTTTTATTTTTCTTATAACTAATGGAAAGGTCAGTGCGCCAGTAATCAGGGTACTGTCCTTCATAATATTGTGTATAATCCAAAACAGTAGTCGCTTTTTTAATGGATTCACTTAAAATAATAGGGGTATACCTGTTACCGCCTCTTAACATGTATCGAACATTAATGGAAATAGCGTTGTTTCTTTTTAATTTAAATTCTTTTCCTAACAATACATTTCCGGCATACTTATTATTATAGATGGTATTATACCAAATTTTATTTTTATTCTGATATTTAGATTCAAATAAAGAAGCCGTAATTAAGTAATAAAAATTCTTTGAATAAAATTTTTCAATGGTTATTTCAATCCCTTTATTTTTTCCAAAGCCTACATTTTGTAAAATGGAAGTGGGAATGCCTCCGCTCGTATTCAGTAAGGAGTAGGTGCCATTAAATGCACTGTCAATAGGCACTTTGCTTAAGTTTTGTATATAGGCTTCTACTTTAACTTTAGTTTTATCATTCACTTTTTGTTCATAAGAAGCTACATAATGCATTGCCGTACCAGGTTGTATATTTTTATTAGGTTGCGTAAAACTTCCATTCGCTGCATATCTTTTAAATAAATATACTGACACAGGTTCTAATCTGCTATGAATCCCTAGTCCCGCCGAAAAAACGCCCCCGCGATTATTTTCAATATGAAAAGCCCAGCGAGGTTCGGTCGCAGTGGCATTATTTAATATAAATTGATATTGATGTACTCCTAAAGTCGTTTTTAATTTAGAACTTATTTTCCCTAAGAGCTGTGCATATTCTTGAATATAAGAAGTACCCCCATCGTCGTTTAAAAAATTAAATAATACGTTTTTACTATTTAATCGATCGTCTTTTAATTTGTAAGACAATAAACTAGTCACTACGCCTCCTTCTAAGGTCAATCTTGGATTAAACTTATAGGTGAAGGCCGAGGAAAATCTTAAAGAGGGATAAGTGTAAACTACTTGTTTAGTAATAAGTCCATTCAGTCCAGCAAGAACATTTTGTGAAGTATTTTTTTGTGATTGCGTACTTAAAGCAAGTACATTTTTCCAGAAAAATCGATCAAATGAAATTTTATGACACACTCCAAACACGGCTAAATTTCCTATGTCTGTATTTTTTTGAGTAGGTGTGGTTTCATAAGTATCATCATTACCCATTAAACCCCAAATAGAAAATCGGCCACTATTTTTGCTGGGTAATTCAATCGTGAAATTGATATCTTTAAAATTGGGGTGATAATTAGTCGTATTTAAATTGATGATATTAGCATTTAGTAATACTGATAAAGTAGAATACCTAGCTGCCACTCGGTACGACCCACCCCTTTTATTAAGTGGACCTTCTATTCCAAAATCTAAACCTACTAAACTTATTTGTCCAGTGAATTCTGTTTTTTGATTATTACCTCTTCTAAAATTCAAATCAAAAACGCCCGACATGCCATTACCATAATTAGCAGGGAAGGCGCTAGTCATAAAATCGGAACTGGCTAAACTATAAGCATTAATCATGGAAACAATACCACTCGTAGATCCTTGTCCATCAGCAAAATGATTGGGGTTAGGTATTTCTACTCCTTCTAAACACCATAACAAACCCCTTGGCGAATTACCGCGAATAACAATTTCATTATTGTCATCCGATCCTGAATTAGTCACACCTGCAAAAGCTAAGGCCATTCTTGCTGGGTCTTGAAAACCTCCCGCATATCGAACTGCTTCTTGGGGTCCAAATTGCCGAGTGCTGACTAATGAAAAAGGGTTGTTTACCTGATCCTTATTTTTAACACTATTAATGACCACTTCTTTTAAAGTAGTAACACTTTCTTCCATTTCAATTTCTAATACTACTTCTTTGCCACTATTTAATTCTACGCCCGTCATCTGCGCATTTTGAAAACCCATCTTCAAAAAAATTAAATCATATTTTCCGATGGGTAATTTTTTAAAACTAAAATTACCATTGCTGTCCGAAATGCATCTTAGATTGGCATCCCTAATCATCACAGAAACATCGGTGAGTGGTTTTTTGGTTTGATGATCTACTAAAGTGCCACGGAGTTGTTGGGTAATAGCTTGTCCCTGGCTATTGTGAAATAGACCCATGCACAAAAAGAACATCAGAGCGATTTTTTTTATCATGACTCCTTTATTCCGTACTTTTTCATTTGACGATGCATGGTTTTAAACCACAGTGGAGGAAATAATGAAAGAAGAATCATGCCTGGATAGCCAGTAGGCATTTGTGGGGCATTATCAAAATGTCGGAGTATTTGATATTTTCTAGAAGCTAAATAATGATGATCACTGTGTCTGCTTAATTCAAACAGCATGAGTCTGCCAATGATATGATTGCTATTCCAACTATGGTGGGGTTGCACTCTTTCATACTGATCCTCATTATTGGAATTGCGTGTTAATCCATAATGTTCAATGTAGTTGACTGTTTCTAATAATAATCCCCCCATTAAAGCAGCGATTAAAAAACAGACTAAAACGAATCCTCCAAAAATGGTATAAATACTTGTAACCAGAAGTAGTTGTATTATTTGAAAAATCAACATTTCATTTTGTAAAGAAAACCAACTTACATTTTTCTTTTTTAATTCGTCATTGGTGATTTTCCATGCACTTATGTAAGTACCCATTAATGTTTGTGGCCAAAAAGCATAAATGGATTGTTTATATTTTGCAGTACTAGGATCATGAGGCGTGGCAACATGTTTATGATGCCCTTTATTATGCTCAATAAAAAAATGCATGTATAAACTTGTTAGCAAAAGTGTTTTCGCCAAAAATTGTTCCAATTTATTAACACGATGACCTAATTCATGCGCTACATTGATTCCAAAAGTACCACATAATAAACCCATACTTGCGACTCTTCCTGCAATATCCAAACCACTTAAATTTTCTTCCTGTATTGTATTTAGAAAAAGCCACAATGAAAAATATTGAAAAATGACAGAAGCATATAATATGAAATCATACAACACATTTTTTTTAGCCATAGATTCCTCTATGGTATCCATATTGTGTGTGTCTGCTTTTATAAAAAGTTCAAGAAGGGGAATGAAAAAAAATACATATAAAATTGGATACCAACATACAAGCCCAGTGCCATTGAATGCAACATAGGCTAATAGGTATAGCGCAAAGGGGGTCAAGTATTTAAAGGCTCTTATGGCTTGTAACATAGTATCAAATTATAAAAAAATATTGGGATACCTCTAAATTAGTATGTAATTTTCTAAAAATTATGTCTTATGAAAAAGTCAACTATCCTTTTTTTGTGTTTATTTTCAATGTCATCTTACGCGCAGGAGCTACCTAAAATTTTTCCTGCATTGTTAACCGATATTGAACCTAAATTGATTGGTTGGAGACAACATTTTCATGAATTTCCTGAATTATCGAATCGAGAATTTAATACTGGGAAATATATTGCTGATTATTTAAAAAGTATTGGATTAGAAGTAAAATATCCTATTGCAAAAACAGGAGTGGTGGCTATTTTGAAGGGAGGCAAACCGGGTCCTGCTGTGGGTTTGAGAGCCGACATTGATGCCCTTCCCATTGTAGAAAGAGTCAATATTCCTTTTGCGTCTAAAGTAAAAGGAGAATATAATGGCCAGCCCGTTGGAGTGATGCATGCTTGCGGTCATGATGCACATACTGCTATATTAATGGCCACTGCTACAGCTTTACAAAAAATGCAAAAAGAAGTGCCAGGCACCATCGTATTTTTATTCCAACCTGCAGAAGAAGGATCTCCTAATAATGAAGAAGGTGGAGCACCTTTGATGATTAAAGAAGGAGCAATGGACAATCCTAAATTAGATGTGGTGTATGGTTTACATATGGCAGCTTCTATGCCTGCCGGTATGATGGCCTATAAATCAGGTGCGGCACAAGCATCAGCAGATGTTTTTAAAATTGTGGTACATGGAAAAGGAAGTCATGGTGCCATGCCTTGGGGAAGTATAGATCCCATTGTAATTTCTGCTCAAATAGTAGAAGGGCTTCAACATATAGTGAGTAGATCGGCCGATTTAACAAAAGCACCATTAGTGATTTCTGTGGGTTCATTACATAGCGGGGTGCGTGCAAATATTATTCCAGAATCTGCTGAAATGGTGGGAACGATTCGTTCCTTAGATGAAACAATGCGAAAGGACGTGCATGAAAAAATAAAACGAACTGCAAAATTAATTGCAGAAAGTGCCGGTGCTACAGCTGATGTAGAAATCCTCACACAAACTTTAGTCAACTATAACGACCCAGCTTTAGCAAAAAAATCGGCCCCCTCTTTAATGAAAGCAGCAGGCGCTGATAATGTATTAGAATCTAATTGGACTACTGCCGCCGAAGATTTTTCTTTTTATGGAGAAAAAGCGCCTACTTTCTTTTTTTCATTAGGAGGTATGCAAAAAGGTAAAAAAGCAAATGAAGTAGGAGGACATCATACCCCAGATTTTTATTTAGATGAATCTGGATTTATTTTAGGTGTGAAAGCTTTTTGCAACTTGGTATTTGATAATGCAAAAAAGTAAATGAATTCGAATTTTAATTAGTTCAAATATAAAGCAGCAATTTTAGATGCCTCCTCTTTAGGATCTCCTTCGTTGCGGTTGGTTAAAATCACCACCATTAATTTTTCATTGGGGTATACTAAAATGCTATTTCTAAAACCAATGGAACTGCCATCATGGTAGGGATGAGTCGTATTTTTATAATTTTCAATATGCCATCCCATTCCATAATCTATTTTATTCCCATTGTTTAAACTCGCTCTACTCCAAGCTGCATTTTGCATATCCGAAGAAAGTAGTTTATAATCCCACAAAGCTTTCACCCATTTAGTTAACTCCACTGTGTTGGTATAAATTCCTCCATCTCCTAATACAGCACTTGTAAGGCTTTGATCGGTTTCACTCCATGCTCCATTTTCATTGGAATGGCCATAGGCTCTGTTTAATACGGTGGACTTTCCTTGCTCAAACGCTACAGATGTAGTCATTTTTAAAGGCTTGAAAATATTTTCTTTTAAAAAACTTGCAAAGTCTTGACCACTTACTTTTTCTACTACTAAAGCTAAGATGGCATAGCCTGTATTACTGTATTTATATTGTGTGCCTGGTTGAAAGTACAATGAATTGGTAGTGTACATTAATTGCAAGCAATTGGTGTCATGTAAAGCAACTGTTTGTTGTGGCGACATCAAATCCTCGTAGTCTCTTAATCCAGAAGTATGATTTAATAAATGTTTTATTTTTATTCCTTTGCCATAAGAAGGGAAGGAACCGAAATATTTACTTAAAGGATCTTCTAATTTTAATCTACCTCTTTGCGCTAATAATAAAATAGACATGGCAGTGAATTGTTTGGTCACCGAAGCCAATCTAAAATTTGTCATTGGATCAATGGCTTCCTGAGTTTGAAAGTTTCTAACGCCATATCCTTTTTGAAATACTATTTTATCATCTTTAAAAACAAGAACACTTGCCCCAGGTTGATTATTACTTGCATATTTAGCTACAATATCATCTATGCTTTTTTCACGCGCTAACATAGCGGGTGATTTGCAAGAAGCAAACGCTAATACTACAACTCCAATAAATAATACCCCAAATTTATTTTTCATTGCTCAGCAATTTTTGCAATTGTTTTTGAGTTTCTAAAACTGCTTTTTCAACTTGTTGTGTAGGGGGCATATCGGTATCATCTAACAAATTAAATAAGCTATTAAATTTACGTGCAATTTCTGGAAATTGCTTCAAAGTTTTTTTACGTCCTTCATAACATATCACCGACAAATCATGTTGTCTTTTTAATTGATTCATAGGCGTTTTAACGCGAGGATCCATCTTCACTAATAAAGGTTGCTCCAATACTTTATCGTTTACTTTTAAACGTACAGTATAATTTCCAGGTAACACCCAAGGTGCCGTGGCATTAGGCGCAGTATTTTTTATCACTGCCGTCATTGGAAATTCTGCAGGAGTATTTAATGGGGTATATTTCATATCCCATAAAAAACGATGTGCTCCTGCAGTTCCGGATAAAATTTGTTGTGGACGAATCCAATACAAAGGAATGTTCACTGCAGGTATGGCATACATAGTGTCTTTGCTGCTAAAAGTTCTAATAACCGTTCCTTTATCATTTAAAATTTCTAGGCTAATATTATTCGCGTTTCCATTTAAATAATAATCAATCACTGCGCCGTCTGGAGGATTTTCTCCTGCTGGCTCTTCTGGAGGTAAAGGAGTATCTGTATTCATATTCCATCTTATACGCAATGCAGATTGTGGTTTAAATAATACCGTTTCTTTTGCTGTGGTTGATTTTATTTGTCTTAATGGTGTGATGTCGTCTAAAATCCAAAAACTTCTTCCATGAGTTCCCAATACTAAATCATCATCCTTGATGACTAAATCTCGGATAGAAGTAGCAGGCATATTTAATCTCAATGATTGCCAGTTTTCACCCGCATCTATCGAAAAATAAACCGCATTTTCGGAACCTGCAAATAATAAACCTTTTCGAACTGCATCTTCACGCACCGTATTAATAGGTTCATTAGGTAATCCATTAATTATTTTTCTCCAAGTTGCTCCGCCATCATTTGTTTTATAAATGTGTGGCGTCATGTCATCACATCTAATTCTATTCACTGCCACATAAGCGGTGTTGGCATCAAATCGGCTTGCGTCAATCATGGAAACTTTACTCCAAGAAGTTAAAGTAGGAGGTGTAATATTTTTCCAAGTCTTTCCACCATCTTTTGTGATATGAATGAGTCCATCATCGGTTCCAGCCCATAAAATATTTACATCTTGATAAGAAGGAGCTAATGTATATACGACTCCTCTTGGCTTCATATTTTTTACATCGTCGGTATTAAAAATTCCAACACTCGCTGGAATATCATAACTCGTGCGTGTTAAGTCGGGACTAATGACATCCCAAGAATCACCACCCGTGGTAGTTTTGAAAATAATATTTCCAGAAAAATATAAAGTTTTATTATCTACTGGTGAAAATAAAACGGGTGCGGTTCTAATAAATCTTACTTTACCTGAACGTACAGGTTCGGGAGAAATATTTTGCACTTGACCAGTGAGTTTGTTATACTTAGTCACTTTACCCCCATAAATTATATTGGGATCCAAAGGATCTGCAGCAATATATCCATATTCTTCCACACCCACTGGATGCCATTCTCTAAATGTAATATTACCATCATTTGAACGCGATGCAATTCCTACTGATCCACTTTCTTGTTGTCCACCATATACATTATAAGGAAAAGCATTGTCAGTGCTTACATGATAAAATTGTGCAGTGGGTTGATTGTACCAACTAGAATAAGTTTCTCCACCATTCACTGTAATCGTTCCACCTTGATCTAAACCAATGGCCATGATATTCGTATTGTTTGGATTGATCCAAATACGATGGTAGTCATCTCCTCCTGGAGCGCCTTTAATACCTATCCATTTTTTTCCGCCATCTGTAGATTTCCAAACTACTACATTCGCAGAATAAACGATGTCTTCATTTTTAGGATCTGCTTTTACTTCTGCAAAATCCGAACCGCGTCCCCAAAATCTTGGATCTTCAGTTAACACATACCAAGATTCTCCTGCATCATCACTTCTATAAATGCCTCCTTTTTTTTCTGAGTCAACTGTGGCATACATCCTTTTAGAATTACTAGGTGCAATTGTAAAACCAATTCTTCCTAATCCATCTTCTGTTGTTGTTGGAAATCCTTTGGTAATTTTTCTCCATGTATTTCCTCCGTCAGTAGATTTATATAAACCACTTGCCACTCCATTCCAAGCGCCATTTTCCCAAGGTCCTTGACGTGCCGCCCAAATAGTCGCAAATACAATTTGAGTATTATTAGGATCGATGGTGACTTGCACTGCTCCGGTATTTTCATCTATATATAATACTTGCTCTAAAGTTTTTCCGCCATCTAAACTACGATACACGCCTCTTTCTTTATTAGGACCATAAGGATGTCCTAAAGCTGCTACAAAAATTCTGTTTTCGTTTGTAGGATCTATACTGATACCTCCAATTTGTTGTGCATCATGCAAACCCATATTACTCCATGTGGCACCCGCATCTGTTGATTTATACAAGCCATTACCTATAGATAAATCGGGACGTTGAATGCCTTCTCCACTTGCTACATATAACACATTGGGATTAGTAGGTGCTACTGCGACATCTCCTACGGATCCTGTATTTTCTTGATCAAATATGGGTTTCCAAGTATGTCCATAATCATTTGTTTTCCAAACCCCTCCATTGTTCACTCCAATATAAAATACATTAGGTTGCGTGGGAACCCCTGATACCCCTACGGTACGCCCTGCACGATGAGGTCCAATATTTCTATATTTTAATCCTGCTAAAACACTAGGATCTACTTTTTGTGCTATCAATTGCACACTTAAAAATGTTGCAGCGATCCAAATTCCTAAAATCCAAGAATTCTTACTTCGGCTGCTTATTAAATTTTGCATAATATCTATTTTTATGATACTTAAATATACAAAATTATTAATACCTAATTTTCATTGTGATGAGTAGCTTGGCATGTTGCACAAATTTTATTAAATTCATTGATTAGAACCATCTTATTCATATTATGAAAAAATTACTTCTTTCATTCAGCGTCTTATGGAGCTTCTTTTTAGTAAGCAGCTTCTCTGGTATTTTGTTGGCACAAAAACCAATCAATCAACCTTTTGCAAACATGCCCTTCCGTTTTTTAGGGCCGGATGGCAATAGAACGATTGCTGTGGTGGGGGAGCCTGGTAATCCCATGGTCTCTTATGTAGGCGCCGCTTCTGGTGGAATTTTTAAAACCATTGATGGGGGTGTGAATTGGCGTCCCATTTTTGATGATATGGACAATTCTTCCATTGGCTCTTTGGCTATAGCAGCTTCTGACCCCAAGCAAGTGTGGGCTGGAACGGGAGAAACTTTTGTGATTCGACCTGCACATGCCAACGGAAATGGTATTTATAAATCCATGGATGCTGGACGTACTTGGAAAAATATGGGATTGAAAGAAACAGTATTAATAAGTAAAGTGGTGGTGGACCCTACCGATGCCAACACAGTATATGTTGCAGCAATGGGTCACATGCATAGTCCACAAAAAGAAAGAGGCATTTATAAAACGACAGATGGTGGCCAAACTTGGAATCAAATTTTATTTGTGGATGAAAATACAGGCTGCAGTGATTTATCTATCAATTTAAAAGACCCTAAAAATTTAGTTGCAGCGTTTTGGCAAGTAGATATTAAAACATGGAATTTAAATAGTGGAGGTCCAGGCAGTGGGTTTTATAAAACAAATGATGGGGGGAAAACTTGGCAACATATGACCAATGGTTTGCCCGGTGGCGCGCAACATCCTGTTGGCAAAACGTCTATTGATATGGCTCAAAGTAATCCTAATACGATGTATGCATTAGTAGAAGATACATCTCCTGGATTATATAAATCAACCGATGGCGGTGATCATTGGAAATTAATGCATGAAAATCATTCCTTAGCACAACGTGCTCCTTATTATACAAGAGTGCGTGTTTCTACACAAGATGAAAATAAATTATATACTATTTGTGTGACCATCATGGAATCTCGTGATGGTGGAAAAACCTTTAATGGCAATGGTTCTTACGCACCTGGTGGTGACAATCATGATGTATGGTTTGATCCTAAAGATGCGAATAGAATTATGGTGGCGCATGATATAGGAATGAATATGAGTTTTAATGGAGGTAAATCTTGGAGCAATTTAAGTTTACCGATTGCACAAATGTATCATGTCGCTGTGGATGATATGGTGCCGTATCATATTATGGGAAATAGACAAGATGGATATTCCTATCGTACTGCTGCTATTAGCATGCAAGGATCTATTCCATTAGGTTTATGGGAAGGCGTGGGCGGATGTGAAAGTGGATTTGCACAACCAGATCCATTTGATCCTAATATAATTTACTCCGGATGTTATGATGGAGGATTGGATGTTACTGATGTAAGAACAGGATATTCGCATGATATCAGAGCTTGGCCAGAAGCAGGATACGGTTGGGCGCCTGCTGATATGAAATACAGATGGCATTGGAATTTTCCTATGGCAGTTTCTAAACATCAAAAAGGAGTAGTATATGTAGGAAGTCAGTATGTACATAAAACTAATAATAGAGGAATGTCATGGAATGTGATTAGTCCTGACTTAACTACGAACGATAAAACGCATCAACGAAATTCGGGTGGCATGAATTCAGATAACCTGATGACTTTTGATGGATGTACTTTATATGTGATTGCAGAATCTCCATTACAATCAGGAGTGTTATGGACGGGTACAAATGATGGACAAATTAATGTTACCACCAATGATGGAAAAACATGGACCAATGTCACTGCTAATTTAAAAAACATAGCACCATGGGGAACGATACGAAGTATTGATCCTTCCAATTTTGAAGTGGGCACTGCATATATAAGTATCACCTACCAACAATTAGGAGATTTCAAACCCTATATTTTTAAAACCTCCGATTTTGGAAAAACATGGAAATCAATAGGAGAAGGTATTCCAGCTTCCAATAGTTCTTTTGTACATAGCATTAAAGAAGATCCTATTCAAAAAGGATTATTATTTGCGGGAACAGATAATGGCTTATACATTAGCCCTAATGATGGTGCTACTTGGGTTCCTTTAAAAAATAATTTACCTCCTTCTCCGGTTTATTATTTAGCCATTCAAAAAAACTTTCGTGATTTAGTGATTGCCACTTATGGTAGAGGCTTTTATATTTTAGATGACATCACTCCTATAAGAGCATGGAGCAAAGAGTTAGCAAAAAATAAAATTGAATTATTAACGCCACGCAATGCGTATCGATTTAATAATAAAACAGGAATACATGCTGAAAGATCTATGGTTACAGGAAATAATCCTCCTTATGGAGCCAGCATTAATTATTTTATTCCCGATACAACGACACGCCAAGTGACCATATCTATTTTAAATCAAAAAGGGGATACCATCAAAAACTTGACTGGATCCAAACAAAAAGGGTATAATCGCGTGTGGTGGGATTTAGCCCACGATGATATTATTTTACCGCCTTTAAAAACGATTCCTGATAACAAAGATTTTGTGAAATTAGATAAGGAGGGCAATCGTAAAATGTTTATTTATGATTTAGATATTGGCCCAGGGTTAGAAGCCATCAGAGTGCCGCCAGGTCAATATACTGTAGTATTAAAAGCGGATAATACAATACAAAAAACAAGTTTAACAGTATTGAAAGATCCTAACATTCATTCTAATGATTTGGATATAAAAGCACAATATGTGTTTGGAATGGATTTGAATACACAGATTAATTTGTGCTTGTCATTGATTGAAAAATTGGAAACAAAACGCGCACAATTATTAAAAGAAAATACAACCTCCTCTATTGCCCAAGAAAAAGTTATTTATAATATTGAAAAACAACTTTTTGATATTCATTTAACAGGATCACGTATGGACATATTTCGTAACCCTGCCAAATTATTGGAGCGTATGTTGAGCATTCGTAAGGAAAGTCAAACTTATGGTGCAGACTTCCCGCCAACTACTCAGCAAAAGGCTGTATTTGCGGCATTGAAACAACAACTTCAAAAAGTATCCGAAGAAGTCAAAAAACTTCAGTTATAATTAATATCTTTAAAATCACTTAATATAAATTATCATGTCACATAATCGTAGAAAATTTTTAAGCTTAACCGCACTTTCTGCAGGAGCACTTACTTTTAGTAATTCATTATTTGCAAAAAACGGACAACAGGGCGCGTATGATTTACCAAAATCTATTAGTGATTTACAGCCTATGAAAGAAGGTATCGTACCTATTAGTGTAGAAGAAAGAAAGCAAAGAATTCAAAAAGCGCAATCCTTCATGGAGCGTGAAAAAATGGATGCAATATTTTTAGAAGGAACGACTTCATGTTATTATTTTACGGGGATGCGTTGGGGGCAAAGCGAACGTACCTTTGGCGTAGTGATACCCAGTAAGGGTCCCATTGCTTATGTGTGTCCTAAGTTTGAGGAAGATAGAGCACGTGAATTATTATTACCCGTGTTTGGTGATGAAGTACGTTGCTGGGAAGAACACGAAAGTCCATA
>CANBSH010000039.1 GCA_947372105.1 Chitinophagaceae bacterium
GAAAGTTCCGTTGATCCTCCATTACAAATTGTAGAAGTAGCACGTGTGAAATTAGCTGTTGGTCGAGGATTAACATTTACTAATGCAGTTCCTGTTAAATCGTTAGATATTGAACTACACAATGCATCACTTAATCCAGTAATAGTATAATTAGTTGTTGAAGATGGGGTGACACTTATAGTTGTAGTATAAGGAGTTCCCCCAATTGGATAAAAATCATTATTCGGTGCAGATATTGTTAATGTTACTGGACTACCAGTTGAACTTGCATAAGTTAAGCTCCATGGTGAGTGTCCAGTTAAAGAAACATCTATTGTAGTTGGTGTGCCATCACAAGTAGTTAGAGTTCCACTTAATGCAGCAGTAGGACGTTCATTAACAGAAACAATAGTTGAACTATTAATATCTACTAATGGTTGAGCATTACAAGAATTATGATCTGATAAATCAGTTAATGAATATGTAGAAGTTTGTGAAGGTGAAACACTAAATGTATATGTACCTCTTGTGATACCATTCACAGTAGTTGTGACTGTACCTGTCGCAGAAATTGTAGCATAGGTTAATGACCATGGTTCTTGACCAGTTAATGCCACTGAAAGTTCTGTCGAAACACCATTACATATAGTAGTACCACCTGTAATCACTGCTCCAGGACGTGGATTTACAGTAACAGTAGTGTTACTATTAATATCAGATGATTGAGCAACACATGAATTAGCATCCGACAACGCAGTTAATGAATAAGTGGTTGTACTAGATGGAGATACAGTAAAAGTATAGCTAGATCCTTGAATTCCTGATACGGTTGTTGGTGTTGAATTACCACTATTGTTAGTAGTATAGGTAAATGCCCAAGGACCAGTTCCCTGAGTTAGAGTAACAGTTAATGTAATTAAGTCAGCATTACAAATAGTAACACCGCCAGTAATAATTGCTTGAGGACGTGGATTCACAGTAACTGTTGCAGCACCGGTTAAATCAGAAGCAATAGAAGTACATAATGCATCAGATAATGCTGTAATTGAATAGTTTGTATTTGAAGATGGATTTACACTTATTGTAGTCGTATAAGGCGCACCTGAAATATAGGTTCCATTTGTTGGATCTGTAATAGTTATTGTTTGAGAAACATTTTGATCATCGGTATAAGTTAATAACCAAGGAGAAGTACCAGTTAATGCTATATCTAAACTAGCTGAAGTTCCATTACAAGTAATTGGAGTTCCACTTAGTACTACAGTTGGTCTTGGATTCACATTAACTAAAACAGTTCCTGTTAAATCAGTATTTAAGGCACTGCAATTTGCGTCATTACTTGCTGTTAAAATATAGGTGGAACTAGCATTTGGAGAAACTGTAAATGTATATGCGCTTGTTTGAATTCCAGAAATAGTGGTAGAGGAAGTATTATTAGCATTATCAGTTGTGCTATATGTAAATGCAAATGGAGCAGTCCCAGTTAAAGTTGCAGTTAATATCGTTTGACCTCCTAAGCAAATAGTATTGCTTCCACTTAATGCAGCTTTAGGAGAAGGATGAATAGTTAAAGTAGTAGAAACAGATAGACTACATTGAGAAGGATTTCCTGCATAATCAGCTGTATATGTAATAGTATATGTATCAGGATCCGAAGCATCTATATCAATTTCACCTGTACTTTGATCTATCTGTAAATAACCACCATTGATTCCTAAAAATGTAAAATTAGAATTTGTTACACTAATATTATTTACTTGAGCTTGGGCAAATAGGGATGAACCTTGACAAATTGAAGAATTAGAATAGGAAAGTGTTAAAAAAGGAATATTGACTACTACACTATTTCCTAATCCTATTTGATCTGCTGATAAGGAATTACCATCAGTTAAGGATGTTACATTATAAGTTGTAGTAACTAAAGGAGTGACTGTAAAAGTATAAGTATTCGTATTGATTCCAGAAACAGAGGTAGAAATGGTATTAGTCCCATTATTAGAAGTATATGTTAAATTCCAAGGTGCTTGACCAGTAAGAGCAATACTTATTTCAGTTGAAAGTCCAGGAGTACAATTATCCACCGAACCAGATAAAGTCGCGGTAGGCAAAGAAACAACTTGCAAACTTGTATTTATATTTTGTAAATCAGCATTATTTGCAGAACAATAGGTGTCAGACAAACTTAAAATATTATAATTTGTAGTAACTGAAGGATTTACAGCAAAAGTATAAGTAGAGCTGCTTATCCCAGTAATTGTAAATTGATCGCTCCCTGTTGAATAACTAAAATCCCATGGGTATAATCCATTTGTTAAAGTAACAGTGATTGTTGCTGGACCATTTGGTAAAACTTGACTAGGTGCAACAGATATGGAAGCAACTGGTCTTGACTTTTCTGTAACAGAAATGGGATTTGATGTAATTATATTTTCATTAGAAATTGAATTACAAGCATTATATACAGTAACCGAATAACTATCAGCACTTACAGCAGTAAAAGTCGAACTTGTTGCTCCAGGAATACTACCTTGACTATTATTCCATTGGTATAAAGCACCATTACCTGCTACCGATACCGCTAAAGTAACATTACCGCCTACACAAAAATAAGTATCACTTGTTTGACTGGTGATGGCTAAAGTTGTGTTAACCGTAATAACTGCAGAGCCAGTTTTGTCATTATTATTTGCTGCACAAAAAGCATCGCTTAAAGATTGAATACTATAAGTTGCATTTGAAGTGGGTGAAACATTCACCGAATACGTATTAGTTTGTATTCCTGTGATAGTTGTTGCAGAACTTCCGTCATAATAAGTTAATGAATACGGAGCAGTGCCTGATAAATTAAAATTCAAAGAGGTGGAAGTGCCTTGACAAATTGTAGCAGTACCACTAATTATTCCAGTAGGTCTTGGTTTTACTGAAATAGTAGCGGTACTTGAAATATCAGAAGCGATCGAACTACACTTTGCATCAGACAGTGATATAATATTATAGGTAGTAGAAACGCTGGGGGAAACGCTCACTACATATGAAGTTGTCTGGATATTAGTTACATTAATAGTAGATGTGCCATTCGAATAAGATAAATTATAAGGTGCTGTCCCTGTAAAAGCAAAAGTAAGATTGGTAGATGACCCGTTACACAAATTAGTAGTACCTGATAAAGTAGCAGTAGGTCGCGGATTTACGGTAACAATTGGTGAACCAGATACATCACTTGGTAAATAAGCAGAACAATTATTGGCATCAGTTATCCCGGAAATTGCAAAAGTGGTGGTTGCAGATGGAGAAACAGAAAAAGTATACGTAGAACTCGTAATATTTGCAAGTGTGGTTTCACTTGCACCATTCAATGTATACTTCACAGTCCATGGGCTTGAACCAGTTAGTGTTACGCTTAAGTTTGTATTTCCTCCATTACAAATGATTGAAGTTCCACTAAGAATAGAAGTAGGTGTATTTTTTACAATGAAACTGCCAGAAATAACAGTACCTGTAGCTAGTCCCCAAGGATTTGAATTCGAAACTGTATAATTAAATGAATAGGTTCTTGCTGGTACACCCTTAGAAATAATAAATCTTGGATTTCCATTCACATTTGAATATGAAATTGAACCACTAGTGGGTGTTGTTGTTAGTGTAGCAGTTCCATAAGTACTACTATAAGAAGTATTAGATCCATTAAAAAATAAAGATGCTGCTTGTGCAGAAAAATTGGGACTTGTATTGGCAGAAGATATAGGAACACAAACTTGAGAAGTTGTAATGACTAAAGCAAAATCATTAATATTCTGAATACTCACCAACTTATTAAAACTAATATAGCTGTTGTTATCTACACTATTACTTAGGGGGAAGGATTCGAAACTATTTTTTTGATCATCGCTAAACAAAACACTTGTTGAATTAGGATTAATATTGGAAGTGTTTTGAAAGCTATATTGAATTATTTTATTTCCAGAGACATTAGAATTAGAAATTATTTGAATTTCTCTTAATATATTTTGCCATACGTTTGCATCACCTAGTCCGTTGATGGTTAGTGTGAATTTTTCAGCATCATACTTCGTATCAAATCCTGTTAATGATGTTGCAGTAAATAATGAATCACCCAACTCTCCCCCATTTGCAATACTAATGTTTACTGTATTAAAATTACCTGGTGCACTAAAAACTAAATTTTGATCTAAATAGGAAGGTGTTGATTTGGGAATACTTGAAAACTTATTCGCCAATAAACTGGATTGCGTAAAGTCATTATAATTAATCGTTTGCGATTCAATAGAATTACTTCTACTATTAGAAGCTGAAAAAATATTTACTGGTAAATTATTATTGTTGAAATATATGTTTTGCGCAACACTTTTAAATGTTACTAAACCTAAAATAACAAATGCAAATAATTTGATACTAGCTGCACGTAAAGTTTGATTTCTCATTGAATTCAATTAAAATATATTTTCAAAAAACAGATTTATGTTTTTTGTGATTGACTAATTTTTAATTGTTTGAATAATAAATTCACAGCAACTATTTCACCACATTTTAATAATGTTGAAATAGCACTATGAGTAAATCATTGAAACAAAATTTGTTAACGAAATTGTTAATTTTTTTAACGTATCAAATTTAGTAGTTGAAATACTAGTATGGGTAGTAAGGGATTAGTACAAAACATACTTGGTATAGTATGTATAAATAATAAATTAATCGAGTAATCAAACCAATGTACAATACTGCATTTATATACTATAATTAGTATATAAATGCAGTATTGTACATTGTGATGTAAATGTTGTCTTGTTTATCTAAACTGCATTAATTTTAATAACAAATGAACATAATTTTGCATATACTCATTTTTTAACTATTTTTAGTATATAAAATTGATTAAACTTCAACTAGGTTTAAAAATGTATACTAGTTTTAATACCCCCCCCCCGCAAACTATGGATACAATACAACTACTTTACTTTTCTGCTTTTGCATTTTCAATAATTGTATGTTTTGATATCCTTTTTAAATTAAAAAGGCCATTTATCCTTAAGCTATACCTATTGGGTATCAGCTTAAGTGTATCCATTGCATCTATTACTTATAGTTTTGATGAAAATCCGCTCAAGTACTATTATATCATTGTGGTTGGAAAAGCAGTGCTAGCTTTCTGTTTTCTTAATATTCTAAGTACTATTTATTTTAAAAAGTATAAATACTGGACTTTAATAATAGGAATATTATTGATTCTGGTAACTCTATTTAGTTTTTACTATTTTGTTGCAATAAATTCAAATTATCTATTCACATTAAAGGGTCAAACACTGATTATATTAAAAAGGTTGTCATATAACCCCCCCCTATTCATAAAAATGACAAGGATTATTATACTAACTAGTATGATATCTACCTTGTTTTATTTTGCTTATTTAATTATTTTCAAATTCGACTTGAATAATTTATACTTTAATCAAGTCAAAAACTGGACAATTGCCATTGCCAGCTTGGCATTCATCATGTTTGCATTTTATTTTGTACCTGACAGCTTATTTTCAAATGATTTTGTGAACCATTTGTCTAGCATTATATTCAATTATTTAGTTCTTCTAACAGTATTTTATCGACCCAATTTTTTAAATAAATCCTCATTAAAGATTGGATTTGGTGACACATTTAGCAAGTCCGAAAATAACCCTATCAATAATTTAGAGTTTATCAATACATTCTTTTCCAATTGCTATTATATTAATCCCGATGCTAATATTAAAGATTTGAGCAATCAGTTAAATGTAAGTTCAGAAGTACTATATAATTATATATATAATAATTACTCTCAATCATTTAATGATCTAGTCAATCAATATCGTATTGAATATTTTTTAGATATCATTAATAAACCAAAATATCACAATTACACCATTGACGCTCTTTCCAAAGAGGTTGGATTTTCATCCAGAAACCATCTTTACAAGCCATTTAAAAAGTTTCATGGCGGCAATCCTTCCGATTTGCTGGATGCGATGAGGAAATAATTCTATCGTATAACTAACATATATAGTTAATAAAAAATATGATTCTTGTCATTTATTATTTTATTTAATGTACTATATATTTTAATTATTTATAAATGATTGTAAAACAATGTTTCAAAAAAAACAACTACGGTATTTGTATATTTACTAGTATAATTTGTACTTAAAATATTTTTTGTAGAATTTCGTCTAAATCAATCGAATAAATTCAAAGAGATTGATTTTAAAAACAAAAAATATATGCTGATAAACGCCTTTACCCCCAAGCAAGTTGTTGAGAGAAAACTACTTCAATTTATTAAAGACGTAGAAACATTCGGGAATGTTTACATGCATAAGAGTCTAGACCAATTAATGCATTCTATGATTAAAATTGGTTCAGATGATGTTGTTATTTTGGATGTCGATTACGAAGCATCAGTGGACTACTTTCATAAAATGAAAGCCCAATTTGAGAATATTAAAGTAATTGCCATTGGCACCGACGTGAATATCAATAAAGTCATCCAATTTCATAAAATAGGCTTCCTAGCTTATATCGATTTCAACTTCTCTAACGGGGATTTCTTGATGGCCGTTAAAAAGGCAATGCAAGGATGCAGATATTTTTCTGAATCTCAGGTTAACGAATCTATCAATATGATTTTGCAAGACAAGGATGAAAACCAGGAGCAATTAATATTGGAGAAAAATCAAAATGATTCATTAAGTATTCATAAAGTTCAAGAATATCTTACTTTGAAAGAAAAGGCAGTGTGTGAATACTTATTAAAAGGGCATACTTACAAGGAAATCTCTGACATCATTGGAGTAACCACTTTTACTATAAACCAAAAGGCAAAGAATATCTATAAAAAGCTAAATGTAAGATCTAGATCCGAGTTGAGCTATAAGATATTGAGATAATAACTAGCAAGCCAAATACTACCAACCACTAATAGCTAAAATTTCTTTAGTGTGGTCCTTGGTATCGGGTTTTTCAATAATGTGTTTCACAATTCCAGCTTCATCTATCAAAAAAGTAGTACGGGTGGTGCCCATATAAGTGCGGCCCATGAACTTTTTTTGACCCCATAAATTGTATTTGTCAACGATTTTTTTATCCTCGTCGGCTATTAATGAAAAAGGAAGACTGTACTTTTCAATAAACTTTTCGTGGGATTTTACGGAGTCAACACTCACGCCTAATATTTGTAACCCTTTCTTTTGCAATGCTTTATAATTATCACGCAAGTTACAAGCCTGTGCAGTACAACCTGGAGTATCGTCTTTAGGATAAAAGTATAAGACTACTTTTTGACCTTTAAAATCGGCTAAAGCCACGTTTTTTCCGTTTTGATCTACCCCTTTAAAGGCGGGTGCTTTGGAACCTTCTTTGATAACTGCCATAATACTTGTATTGCGGTAAATATATAACTTAAAAAGGACAAAAATGTTTAGGCTTAAAAAGGGGGCAAATTCGAGCAATTTTTAGTAGGTTTGCGCAATTTATATTTTTGTACTCATGCCCAAAGACACATCCATCAAATCGGTATTAATTGTAGGTTCTGGACCCATTATTATTGGACAAGCCTGCGAGTTTGACTATTCAGGATCACAAGCTGCTCGATCTTTAAGAGAAGAAGGTATTAAAGTGATTTTGATCAATAGTAATCCAGCAACTATTATGACCGATCCTATGATGGCAGATAAAGTTTATTTATTGCCATTAAATGTAGAAAGTCTAGAACAAATATTACAAGAAAATCAAATTGATGCGGTGCTTCCAACTATGGGAGGACAAACTGCATTGAATTTATGTAAGGAAGCGGATGAAATTGGATTGTGGAAACAGTATAATTGTAGAATGATTGGGGTAGATGTTGCCGCAATTGATACTGCTGAAGATCGTGAGAAGTTTAGACAATTAATGGTGAAGATAGGAATGGCAGTAGCGCCTAGTCAAGTTGCCAATAGTTTTTTAGAAGGAAAAGAAATTGCTCAAAAAATAGGATTCCCATTAGTAATACGTCCTTCCTTTACATTAGGAGGAACAGGTGGCGGATTTGTACATGATGCAAGTGAATTAGATGCTGCTTTGGAAAAAGGATTAAAAGCATCTCCAATGCATGAAGTATTGGTAGAAAAAGCGGTGTTAGGTTGGAAAGAATATGAATTAGAATTATTAAGAGATCAAGCAGATAACGTTGTTATTATATGTACCGTTGAAAACTTAGATCCAATGGGAGTTCATACGGGAGATTCTATTACTGTAGCACCTGCTATGACATTGAGTGATACTGCGTTTCAGGAAATGCGTAACAAGGCGATGTTAATGATGCGTAGTTTAGGAAATTTCTCGGGAGGATGTAACGTACAGTTTGCATTAAATCCCGCAACAGAAGAATTAATTGCTGTTGAAATTAATCCACGAGTATCCAGATCATCTGCATTAGCATCTAAAGCAACTGGATATCCTATTGCAAAAATTGCAGCAAAGTTGGCAATTGGTTATAGATTAGATGAATTAAAAAATCAAATTACACAAACTACATCTGCATATTTTGAACCAGCATTGGATTATGTAATTGTAAAAGTGCCTAGATGGAATTTTGATAAATTTAAAGGAGCCAATGATACTTTAGGATTGCAAATGAAAAGTGTAGGAGAAGTAATGGCGATAGGAAGAAGCTTTACAGAAGCGATTCAAAAAGCTTGTCAAAGTTTAGAAAACGAAGCAATAGGTTTAGGGTATTATGGAAAGAGTTTGATGAAGAATGAAGAACTAATGGAGTATATTAAAATACCCAAATGGGATCGCATCTTCAGAATTAAAGATGCCTTAATGCAAGGATCTACTGTAAGATCTATTGCAGCAGCCACAGGCATTGACCCTTGGTTCTTATATCAAATAAGAATCATCTGTACGGTGGAAAAAGAATTAATGAACCATGATATAAATAGTATTCCTACTGAACTTATTAAGGAAGCCAAACAACATGGATTTAGTGATTTGCAAATTGCTAAATTATTAAAAGGAAATACGAATGATGATGCAGTGTATGAGAAAAGAAAAGCATTGGGTATCACTAGAGTTTATAAAATGGTAGATACTTGTAGCGCAGAATTTGAAGCTAAGACACCGTATTTTTATTCGACGTTTGAAAACTAAAATAATCATTGCTTACAAAAGCAAAATCATACCCATATGAATGTAAAAGATATCGTGATGCTAAACGAAAAAGAAACCCGCGCAGGATTTGGCGAAGGGATTCATGAGTTAGCAAAACAAAATAGCGAAGTCATTGTATTAACTGCAGACTTAGCAGGTTCTTTTAAATTAGGACCCTTCATTAAAGAATTTCCTGATCGTTTTATTGAAGTGGGTATTGCAGAAGCCAACATGATTGGAATTGCTGCAGGGTTAACCATTGGAGGAAAAATTCCTTACACCACTACCTTTGCAAACTTTAGTACAGGACGCGTGTATGATCAAATTAGACAAAGTGTTGCTTACTCCGATAAGAATGTAAAAATTTGTGCGTCACACGCAGGATTAACATTAGGAGAAGATGGTGCTACACATCAAATATTAGAAGACATCGGATTGATGAAAATGTTACCAGGCATGACTGTGGTGGTACCATGTGATTTTAATCAAACCAAAGCAGCAACCAAAGCGATTGCGGATTATCAAGGACCTGTTTACTTACGTTTTGGTCGTCCAAAATGGCCCAACTTCACCAAAGAAGATGGATCTGATTTTGTGATTGGTAAAGCACAACAATTAAGCGAAGGAAAAGACATCTCCATTTTTGCTTGTGGTCATTTAGTTTGGAAAGCCATTGAAGCTGGAAAAATATTAGAAGCAGAAGGCATTAGTGTAGAAGTCATCAACTTACATACTATTAAACCATTAGATGTGGAAGCAATAGTAAAAAGTATTTCTAAAACAGGATGCGCAGTAACTGCAGAAGAACATAATGTCATTGGTGGTATGGGGGATTGTGTTGCACAAGTAGCAGCTAAACATTGCCCAGTGCCTATTGAATACATTGGCACACAAGATACTTTTGGAGAAAGCGGAACACCCAATCAATTATTAGCGAAGTATGGTTTAGATACTCCTAATATTGTAGAAGCGGCCAAAAAAGCAATCAGCAGAAAAAAATAATTAAGATTTAATTGATTTTTATAAAAGATAAGGCCACTCGAATGAGTGGCCTTATCTTTTATAGTACTATTATAATTTTAAAATTTTTAGAGTAGGTTAAGATACATCTATGATTTTTTAAGGGGCTAATCTTTCTTTGATCCATTCATTGTTTGATAATGTATAACGAATACGATCATGTAAACGTGAACTACGTCCTTGCCAAAATTCCATTTGAGTGGGATGAACTATATAACCACCCCAATGTGGAGGCAAAGGAACTATTCCTGATGCATATTTTTCAGTATTGGATGCGACTAAGTTTTCTAAAAAAGCACGATCCGGAATCACTTGACTTTGTGGTGATGACCAAGCTCCTATTTGACTGCTCACTGGACGTGAGTGAAAATACGCTTCACTTTCAGAACTTGCAATTTTTTGTACCGAGCCTGTTATACGCACTTGACGTTCTAATTCCTTCCAGAAAAAATTAATGGCTACTACTGGATGTGCTTCCATTTCAATACCCTTATTACTTTCATAGTTAGTAAAGAAAATAAAACCTTCGGGAGTGTAGCCTTTGAGTAAGACTACGCGCGACGCAGGAGCGCGGTTAGCGTCTATGGTGGATAATACAAATGCATTTACTTCATCAATATTACTTGCAATCGCCTCTTCCCACCAATGTTCAAATTGGCTCATGGGATGCGCGGATGTAGAACTTTCATCGAGAGTTGCTAATTGATAGTCGCGGCGAATGGAAGCAATATCTTTATTCATAAAATGATTTTAAATTCTTAATTATATTTAGCAGTGTTCATTTAATAGTTAGTACTCATTTAATAGTTAATGTATAATAATAGTTAGTATAAGATAATAGTTAGTATATGATAAAATTACTATTTGCTCTTATTTAGATGTATTCTTTTCTATATTATATTCAACAAATTTATTTTAGCTTAATACTTTTTGGTTGCGTACATTATATTCACCACCGAAAGTAATAATAACATTCCTACTAATTGATGCAGTTGCGCCATCCACTCAAATCCTCCCCATACTCCTGGAATAATATGCACACTTGATAGCACTGTAAAGATACCTAACAATAATTGTATGAATACCAATACAAGCGGTGTCACTCTTGCTCTTACCCAAAAATTATTTCCTTGTAATTTTAATAAAACCGGTGTCCAAAATACAATGGCTATAAATAATAAATACGCTAAGCCACGATGAACAAAATGAACCCAAATAGTATTGTTCACTGCGTTCACTAAAAAGGATTCCTTGCCTTGCAATGCTGTTGGGATCCACTCTCCGTTGATGGTGGGCCAAGTGCTCGCCACATTGGCTGCCTTATGTCCCGCCATTAAAGCACCATAAATTAATTGAAAAAATAATAGCAATAAAATGAAAGATCCTATGTTACGAATAAATTTTATTTGTTGACTCGCATCTTGATTACCACTATTTCGTCGTATAGGTTGCACTGTTAATGATAATGCAAACCAATAAGTATAGGCCAACAATCCTAATGCAAAAACAAAATGTAATGCTAATCGTGTTGGTTTAACATAAACCGCATCTCCTTCCAATCCACTTGCTACCATGATCCAACCTATCGCTCCTTGCAAAGCACCTAATAAAAAAAGTATGATTAAAGGTTGTATCATTTTAGGTTGGAAATATTTTTTTACTAAGAAATAAATAAATCCAAAGGCAAATACTAAACCAATAGTTCTTGCCCATAAGCGGTGAAACCATTCCCAAAAAAAGATAAACTTAAAATTGGCTACATTAAAATCGAAATTTAATAATTGAAATTGGGGTGTAGTTTTATACTTTGCAAATAATGCCAACCACTGATCTTCATTTAAAGGAGGTAACGCTCCTGTTACTACATCCCATTCGGTGATAGACAATCCACTTCCAGTTAATCTTGTAATCCCGCCTAATGCTATTTGTATCACGGTCATGATCACTCCTAGCATTAACCATTGTGCTACCCGCTTTGATTTTTGATCTTGTTCGTCCATCGTTTTGTATTATAAAGTGACGCCAAATGCACTTCCGCACAAAGGTACTAAGTAATCATAGATAGTAAGGGGAGTTCAATCCTTTTTTGATTTTGCTTTCTAAGAATTAAACAGGAAATTTACATGGTGTTAAAAAATCATTTTCAAAACATATTACTCGAAGCGGGTTGTGACGAAGCAGGACGTGGTTGCTATGCAGGGCCTGTATTTGCGGCGGCGGTGGTGCTTCCCCCTCATTTTTATCACCCACTACTTAATGACAGTAAACAGCTCAGTGAAAAACAAAGAGAGTTATTGGTTCCTATTATAAAAGCATCCGCCCTATCCTGGGCGATTGCGCAGCAATCCGCCGCCGAAATAGATGCCTCCAATATTTTGAAAGCTTCCATAAAGTGCATGCATTTGTCATTGGACCAACTCCAACCCAAAGCCAAATTTATCGCAGTGGATGGCAACCGATTTTATCCTTATAAAAAAATACCCCATCAAACCATCATAAAGGGCGATGGGCAATATGCCCATATTGCCGCTGCCAGTATCCTCGCCAAAACGGCCAGAGATGCATGGATGTTGCAACTACATGAACAATACCCACAATATGGATGGGATAAAAATAAAGGATACGGCACTGCCGCGCATCGCGCGGCCATCGCCCAATATGGTTTATGCCATGAGCACCGCAAAAGCTTCAAGATTCTCCCACAATAGAGCATATATGCTCTATTTAATCTTTCCAAGCAATTGTAATACAATATTTTATAAAATTAATACTCCCACACGCCTGCTCCTTGTCTTAAAATAACATACTCATCATCGGTTGTACAATCTATGACTGTGGAAGGGATGATACCACCAATACCGCCGTCTACCACTATGTCTATCTGTTTTCCGTAATGTTCATGAATGATTTCGGGATCGGTATAGTCTTCCACGTTATCTCCCGGAAGTGATGCAGATAATATAGGATGACCTAAAGTGGTAATAATAGACTGAGCAATTAAATTATCGGGGATACGAAGTCCAATTGTTTTTTTCTTAGACTGTAAAATTTTAGGCACTTCCTTGCTTGCAGGTAAAATAAAAGTATAGGGGCCCGGTAAAGTATTTTTTAAAATTCTAAACAAAGAATTATTAATACTCTTAGCATAATTACTCAAATGACTTAAATCTGCGCAAATAAAACTTAGCTGTGCTTTTTCGGGTGAAATCTTTTTTATGGCACATATTTTCTCGATCGCTTCGTGATGAAAAATATCACAACCCAATCCATAGATGGTATCAGTGGGATACGCAATAATTCCGCCACTTTCAAGACAATCTTTTATGATAGCTAATTGTCGCGGCTGAGGATGTGTGGGATGAAGACTAATGAGCATAAATTCTTTATACAAATTTACCTCTTTTTATTCCAAATGGTTTGGTTTAAATTGAACCAAATCATCCCCCATGTTTAGCATTATATACATTGAAGAAAAAGTAGTAACACGTCATGCATTCCAACTCATGATTGAGAAACAAGAGGACTGCAAAGTCATTTACAGCAATGGTTGTATACCTAGTTTTTGTGAAAATATAAAAACAGTAAAAACCATACCCGATTTGTGTATTATCGCAGACACTTATAATTATTGTGATATTCTAAATATCATTAAAACGATAAGACAAAAAACCAATCACACATTTATCATGCTTAAGTCGGACAATAAATTTATGCGGGCAATTTGTTACTTAATGAAAAACGGATTGCAGGGCATTTTTTTCACCGACGAAGCTTTAATTGACTTTAAACAATGCGTTCGTCAAAAAACACGTTTTAATTTATCTGCCGACAAATCAAAATTAATTACGAGTAATTTATTAGGGGATATTCATATCAAGGAATTAAATTACAATACCTCTCCTCTTACTAAGAATGAAATTATTTTTATTCAGCAATGCACCAAGGATTTAAACTATGATGAGATTGCTAAAATATTAGACAAAAGCGTGAATACTATTTATGGGTATAGAGATAGAGTATTTAAAAAATTACAAGTCAAACAAAGGACCGCTATGGTGATGACTGCGCTAAAAAGAAATTATATTGATCTATAAAAAAATGAGCCTCCGGGGAGGCTCATTGTATCTTATAATATCTTGAAAAGAACACGGCTCTAAAGGGACCTATTTAATTTCCCAAGTTTCTTTTCCACGAATTAATTTATCTAAGTTACCTGGACCTTTACTTGTCATCGCTTCTTCTAATTGTAAAGCCATCATATCTTCATAACAAGGACGATCTGTTTTGTAGAATACACCAAACGGACGTGGGAATATCGCACCCACTTCGGATGGATTATCAAATAAACGTGTTAAAATTTGCGCTTTATAAAAATCAGTATCATCATGGATCCACATATCATCCGCACTATATTCTGTACCTAAATCAACTACTTGAGGACGCATACCATCAAAACGAATTCCTTTTTCACCATTCGCTCCAAAAGTCAATGGCTTTCCTTGTTCTACATATAAGCCATGTACTTGCTTGGTTCCTTTTTCAGTGAAAATTTCAAAAGCACCATCATTAAAGATGTTACAGTTTTGATAGATTTCTACAAAAGAAGTTCCTTTATGTTTTTCAGCAGCAATAATAACAGCTTGCATATGTTTAGGATCACGATCTAAAGTACGAGCAACAAAACTAGCGTCAGCACCCAATGCCAATGCAGCAGGATTAAACGGATGATCAATACTTCCTACAGGAGAGCTCTTTGTGATTTTATTCACTTCAGAAGTGGGAGAATATTGACCTTTAGTCAAACCATAAATTTGGTTATTGAACACTAAAAAATTAAGATTAAAGTTTCTTCTTAACATGTGGATGGTATGATTACCACCAATACTCATTGAATCACCATCACCTGCCACAATCCAAAGACTTAATTCAGGACGAGATGCTTTTAAACCACTTGCGATGGCAGTAGCACGACCATGAATAGAGTGCATTCCATAAGTGTTCATGTAATAAGGGAAACGGCTACTACAACCAATACCACTAATGATCACGATATTTTCTTTAGGAACGCCAATGGTGGGCATTACTTTTTGAACAGAAGCTAAGATAGAATAATCACCACAACCAGGGCACCAACGAACTTCTTGATCCGTTGCAAAATCCTTAGAGGTTAAAGTAGGTAATGTTGTTGTTAAAGTTTCAGTAGACATATAAGACACTTATTTAGTACGCGAAATTACATAATCAAGGTCAATTTCAATGCATTATACACCAAATTATCCCCTTTTTTAGTCTAAAAAATTGAACAATTTTGGCTTATTTAACCCTTCTACCCTTCCAAGTATAGGTTTTGACTTGCCCAAATAAACCAGCAATAATGGTATAGGCTATATGAAGGGGTTGAAACAGTACAAAATATCGGAGGGTAGGTTGCAATTTAAAAAAGCGGGAGACACTGTCTAAAAAATACAATTCAAAAAATGTTTTGAATGCTAAGCTGATCAATAAAAGTTGATATTGTCCTGATAATAATAAAATCAAAAAAATAAAATTATACAAATACACTAAAAGCAACACCCAAAAAATGGACTCATCGTCATAAAATCTTGCTTTACTGGACCATCTAATTCTTTGCATGATTAAATCTTTCCAATAAGGCATCGCTTTCGTTAAAACAATAGCATCCGGATGAAATAAATATCCAATACGATTAGATAAAGTTTTCTTCATCTTATGCATTAAAAACATATCATCACCACTTGCAATTTGATCCACGCCTTGATATCCACCCACTGCAATGAATGCCGATTTTTCAAAAGCTAAATTAGCGCCATTGCTCATAGAATGTTTGCCAGCGCCCACTGCAGCTGCTGTAATACCTTGTAAGGCTAAAAAATCTAACACTTGAAAAGTATTCAACACCGTTTTTTCAGGAATAAACATCACCGGTGCCGCCACAAAAACAGGAGACTCTTTTATGATATATTGATGATATAATGACAACCAATTAGGAGGCAGAATACAATCTGCATCTGTGGTAATTATCCAATCTCCTTTTGCATGCACTACTGCTTTTTCAATTGCCTTTTTCTTAAAGGATTGTATTTCTTCTTGTTTAAAAAAGTCAGACAATTTTAATAACCTTACATTTTCATGTATGGCTTGCATGGATGCGACTATAAAAGCAGTATCATCTTCCGAAAAATCATCTATCACAATCACTTCAAAATCACTTTTTGAATAATTTTGAGCTAAGATAGAATCAATACAGGCTTTAATATTAGCCGATTCATTGCGCGCTGGAATAACAATACTAAAATGCGTAAATGTGGTAGATAAATGGCTTGCAGGCAAAGGTTCAAAATTACGTAATTGATGATACCAATATCGGTAAGCTATTAATAAGCCTGCATATAAAAGGGTCAAAATGGCGACCACCCATTCCAATATTGATACCATAAAGTAAAGTTAAGCAGTTTTAATAGGGAGAGGCTTATTTTTTAAAAGTATTGAAGTAAATTGTAGTGCATAACGAATGCATAGCTTATGAATTTACATTTAGAAAATAAAATCATTTTAGTAAGTGGAGGTGCCAAAGGAATTGGAGAAGGCATCACCAAATTATTAGCCGAAGAAGCTGCAATACCCGTTATCATTGGACGAAATCAAAATGACAATGAACAATTAGTACAAGCACTTCTAGCCAAAGGATATCAAGCCGATCAAGTTGTTGCTGAATTAACGCAACCAGAAGCTTGTGAAAAAGCGATTCAAACTATTATCCAAAAATATGGTCGCATTGATGGTTTGGTCAATAATGCAGGTGTGAATGATGGAGTAGGATTAGAAAATGGGAGTTATGAAAAGTTCATGGAAAGCTTACATAAAAATGTAGTGCACTATTATTTACTCGCACATCATGCCCTACCTTATTTAATAAAATCTAAAGGAAGTATTGTCAATATTAGTTCTAAAACGGCCGACACCGGACAAGGAGGTACTTCCGCTTATGCTGCATCTAATGGTGGACGCAACGCATTAACGCGAGAATGGGCCGTAGAACTTTTAAAATATGGCATTAGAGTAAATGCCGTGGTGGTGGCCGAATGCTATACTCCCTTATATGAAAAATGGATTCAAACACTTCCTAATCCAAGCGAAAAATTAGCCGACATTCAAGCCAAAATACCCCTTGGAAACAGATTCACCACCCAGGAGGAAATAGCGAATACCGTTGCCTTTTTATTATCGGATAAGTCTAGCCACACTACCGGACAGCTCATTTATGTGGACGGAGGATATGTCCATTTAGACAGAGCATTATAAGGACTTGAGGTAGCCCAAGCACCCCTTTCTGCCCGCTCAAAATTTTTATACAAATTCCCAAATTGGTCGTACTTTTGAATTAGTTGCATAACTAACTATATGTCAAACAACCAATTTAAACGCGGCGAATTATACAGTGTCATTAATGGCATGGCTACTACAGCAGTAGCTCGTCGTTTACAAAAAAATTATCGTCAAGCCGGTCTTGAAATTACCATCGAACAATGGTCTGTGTTATATCATTTATGGAAAGAAGATGGATTAAGCCAACAAGAATTAGGCATTCGCACTTTTAGAGATAAAGCAAGTATCACTAGATTAATAGACAACTTAGAAAAATTAGGATTGGTCACACGTGTGGCATCTAAGGAAGATCGCAGAATTAATTTAGTGTGTCTTACCGAAACTGCAATGCCCTTGCAACAACTCACTTATGAGTTAGCGAATCAAACCATGAATGAGGCTTTGCAAAATATTACCAAAGAAGAAATTGAAATTGTCAAAAATGTTTTTCAAAGAGTGTATGACAATTTAAGCAATAAGGATATTTAAACTAAACGTTATGGAAAATACAAAAACAGTTATCAAAGGAGGTGAATGGATCATTAAGGAAGTAAGCGCATCAGATGTGTTTATACCAGAATCCTTTAATGAAGAGCAATTGATGGTGCGCGATATGTGCGAACAATTTATTGATACCGAAGTGTTGCCTGTCATAGATCGTATAGATACATTAGAGCCGGGATTAATGCCCAGCTTGCTTGAAAAGGCAGGCGCACAGGGCTTATTAGGCATTACTGTGCCTGAAGAATATGGTGGCTCTGGAAAAGATTTAGTAACAGCTGTGATTGTTGCTGATTATTTAGGAGGGGGTTATTCTTTTTCAGTAGCGAATGCTGCACATACAGGAATTGGTACTTTACCTATTTTATATTTTGGAACAGAAGCACAAAAAGCAAAATACATTCCAAAATTAGGTACTGGAGAATTTAAAGGCTCTTATGGATTGACCGAACCTAATAGTGGGTCAGATGCATTGAGTGCTAAAACAACTGCAAAATTATCTGCCGATGGAAAACATTATATTTTAAATGGACAAAAATGTTGGATCACCAATGGTGGTTTTGCAGATATCTATACCGTGTTTGCTAAAATAGATGGCGAACAATTCACTGCCTTTATTATAGAAAGAGGAACAGAAGGATTTACACAAGGACCGGAAGAACATAAAATGGGTATTAAAGGATCCTCTACGGTTCAATTATATTTTCAAGATTGTAAAGTGCCTGTCGAAAATGTATTAGGCGAAATTGGTAAAGGACATATTATTGCCTTTAATATTTTAAATATTGGAAGATTAAAATTAGGCGCTGCAACATTAGGTGGCGCAAGACGTGCTATTACTACTTCGGTTCAATATGCTAAAACAAGAGAGCAATTTAATTTACCTATCGTAAAATTTGGTGCAATTAGACATAAGCTAGCAGAAATGGCCATTCAAATGTGGGTAGGTGAAACCGCATTGTATAGAGTATCTAAAAACATAGATGAAAAGGAACAAGAATTATTAGCCGAAGGAAAAAGTGTATCTACCTCCCTATTAGGAGCTGCTGAAGAATATGCAATTGAGTGTGCCATCTTAAAAGTATTTGGAAGTGAAGTGTTGGATTACGTGGTAGATGAAGGAGTTCAAATACATGGCGGAAATGGATATAGCGATGAATACATGATTTCAAAGGCATATCGTGATAGTCGTATTAATCGTATTTACGAAGGAACGAATGAAATAAATCGTTTGCTTACGGTTGACATGGTATTAAAAAGAACCATGAAAGGAAAGTTAGATTTAATGGGACCTGCTTTAGCAGTACAACAAGAATTAATGAGCATCCCTGATTTTGGAAGTAGTGACGAAGGATTATATGCACCCGAAAAGAAAGCAATTGCTAACTTTAAGAAATGCATCCTTATGGTGGCAGGAGCAGCGGTACAAAAATTAATGATGACCTTAAACAAGGAGCAAGAAATTTTAATGAACATTGCCGACATGTCCATCATTACTTTCCATGCAGAATCTGCATTATTAAGATTAGAGCAATTAACTAACACTAAAGGCGAAGCAGCAGTAAGTGTACAAGCCGATATTGCAAGAACTTATATTTATGATGCAGCGGATGCGATTCATAAAGCTGGGAAAGACGCACTTAATTCATTTGCTGATGGAGATGAATTAAGAATGATGAACATAGGATTAAAGAGATTTACAAAAGTAGACTCCTTTAATAGCAAAGAAGCGCGTCGCAGAATATGCGCGCGCCTCGTAGCCGATGATGGATATAAACTTTAA
>CANBSH010000040.1 GCA_947372105.1 Chitinophagaceae bacterium
AATATTTAACCTATGGAAAAAATTTTACTAATCGAAGACAACGAAGCACTTAGAGAAAACACTGCAGAGATATTATCTCTTGCCAATTATGAAGTAGCTACAGCAGAAAATGGGAAAATGGGAGTTGAAATGGCGATGGCGAATCCACCTGACTTAATCGTATGCGATATTATGATGCCAGTATTAGACGGGTATGGAGTTTTTCAAATTATTAGCAAAAATCCCGAATTGCAACATATTCCTTTTATTTTCTTAAGTGCAAAAAGCGAAAGAAATGATTTAAGAAAAGGAATGGAAATGGGTGCAGACGATTATATCACTAAACCCTTTTCTGATTCCGAACTTATAAATGCAATAAGAGCTCGTCTTGAGAAAATTCAGATGTTACGCAACCAAGGTGGCAAGGGAATTGATACATGGTTTCAAATCATATCAGATTTAGGCAATAAAGATGAAATGCATAAAGCGCTGGAAAGTCATGATGTTATTCAATTCAAGAAAAAACAAATTATATATTCCGAAGGACAACACCCTAATAAACTTTATTATATACAAACAGGAAAAGTAAAAGTGTATAAAACAAGTGACGGTGGCAAGGAACTTATTATTGGATTATTGTCGCCTGGTGATTTTTTTGGTCATATCCCATTAATAGAGAACTCGGTGTATGAAGAATTTGCTGAAACTATGGAAGAGTCTACCATTAGAGTTATTCCTCGCAAGGAATTTGAACACTTGCTAACGCATCACCAAGAGATTGCATTAAAAGTGATTAAGTTATTGGCTAATAATATTGCAGAAAAAGAACAACAGTTGGTTGCCCTCGCCTATCATAGTTTAAGAAAAAGAGTCGCAGATGCTTTGTTAACTTTAAAACGTAAATATGCCAATAAGGAAGATGATCAAAACTTCTCTATGTCTATTTCGCGAGAAGATTTAGCTAATATAGCCGGCACAGCTACAGAAAGCTTAATTAGAACCTTAAGTGACTTTAAAAGTGAGAAATTAATTGAAATTAAAGAAGGTAAAATTACCATACTAGAAGAAAAGAAGTTGATCAACCTTTTTAATTAAGAGCCACTTTTGTTATTTATCAAAGTCTTAATACCATCACTCTGGTATCGAAATTACATTAGAGGGATTCATTTTCGCCCCCTCTAACTTTTCGTCCGCCTCTAACTTCCAATCACTAAATTCATTTTCCAAATACAAAACCTGCTCTTTAAATTTCTTAAATAATTTGTTTTGTGTTAAACCAACATAAATAGCTATTGTTTTTTTTGTTGTAACCGATTTTTTAAATACAATAATGTCTTTTCTCAAAAGAACTATGGCTGTTTCACGATTTAAAATTTGTTGCAGTAATTCTTCTGCCCATACCAAAAAATCAAGCATCACTGTACTTTCCAACAAGACGTTCAATTTTCTTTTAACTATAGACTGTTCTTCTTGTATATGATCTAATACCTTCATTAAGGAATCAAATTCTTGTATTAAAATTTCTTTATTCATATTAAGAATTGTGACATGATATACTTTGATTTCCTAAACCAATTTGAGGGCTCAAATAGGGAATACCTAAATTCATCCCTCTAAGGATTAAAATAAGTCCCATGGTAACTATAAAAACGGGTAACCAACTTTGAAATTTCCTCCTTGCACTTAAACTTATTAATTGACCCCCAAAAGAAACTAATAATAACGCCGGAGCTGTTCCCAAACCAAAAAACAACATTAATAAACCCCCTTGCAAAACATGTTGTGTGGCTAATGCAGAAGTCAATGCCAAATACACCATACCACAAGGCAACAAACCATTTAAGAAACCAATCAACAAAAATATTGCGGTGCTTTTTTGCTTAAACATGATGGTTAATAAGCTCACTATGGGTTGGTATAAGAAATTCAAATTGACAATATGCTTTTGCTTTAACACAAACACATATAATACATACAGTAACATGATAAGCCCAATAACAACCGACAAGTTTTGCTGTAATAGATACATTGGAAACTGGCTACCCAACAAACCAAAAATAATACCTAACAAAGCATAACTACCCATTTTGCCAATATGATACAATGCAATAGCTAGAAACTTTTGAAACCCTTGCTTATCCATTAAGGGCAATGCCATGACCAATGGGCCACACATTCCCACACAATGAATGCTTCCCAATAAACCCATAAAAAAACCAATTTGTATAATAGCACTTAATACCATGATTAAAGAAATATTTTTTGTTCGTAATAATAAAAAATACCCTCTTTCATAACTTCTAATTTGAGTGTATAATTCCCTTTCATATTTTGCAATAAGGGGATACTCACTTTAGCATTTGCACATTTAATATTTTGAGAAAGATCCTTATTTTCATCCGCAGCGAAGTATAAATGAGCTACCCCTTCCACTTCTTTGTCTTTAAAAGTATCAGGCAATTGTATGGTTAAGGTTTTGTCATTCACCAGTAATTTAATCCCTCCCATTTGTTTTTGTGCGCGCGCTGATGCGTCAATAACTTCTTGATATTTTAATTCAGCCCCATAATAATCCTTTTGAACCAAATCAAATTTTTGCTGCGAGGATATGATTGCTAAAAAAACAATGCCACCTACAAATAACAAGTACACTATTACTATTTTATGCCCCCAGTTCATTTTCATATTATTTATTTTGATGCTCCTTAATGTGATTGTCTTTCACCTCATGCTCTTCTCTTTTGTGTTCATTTGATGGACCTAAAAATGTAGCATTCACTGTTTCTAATTTTTTCCCTTCTTCATATATTCCAATTTTAATTTTTGTTTTACGCTCATGTAATTGAGATTCATTTATGACCACAAAAAAACTGGTTTGGAAATAAGATTCTTTTGGAACATTCACTTGATTGATCATTTCAATTTTTCCATCTATGTTTTCTAACTTCAAATCCATATGAATGAGCGTCCTTGTCTTATTGACCAATTTAATATTATACAAATTGCTAATTTGGTTATGCTCTCTCTTTTGGTACATCTGCCCTGGCGTCCGTAAAATTCTTGCTGAAACATCGGATCTTGTTATTAATAATACCGCTAAAAAACAGGCTAACAAAGTCAATACCACACTATACAACTTCAACCTCCATGTAAATTTTACTTTTTCATGTAACGCGACATTATTCTCTGAGGCATAACGAATGAGCCCTTGTGGCTTGCCAATATGATCCATGATTTCATCACAGGCATCAATACAAGCTGTGCAATTCACGCATTCCAATTGCGTACCATTACGAATATCAATTCCTGTCGGACAAACCCTAGTACAAGCATGACAATTCACGCAATCTCCTTTGTTTTCAATTGCTTCACTTGCCTTACCTCTAGGCTCCCCTCTTACATAATCATACGCCACTAAAATGGAATTTTTATCCAACAAAACCCCTTGCAATCTTCCATAAGGACAAACTATAATACAAACCTGCTCCCTAAACCAGTAATACACAAAAAAGAAAACAAAAGTAAAAATGACCAAGGAACTAAATGTGCCAAAATGTGCGGGGATTCCTTCCTTAATCAAAACTCCTACTTCATCTATCCCAATCATATAGCCTAAAAAAAAGTTTGCAATTAAAAAAGAAAGCAAAAAGAATATAATAATCTTTCCTCCTCTTTTTAAAATTTTCTCTTGATTCCAAGGCAATTCTTTCAACCTTTTTTGCTGTTGCGCATTCCCTTCTATCCAATATTCAATTTTTCTAAACACCATTTCCATGAATATGGTTTGAGGACAAGCCCACCCGCAAAATAATCTTCCAAATGCAACTGTAAATAAAATGACAAACACTAAAAAGGTGAGCAACCCTATTGCAAAAATGAAAAAATCCTGTGGCCAAAATATTTTACCAAATAAAATAAATTTTCGCTCTAGCACATTCAATAAAAACAAGGGTTCTCCTTCCACCTTAATGAATGGCAATGTGAAAAATAAAATCAAATAGAAATAACTAAAGTAAGTTCTTAAATTATAAAGCTTGCCTTTAGGTTTTTGAGGCATGATATAATTTCTGTTGCCTTCCTTACTTATAGTAGCCACCGAATCCCTAAAAGACTGATCTAATAAATCTTTTTTATATTGAGCAATAGTTTCAGAATCTTTTAAATTTTCCATTTTTATTTTTTGAGAACATCGTCTTTTATACCGCTTTTAAGATTTATCGAATCTACTTTAGAGACCTCTACATATAAATTCCCTTGCGGTGCTTTTGGATTAGGCGGATGTGTTCCTTTTAAGGATCTAATAAAACTTGCCAACTGTTGTATTTGTACCGGAGAATAAGTTGATTGCCATGACTGCATGGCTTTATCTGGATAACCGTATTTAATTGTTTTAAAAATATCCTTAATACCACCCCCATGAATCCAATATTCATCTGTTAAATTAGGCCCTATTAATCCTTGCCCTTCCGCTAAATGACAAGGCACACATGTTTTCGTAAATAACACTTTTCCGGCTGCAACTCCTTTAGCATCTAATTCAGTTACTGTATTTTCATCTACATTTTCTTTCATGGCAACTAAATAGGCATCTGTTTGAATTTTCGCCTCCGTCATTTCTGTAGCATATTCTTCGGTCGGATTTTGCCCCGTATGCCATACTTCAAATTTTAACAAATAAAACACAGCCACTAAAATGGTGATATAAAATCCATATTTCCACCAAGGAGGTAAAGCATTGTCTAATTCACGTATGCCATCATAATTATGATCCAATAAAATATCAGCTTCTTTTTCAAAGGGCGCGGCTTTGGTAAAAAATTGAGCATCTAACCTATGCCAAGTATGCAATAACCATGATTGTTTATGAGTGACTGAAGATGGTTCACTATTTATAGGAGCTACTTCCACAGGATGAACCACTTTCCATAAACTTCTTATAAATAATACTAAAATAAAAATGACTAACAACTCCAACATCATGACAGTAGATAAAGTCCAAAAGGAATTATAAGACATTCCACCATAAAAATCGGCAGGCGCTTTAGCTACAGAATCTGTAATTATTGCAGTTTGCGCATGGAGTGAATTTGAAAAAACAGAACCTGCAATTGCGAAAATAAAAATCATAGCCTTATTCATCTTCTTAGCCATTTCTACTACTTTTTTTGAAATCATCATTAATACAGACGACAACACTAGAATAACCAGTACTAACAATACCGCTACAGTTAACATGAGTAGTTCCAAATAATTAGTGGGCTTGGGTGGCTGAGGTATTAATGTTGCTTGAGCCCAACTCATGCATGGAATACATGCAGCCAATAACAACAGAATAGTATTTTTATGATTTGACATAATCGTTTATTTTTATTTTATTATTATTTTCTGAAGGGCATGTTTTTCAACTCATCCACTTCTTTTTTATTCATAGATGTCACATACCATAATACACCCACGAAAAACAACACAAATACCATCAAAGAAAAAATGGGATATATATTTTGATCTTGCATGGTTTCGGTATACTTTTTGATAAAACTGTACATGTTATATTTCGTTTTTATTTTTTACTGATATCGGTTCCTAGTCTTTGTAAATAAGCAATCAAAGCCACTATCTCTTTGGTAGGCGCTACTTCAACTCCATCCTTTTTTAAATCTGCGGCAATTCCAGTGGCTTGCGCCATTAATGCTTGATTCGCTTGTATATCGAAGCCTACAGGATAAGGTACCCCTAAAGTTTGCATCGCTCTTATCTCAGGTGCCGTAGTCGCTGTATCCAAATTATGATCTATTAAAAATGAATAAGATGGCATCACTGTACCTGAAGAAATAGAATTAGGTTCTTCTAAGTGATTAAAATGCCAAACATTTGATTTTTTCAAATTCCCAGAACCTTCTCTGGCTAAATCGGGACCCGTTCTTTTACTACCCCATTGGAATGGATGATCGTATACAAACTCTCCTGCTTTACTATACTCTCCATATCTTTCAGTTTCACTTCTAAAGGGACGTATCATTTGAGAGTGACAAGTATAACAACCTTCCCTTGTATAAATGTCTCTTCCCTGTAATTCCAAAGGAGTATAAGGTTTTACACTTGAAATGGTTGGGATATTTGATTTGACTAAAAAAGTGGGCACCAATTCCACCAAACCTCCAATTAAAATAACCACTAAGGATAAAATTAAAAACGGTGTTGGTTTACGTTCTAAAATCCGATGCCAATGTTCACTTTTATGTTTGATATACACTTTTTCTAAAGCTGGCGCTTCCGCATCTTCATTAGCTAACAAACTACCTTTCCCAATAGTTTTAAATAAATTCACTAAACATACAATAGCTCCAGTTAGATATAATGCACCCCCCAGCGCACGCATAGCATAAAAAGGAGCCATGTATGTTACAGTTTCTAAAAATTGATATTTCAATTGCCCACTTTCGGTAAATTGTTTCCACATAGATGTTTGTTGCCATCCTGCCCAATACATTGGAATGGCATAAAATAAAATCCCTAATGTGGCCAACCAAAAATGAGTATTGGCCAATTTTTTGGAATATAATTCAGTTTTGTAAATTCTGGGTATTAACCAATATAAAATACCAAAGGTTAACATTCCATTCCATCCTAATCCTCCTATGTGTACATGTGCAATAATCCAATCGGTAAAGTGTGCTACCGCATTAATGCTTTTCAAAGAAAGCATGGGACCTTCAAATGTAGACATCCCATAAGCAGTCACTGCCACCACCATGAATTTTAAAATAATATCTTCACGCACTTTGTCCCATGCCCCACGCAAGGTTAATAATCCATTAATCATCCCGCCCCAACTTGGGAAAATAAGCATGAAGCTAAATACGATTCCTAAACTTTGCGCCCAATTAGGCAATGCAGTATATAATAAATGATGTGGTCCTGCCCAGATATATAAAAATATCAAAGCCCAAAAATGGATGATAGATAATTTATAAGAAAATACCGGACGATTTGCAGCTTTAGGTAAGAAATAATACATGAGCCCTAAATAAGGCGTCGTCAAGAAAAAGGCCACTGCATTATGGCCATACCACCATTGCACCAATGCATCTTGAACACCAGCATACCAGCTATAACTTTTAAATAAGGACACAGGCAATTCAAAAGAATTCACCAAGTGCAACACTGCAACCGTTACAAATGTGGCAATGTAAAACCAAACTGCAACATATAAATGTCTTTCTCTACGTTTAATAATGGTAGCAAACATATTAAATCCAAATACCACCCAAATGATTGTAATAGCAATATCAATAGGCCATTCTAATTCGGCATATTCTTTTGCGGTAGAAAATCCTAAAGGCAGCGTAATGGCTGCTGCTACAATGATTAATTGCCAACCCCAAAAATGTATTTTACTTAACACATCACTATACATTCTGGCTTTTAATAAACGTTGTAACGAATAATATAAACCCATGAAAATACCATTGCCTACAAAAGCAAAAATGACAGCATTTGTATGCAACGGTCTAATTCTACCAAAATTAAAATAAGGCTGAAGATTAAAAATAGTAGGATACACTAGTTGCAATGCGATCCATAATCCTACTGTCATCCCTACGACGCCCCAAATAATTGTTGCAATGGCAAAGTTCCTTACAGTTTTATTGTCATACTGGAAAGTTTCTACTTGCATAAGAATAATTTAAATGATGAATTGTATAATTGAATAATTGTAAAGATGAATATTGATTCGAGTTGAGTTGGCTTGAGTTGAGTTGATATTATTTGATTTGAGTCTGTTTTATCTTCTTGTCTTTATGTGTTAATTCGTCATCAAATAGCATTCGAATACTAGGGGTGTAATCGTCATCCATTTGGCCCGTTTTTACAGACCATAAAAAAGCCAATAAAAAACCAGCAGCCACCATCACACTTACTACAATTAATAGGAGAATCACACTCATGAGAACATATTTGGGACAAATCTATTGGGAATCAATTCCTTACTTAATGACTCTCATCAAAAGAGGGAATGACTTTAGTCATGTTTTATGCGAAGACCACGAGCATAAAGGAAGCTGAGTAAAGCGGATAAAGAAACAATACTGATAGAACTGATAGGCATTAATATAGCAGCGACCATGGGAGATAATTGAGCCCTAGTCGCAAAATACATCCCTACGATATTATACATGAGAGAAAGCATAAATATCAAAACAATGATACGCTTGGCTTTTTTTGCAAATAAAAGTAGATGGCTCAATTGACTCACTTGTTCCCCTTCTAAAATTCCATCACTGGCAGGTGTAAATAAATGTGATTGATCGGTCACAGCAATACCCACATCGCTTTTTTGTAAAGCACCGGCATCGTTTAAACCATCCCCCACCATCATTACTTTTTTACCTTGATTTTGTAAAAATTGGATATAGTTTAATTTATCTTCCGGATTTTGTTCGAATAAAAGAGGTACAGCAGGACCTAATATTCTTTGTAAGTTTTCTTTTTCATTACTATAATCTCCACTTAACAAATGAACTTGGTAACCCCTTGCATGAAGTGCATGAATCATCTCCCCCATCCCTTTTCTGTATTGATGATTCATCTTATACAATCCCTTGTAAATACCATTGATAGCTATATATACTCCCGAAGTTTGAATTGCTTCATCCAAGCCTATATGATATAGTTGTAATAATTTTCTAGAACCAACAAGTATTTCTAAATCTCCCGCCTTTGCATATGTCCCTAAACCCATTTTGTTTTCAATATGCTCCACCGTTGTAACCCCTATGTGTTGTTGATTTAAATGTTGCGTTATGAATTGACTCAATGGATGCAAGGACTCCTTCGTAATAGATTTAATAGCGATTAATTCGGCATTGGATAATGCTTTTCCAACATATTCTAATTGCGCACTGTCATGATTGGTTAAAGTTCCAGTTTTATCAAAAACAATGGTATCTATGGAATCCATAGCTTCAATCACACTTGCATTTTTACAATACAGTTTACTTTTACCTAACCATCTTAAAACATTGCCATAAGTAAATGTAACAGTCAACAATAAAGAACAAGGGCAAGCCACAATTAAAACCGCTGTTACAGCAGGTAAAATATGATGTGGATTTACAAAATACCAATATATTCCACTAGATAAGGCGATTGTAAATAATACGATAGTGAAATATTGACTCCAAGGATGCACAAAGGATTTTTCAGTGTTTTTTTTGTTATTTAATAAGGGGTTGTTCCATAATTCAGTGATATAACTTTGCCCTACTGGTTTGACTACTTCCAATTGAATCAATCTTCCTTTTTGAATCCCTCCTGCATACACTAAATTCCCTTTTGGAATTTCAATAGGCGCATTTTCACCCGACACAAAACTATAATCCACTAAAGCCCCCTCTGTTTGTAAAATTGCATCCGCAGGAATCATCTCTCCAGTTTTAATGACTACGATTTCCCCTTTTTGTAAGTCAGCCAAAGGCTTATTCATCTCCTGGCCTTCTTTTAAAACACATACTCCTAATGGAAAGAATGAAGTGTAATCACGATCAAATGAGAAAGAATCATAGGACTTATCTTGAAACCATCGCCCTATTAACATAAAAAATACAATACCACTCATGCTATCTAAATAACCTGCTCCAGTTTGTGTGATAATTTCATACACGCTTCTTCCAAAAGTAACCATGATAGCCAATGCAATAGGGGCATCAATATTTAACCACTTTTGTCGAAGCCCAGTGTAAGCTGAAATAAAAAAACCGCTGGCACTAAAAAATAAAACAGGTAAAGACAATAGCAAATTTAAATAAATAAAAAAAGGTCTTAAACTACCTAATTCTCGAATATCGTTTGAAAAATATTCAGGAAAACTAAACATCATAATATTACTAAAACAAAACCCAGCAATTCCAATTTTATATAATTGTTGTTTATTGACTTTCTTTTTTTGGAGCCAGGCATTACCTCCTAAATGAATCATAGGTTCATATCCTACAAAAGCCAATAATTGAACCAATTCCTTTAAGCTTATTTTTTGTGGATGGTAAATCACTTTTACTTCCTTCTTCTCAAATTGAGTTTGAGATTGAATAATTCCAGGATTTATTTTATGCAAATTTTCCAACAACCAAACACAGCTTACACAATGTATTTGAGGAAGATAAAATACAATATGATGTTGTTCTTCGCTCTTAAATTGGATTAATTGATCCTGTATAGCTTGGTTGTCTAAATAATCGTACTTAGAAATAAGAAAATTGCCTTTAGCGGACACCCCTGGCATATTGGTTAAATCATAATATTGGCATAACCCATTCTCATCTAATAATTGGAAAACCATTTTGCATCCTTCGCAACAAAATACTTTTTCTTGAAGTGTAATTACTTCATCGCAATGTGCTCCGCAATGATAACAATTTGGCTTTGTCATGAAAGCAAAGATGCCTTCAGTTGTAAAATACTTTACTGAGTGAGGTCATTGAAAAACATGATTTAAGTCATGAAAAGGGAAATCAGAAATGAAACAACAACCTTCTATTCACTTCATCTATTTCTATTCCTTATTGAATCATTTTAGCAAAAGCAGGATCCAATTGATTGTACACTTCAAAATAACCATTCTTATACCACTTCATACGAGCCAAAGAAGCTAAAATTTGTTGTGTTAAATATCTTTGTTGATCTGCAGAAAAATTCTTTTTTAAATGGGTACGACTTTGTATGAATTGTATAAAAGATTGCAAAGTGCTTTCCTTTTGATAGGCGTCAACCACTTCTTTTGGATTTTTCATTTTTTGCATCTCCATCAAATGGCTCTGATAAAATTTAAAAACAAATTCATTTAAATAATTTTGATCTCCAATGAATGCAAAAGAGGAATCCCAAATTACATTCGGAGTTGCTACCCATTTGTCAGGATAAATTCCGCCACCACCATACACCACTTTCCCTTTGGGTGTCTTAAACGCTTCTCCTTTAAAATTGGAGTCTTGCTTCCCCATCGCATCTTCATGAACTCTTACCATATAATCATCCTCATAAGCAGTCTTCCCTTTTTCATAAGACCTCTGAATATTACGCCCCAAAGGAGAATAATATTTAGCAGTTGTTAATCTTAATGCCCCTCCATTGGATAAATTAAATTGTTGTTGAACTAACCCCTTACCAAAGGACCTGGTTCCTACAATTGTGGCTCTATCCCAATCCTGCAAAGCACCAGCTAATACTTCACTTGCGGATGCAGAAGATTCATTCATTAATATAGTCAATGTACCTTTTTCAAATAGCCCTTCTCTTTTACTATAATAATCCACTCTAGGCGAATGCGCTCCTTGTGTATATACAATCAATTTATTCCCGCTCAAAAGATCATCAGCAATGGCAACTGCTTCGGATAAAAGGCCTCCTCCATTATTCCTTAAATCAAATACCAAGGACTTCATCCCTTTTTGTAACAAGGCATCTAGTGATTGCATGAATGCTTCATAAGTGCGATCTGTAAATTTATTTAAACGAATATAGCCTGTGGTATCATTAAGCATATATAATGCATCAATGGGAGACAAAGGAACATTGGCTCTAATGAGATTTAATTTTTTCACTTGTCCATTTCGGATAATACTTAACTGCAAGTTAGATTTTGCAAGTCCTTTCACTTTTTTTCTTACATCATCTGCATTTATTTTAGAACCAGACAAAGTCACTGAATCATCTACTTTCCACAATACATCACCCACTTGTAAGCCTCCTTTAAATGCCGGCCCCTCAGGAATCACATAAGTCACATAAAAGCTGTCTTTAAATTGTTGAAATTCGATGCCTATCCCCGTTAAATTAGCAGCCAACTGATCATTCACTTCATTTAAGTCACTAGGGGGAATATAAACCGAATGAGGATCCAATTGTGCTAAATAATAATCTGCCAATTTTATAGAGGCACTATCATTCACTAAAGAATCCACGTATTTTGATGTGACAATTTGCATTATTTCTTCCATAGAATTTTGTGATTTCCATGAAATATTTGTCCATGAAAATCCGCCTTTCACAAAAAGTCCAATGGCGATTCCTACTAATAAAATAAGAGCGTATAATAAGGGAGTACTCCAATGTGATTTATTATTTTCTTGCATGCGTTTAAATATTACCGCAAATTTACAATAATTAAACCTTAAAAATGGGTAGAATGTGATAGGGTATCCGGTAAATTAGTTAATTTCACTTCATACAGAACACGAATTATGAGTACTTATTTAATTGCAGATAGCGGAGCCACCAATTGCCAATGGACATTAGTCCAAAACAAGAAACGTCAATTGGTGCGTACTATTGGCATTAGCCCCTACTTTTTGTCCACCGAAAGTATGATTGAAATTTTACAAAAAGCATTTGCAAAAAAAATCAAATCCGAACAAATTGAAGCAGTTTACTTTTATGGAACAGGCTTAAGTAATCCTAGTAATGTCACTTCACTTAAAAAAGCACTTAAAGCCGTTTTCCCTAAAGCAAAATTGGATATTCAAACCGATCTAGTGGCTGCTGCGCGTGCCACCTGCCAACAACAAAAAGGGATTGCTTGTATCATAGGAACTGGCTCTAATACCGGCTTTTATAACGGAAAAAAAATTACTAAAAATAGTCCTGGATTAGGTTATGTCTTAGGAGATGAAGGCAGTGGCGCTTATTTAGGAAAAAAAGTATTGCAATATTTCTTATACCAAACTTTTGACGAAGAACTCATGTTGAGTTTCCAAAAAAAATACAACTTAGATAAATCTACCATTCTAAATAAAATTTATAGAGAACCCCTTCCTAATAGATATCTTGCCTCCTTTGCCACTTTTTTAAGTGAACATCGCGGACATTATATGATTGAAAATATTATCGAAGATGGGCTCAATGACTTTTTCTATACTCACTTAAATAAATTAAATGAATCCTGGTTACACCCTATTCATTTTGTAGGAAGTGTTGCTTTTGCCTTTAAGGATGTGATTAAACAATTAGCATTAGTGTATGAGATGGAATTAGGCACCATTATTAAATCACCCATGCAAGGCTTAATAGAGTATCATCAATCCACCCAATAGTTTTTTGTTCTATGCACGATGTTGAACCCTACTTCCAATGGCGTCATTTATATATAGCCGCAGAAGATCCTCGTTCTCTTTTTTTTGGAAGAACCTATAGTGAGTTTGAATTTTCGCAAACGGTTTACAACTATTATATCCATCCACAATGGGATGAATTTGGAAGCAAAAATTTATTCATCAAAATATTAATGGTGGATTATGAATTGCAATACGCCATTATTGAAATGATTGGCGAATGGAATGATGCGATTGAAAATGATATCATGGAACTCAAAAGAGAAGTGCTAGATATTATGATGCAAGATGGTATTTATAAATTTATTTTGATTGGAGAGCATGTTTATAATTTTCATAATGGGGATCGAGATTACTACGAGGAATTATACGACGAATTAGCAGATGAAAATGGTTGGGCGGTAATGGTCAACTTACACCCCGCTGCTCAATATGATTTTTTGCAAAAAAAATTAAACCGTTACATCGAACTCATGGAAATTGCTCCTTGGAGAACCTATAAACCAGAAGATTTTTTTCAATTAATTGACCAGAAGATCAATCAAAGATTAATAGATTAAATCTTCATAAGCGGCCTGCAATTCTCTATATGCATGATCATCCTTCGCTAATTTAGAAGCTGCCATTCCCTTTTCATAACACTCAATCGCTCCTTTTTTATCTTCCAATTTTTCTAGACACTTCGCTAAATGATAATAAGACCCAATATAGTCTGGCGAATCTTCCAATACCGCCTCAAACAATTCTTTGGCTTTAATATCCTCTCCTATTTTTTGGTATTCCAACGCCAAAGCATGCCTTAAAAAATTATCCTTGGGCTGTTGTTGTAAAAATTCGATAATTCTTTGAATACGTTCCATTTACTAGTATTATATTTGCATTAGTTGCATAAACAACCAAAAATAAATTTTGACTATGAAAATTTTAGTTTGTATCAGTAAAACTCCTGACACCACTGCTAAAATTGCTTTCACCGAAGGTAATACAAAGTTGGATGAAAATGGAATACAATGGATTATCAACCCTTATGACGAATGGTATTCATTAGTGCGTGCCATTGAACATAAGGAAAAAGATCCAACCACTATAATACATTTAGTAACTGTGGGAGGTGCCGATGTGGAACCTATTATTCGTAAAGCATTAGCATTGGGTGGTGATGAAGCCATCAGAGTGAATTTGCAAAGTAATGACTCATTTACAGTGGCCAGCCAAATAGCAGCAGTCGCAAAAAATGGTGCATATGATTTAATATTTACAGGAAAAGAAACCATTGACTACAATAGTGCCAGCATAGGATCGATGGTCGCAGCAATTTTAGATTTACCCTATATTTCTTTAGCCAATCACTTTACTTTAAATGGAAATGACGCTATTATCAAAAGAGAAATTGAAGGAGGAGAAGAAACCAACGAAGTAAGCTTACCTGTTGTGGTAAGTTGTCAAAAAGGTATGGCAGAACAACGCATCCCTAATATGCGCGGTATTATGGCAGCAAGAACCAAACCCCTCCATGTGCAAGAACCCATTGCTTGTGACGAAACCACACAAGTGATGCAGTATGAATTACCCCCTGCCAAACAAGGAGTGAAATTAGTAGCGCCAGATAACATGGATGAATTAGTAAGATTATTAAAAGAAGAAGCAAAAGTTATTTAAATAAAAATATTTTTATGGTATTAGTTTATATAGATCACGAAGACCAACAATTAAAATCTTCCTCTTTGGAAGCAATGAGTTATGGTGCTGCTCTTGCAAAACAATTAGGTGTGACGGCTGAAGCTTTGGTATTAGGAACTACCCCAGCAACTTTATCTGACTTAGGAAAACAAGGTGCCAGCAAAGTGCATCATGTTGCAGTAGATACTTTAAATCATTTAGATGTTAAAGTAAATAGCACAGTGATTGCAGAAGCAGCGACTCAATTAAATGCAACGGTTTTAATTTTTGCACATAATATTAATGGAAAAGCTTTAGCCCCTGCGGTTGCAGTTAAATTAAAAGCAGGTTTAGTAACCGGCGCAAGCAGTTTACCTAAAACTGAAAATGGATTTATTGTCACTAAAACAGTTTTTTCTGGAAAAGCATTTGCATCCGTAAAAATTGCTACTCCCATTAAAATCATTGCTATTAATCAAAATTGTTATGGAATACATGCTGCCGATAATGTAGCAGAAGTAATTCCAATGTCATTCAATATCCCATCCCCTTCTGTAAAAATGACTTTAGTAGAGAAAGTAAAAGGGGAACTTCCTTTAACCGAAGCTAGCTTAGTGGTAAGTGGAGGTCGTGGTTTAAAAGGCCCCGAAAATTGGGGTATTTTATTAGACCTTGCCAAAGAATTAGGTGCAGCTACTGCTTGTAGTAGACCTGTTTCAGATTCCGATTGGCGTCCGCACCATGAGCATGTGGGTCAAACTGGAATACAAATTGCCCCTAACTTATATATAGCTATAGGTATCTCGGGTGCGATTCAACATTTAGCGGGGGTTAACCGAAGCAAAACTATAGTGGTGATTAATAAGGACCCAGAAGCTCCCTTTTTTAAAGCAGCAGATTATGGGGTCGTAGGGGACGCTTTTGAAGTGGTTCCAGCCCTCACCGCAGCTTTAAAAAATAGCAAGTAGTCCGAATAGTTTAATTATTTAACTTTAGGGCTGAAATTCTTATGCAAAAAATTGAATTAGAAATAGTAGCCTTGTCGCACAGTATCACCCAATCTAACTCCTATGCAGTTGTTTTAGGGGAAGTAAATGGTACCAGAAGACTTCCAATAGTCATTGGCGGATTTGAAGCACAAGCAATTGCAGTGGCATTGGAAAACATGCATCCCTCTCGACCTCTCACGCATGATTTAATGAAAAACTTAATGACTTCTTTTGACATTCAATTGCAGGAAGTGTATATATGTGATTTACAAGAAGGTATTTTTTATTCTAAGTTGGTTTGTTATACCGCCAACGATACCATCGAAATTGATAGTCGAACCAGTGATGCTTTAGCATTAGCCGTTCGCTTTGGATGTCCTATTTATGTATTTGATACTATTTTAGAACAAGCCGGGCTAGCCAATGAAGCCAGCGAAAAAGCAGGCACAATAGCTACTCCTATTCCAGAAAACAAAAAAAACTCAGATCTTTCTTTGCTTAGTTTAAAAGAGTTAAACGATCTATTAAATGAAGTATTAGAGCAAGAGGATTATATCAAAGCCATTGACATTCGAGATGAAATTAACAAACGCGGTGAGCAAAAGAATTCCTAAGTCATGATTCAATTCCCGCATTGCAAAATTAATTTGGGTTTATCAATCCTCGAAAAAAGAAAAGATGGATTTCATAATTTAGAAACTGTATTTTATCCGGTAGGATTAAAAGATATCATTGAAATCACTCCCCATTCAAAACCTACGCATGAGGTTGCTTTTTCCAGTTCAGGAATAGCTGTTCCTGGAAATGATTCCGATAATTTATGCGTAAAAGCTTACCAGTTATTAAAAAAAGATTATTCTCATCTCCCTCCCATTCAAATGCATTTACATAAAGCAATTCCAATGGGCGCTGGACTGGGTGGAGGTTCTAGCGATGCAACTGCAGTCATTCAAATATTAAATAAATTATTTTCCTTACAATTAAGTGAGGATGTATTATTACAATACACCGCTCAACTTGGAAGTGATTGTCCTTTCTTTTTACATGAACAACCTTGTCATGCTTTAGGACGAGGAGAAATTTTAAATCCTATATCATTGTCTTTAAAAGATTATCAAATCGTTTTAATACATCCTGCTATTTCTATTTCAACTGCATGGGCTTTTCAACAAATTCAACCTGCGTCTAAAGAAAGAAATATTCTTGATATCATTCAACAACCTATTAGTACTTGGAAACAAGATTTAATCAATGATTTTGAATCCCCCATTTTAGCAGCGCATCCCATTTTACAATCTATCAAAACAGAATTGTATGAAAAGGGCGCCATTTATGCAAGCATGAGTGGATCAGGAAGTAGTTTCTTTGGGATTTTTGAGCAATCAACAACAATGCCTGCCTTTAGTTTTAGCGCACAAATGAAAGTAGATTTTATTTCATAGCACAACGGCCATATCTATAATTTCCTCTCATCTATATCTTCTACTCCTTTCATCTCTTCTATCTTTTCAAATTTTACATCTTTAATCTTTATTACCTCTTATATTTCATCTATCTTTTCCACCTTAACACTTTCATCAGTATTGTCATAATAATCTCCATGCGAACGTTTGTTATTTTAAATTATTCAAAAAGTCTTGCCATTTTTAAAACTTATTAAAAGGTGTGTAAGTTTATTGAATATCCTTCTATAAAAATTATAATTATTTCGTAATTTTCCACGGATCGCATATCTATCTGAATTATCCTATAAAATTGGTTGTTAAAGATGCAAAAAGAGAACTTAGGATTGTATAATCCTGCTTATGAACACGACGCATGTGGTATTGGTTTTGTTGCTAGTATTAAAGGCCACAAGTCACATCAGCATGTAAGTGACGCACTTACTATTCTAGAAAATATGGAACACCGCGGAGCGAGTGGTAGTGAAAGCAATACAGGAGATGGCGCAGGTATCATGATTCAAATTCCTCATGAATTCTTTTTTGATGAATTACTACACAAAGGCATTCATCTTCCTAACTTAAATGAATATGGTGTTGGGTTTATATTTTTCCCTGCTGAAAAAGGAGTAATGGAAGAATGCAAAGAAATATTTGCACGTGCTGCTGAAAAATTAAACATTGAAATTTTAGGATATCGTTCTGTTCCTGTGAATAGAAACACTATTGGACCCACTGCATTGTCAGTGGAGCCCATTATGGAGCAAGTATTTCTAAAAAAACCTGACCATATTACTGACCCAGAAGATTTTGAAAGAAAGTTGTTTATATTAAAAAACTATGCGTCTCACACAATCAATAATTCCATTAAAAAAGATGCAATTGGTTTTTATATGGCATCGCTATCTCAAAGATTAATTATTTATAAAGGTCAATTAACTTCTCATCAAGTAAGAGAATATTTTCCCGATTTAAGTGACAAAAGAGTAGTATCCGCTTTTGGATTAGTGCACTCTCGTTTTGCTACCAACACTTTTCCTTCATGGAAATTAGCACAACCATTTAGATATATTGCACATAATGGAGAGATTAATACTTTACAAGGAAATTTAAACTGGTTGCGTTCTAACGAACATAGTTTTTTCTCTCCTTATTTTACAAAGGAAGAAATAGAAATGATTTTACCTGTAGTGAGTGAAGGTCAATCGGATTCCGCTTGCTTAGATAATGTGATTGAACTTTTGACTTTATCAGGACGTAGTTTACCCCATGTCATGATGATGTTAATCCCTGAAGCTTGGGATGGCAATGAATTAATGGATCCACTTAAAAAATCATTTTACGAATATCATGCTTGCTTTATGGAGCCTTGGGATGGACCTGCATCTATTTCATTTACCAATGGCAAAATGATTGGAGCTACTTTAGATCGTAATGGATTGAGACCCTCTCGTTATTGTGTCACCAATGACGATCGTGTAATCATGGCTTCTGAAACAGGTGCCTTAATAGTAGATCAAAGTACGGTGATTGAAAAAGGAAGATTGCAGCCCGGTAAAATGTTCATAGTGGATATGGAAGCGGGTCGAATCATTAGTGATGATGAATTAAAACAAAATATTTGCAGTCAACAACCCTATGGTGATTGGTTGAATCAATATAAAATAAAATTAGAAGAATTACCTGAGCCTCGTATACAATTTACGCATTTGGAACATGACCAAATTTTTAAATATCAAAAAGCATTTGGTTATAGTAAAGAGGATTT
>CANBSH010000041.1 GCA_947372105.1 Chitinophagaceae bacterium
AATCCAGGTCAGGCAACCAAAGAAAAAAGAAGCCGCCCCGATTTTTCGGGGCGGTTTTTTTATGCCCGAAGAGACCCATCAAGCTGGCTTGAATGGGGCGAAGTGGGTATAAAAAAACAAAGGCTGTTCCTGGAACAGCCTTTGCGGCTTCTTTATTTCATGTTGGGATTTTCCAAATAAAAGGATGGCCGAGCGTAGTGAGGCCCATCCAGAAATCAATATGGCAAAGCCATGTTGGGATTTCCCATACCAAATCAATATGGCAAGGCCATGTTGGGATTTTCCATATCAAATCAATATGGCAAAGCCATGTTGGGATTTCCCAAAAAGGATGGCCGAGCGAAGCGAGGTCCATCCTCTTTCTCTTATATTTGACATCTAATTCCCGCTTATGTTCCCAATTTTATCCATCCTATTAAGTGCCTTCATTAATGTATCCCCTATTTCGGACACCACCACCTATCAATTATTTATAGGATCCTATACTTCGCAAGGGAATCCTGGTATTGAAGTGTATCAAATAAATGGAACTCAACCTGCAAGTTTATTATACAGTTTAAAAAATACCAACGCTTCATTTTATACATTTAATCAGGATCAATCTTTTTTATATGTAGCTTCGGAGGATATGGATAGCAAAGCTTTAGTAAATGCATATCAAAAAAATAAAGAGGGGAAATTTGAATTTATAAATTCAGCAGGGAGTATGGGAAGTGCGCCATGTTATGTGGCATTTCGAAATAAATCCAAAACAGTATATAGTGCCAACTATATGGGAGGCAGCATGAGTGTTTTTAAAACATCTAATGGAAAATTATTGCCAGCGAGTCAATTGATACAATATAAAGGCTCTAGCATTCATCCCGAAAGACAACAAGGACCTCATGCACATATGATTGCGATTGCTCCAGATGAATCATATTTATTAGTCACCGATTTAGGATCCGATAAAATATACCAACATAGCATTAATGAGGATGGATTAGTGAATGAAAATTACAACCCTATTGCTATCACAGCTGGAAACGGCCCAAGACATATTGTATTCACACCCAAAGGAAATCGTGCTTATTTAATCAATGAACTTTCAGGAGCGATTGACGTTTTTGATATTGAAAATAAAAAGTTTACAAAAATTCAAACCATTACTTCAGATACTACAACCCTTTCTAAAACGAAAGGGAGCGCCGATATTCATTTATCTCCCAATGGAAAATGGTTGATTAGTTCCAATAGAGTCACCAGTAATGATTTAGCGATTTTTAAGGTGGGTGCTAAAGGTTTACTGAGTCCTGTAGGTCATCAAACTGTGGCAACTAGACCTAGAAATTTCAGCTTTGACCCTAGTGGAAATTTTGTATACGTAGCAAGTCAGGATGACAATAAAGTGCAAATATTTTCTTTCAATAGTAGTACTGGAAAATTAACGAATACCAACAATGATATTAAAGTGATGAGTCCGGTGTGTTTAAAATTTATTCCTCGCAATCCACGATAGTTCCGTAGTCTACCAATAATTCCTCGCCTTCTTGAATATCACGCAAGGCTTCAAATTGCTCACCCTCATTCAAGGATCGTACATTAGGTATTTCAGAATGATTTAAATAAATCACTAAGTCCACTAATTTAAATCCATATTCAGGAATGAAATAATGATCTTCATCAAACAAGCAATGATTTTCAATTAAATCCTTGGAAGAGGCCGGCAATGTATCTACTTCTTGTTTACTTACTTGTATCCACTCTCCCATTCCTTCCGAAAAAATATTTTTAGTACCTTTGGGAATAGTACGAATAGCAAAAACTCCAATACCATGCAAAGGTGAAGGCTTAATCATCACATAAGTATGTGATCGTAATTGTTGTAATAATATTTCTTTCTTATTCATGGTAGAACTTCATTAAAATAATTCATTAAGATGCTAACTTATTTTGACATTCACTTAATGCATCTTTCCAGTTTCTAATGGGAGTGTCCAAATCTTTTTCTATTTGCTGTGTATCTAATACAGAATAAGAAGGTCTTTTAGCGGGTGTAGGAAATTGATCTGTAGTGATAGGGTTTAACACACAAGTAAGTCCTGCATTTTGTTTAATCTGCAATGCAAAATCATACCAACTTATGATTCCTTCATTCGCATAATGATAAATGCCTTGTATTTTTTTCCCTGTGTTTAATGCAACCACCATCAACATAGTAGCTGTTGCTAAATCCTTTGCATACGTGGGACGACCCACTTGATCCGCCACTATATTTAATTGCGGTCTTTCTTTCATTAATCGAAGCATGGTTTTAACAAAGTTATTTCCATGACTACTAAATACCCATGAGGTACGAATGATGATAGATTGTTCATTTTCCGCAATGGCTCCTTCCTCTCCTTTTGCTTTAGAGACTCCATAAAAATTGACAGGATCTATTTTATGATTTGTTGGATAAGGATGGGTTGCTTGACCATCAAAAACATAATCGGTTGAATAAGTGATAAAATGTATTTGATGTTGCTTACATATTTTTGCTAGCATTACAACTGCTGTAGCATTTATTTTTAATGCTAGTTCATGCTCAGATTCCGCTTTATCTACCGCAGTATATGCAGCAGTGTTAATCACACAAAATGGTTGAATGGAAGTTATGATTGCTTCCATTTTTTCAGGTTCAGATAAGTCTAATGAAGAACGATCTAATAATACAAATTCAAATTGAGAATAGGCGCTTACTAATTGACCCAGTTCCCAACCCAATTGTCCATTGGCGCCTGTTACTAAAATTGTATTTATAGCCATCTTGAATTATTAGATAATGGTATTATTTTGAAATAAATTCCTTAGGTAATTTAGTCCACTCACTTGGTGGCAATGCTTTAAAGTAGTCGTAGGTTTTCTTTAAACCTTCGGCACGATCTACTTTTGGCTCCCATCCTAAAATGGTTTTTGCTTTGGTGATATCGGGTTGTCTTTGCTTAGGATCATCTACTGGTAATTCCTTGTAAATAATTTTTACTGCCGAACCTGTGAGTTTCAATACTTCTTCTGCAAAATCCTTCAAACTAATTTCATTGGGGTTCCCAATATTCACCGGACTTGTATAATCACTTAATAATAATCGATATATTCCTTCTACTAAATCATCCACATAACAAAAACTTCTTGTTTGTGAGCCATCTCCAAACACGGTCATGTCCTCACCTCTTAAAGCCTGCCCAATAAATGCAGGTAATGCTCTTCCGTCATTGAGACGCATGCGTGGACCATAGGTATTAAAGATCCTGATGATTCTGGTTTCAACATGATGAAAAGTGTGGTAAGCCATGGTGATGCTTTCCATATATCTTTTTGCTTCATCATACACTCCTCTTGGACCTACTGGATTCACATTCCCCCAATACTCCTCGGTTTGAGGATGCACCAAAGGATCTCCATATACTTCACTCGTACTCGCTACTAATATTCTTGCTTTTTTATCCTTGGCTAATCCTAAACAATTATGTGTCCCTAAAGCGCCCACTTTTAATGTTTGAATAGGTATTTTTAAATAATCTATGGGACTTGCTGGTGATGCAAAATGTAAAATATAATCCAAGTCCCCTTTGATGTCAATAAACTTGGTAACATCATGAAGTATAAATTCAAAATGGGGATGGGATTTTAAATGTGCAATATTATTTTCATCCCCCGTAATTAAATTATCCATTGCTATGACATGATAGCCTTCCATTATAAAGCGATCACATAAATGTGATCCTAAAAAACCAGCTGCTCCCGTTATTAAAATTCTTTTTTGACTCATGAGGGTTATTTTGTAGCGGAAGCTCTTCCTATACTAATATAAGTGAATCCCATTTCTTGCATCTTAGTTACTTCAAATAAATTTCTTCCATCAAATATCACTTTACTAGGCAACCCCTTTTCAATCAATTCAAAATCGGGGGTTCTAAATTCACTCCACTCTGTCGCAATAACTAATATATCAGCACCTTGTAATGCTTCATATTGATTACTTGCATATTGTATGATGTCTCCAATTTGATTTTTCACATTCAACATGGCTTCTGGATCATAAGCCGTAACACTAGCTCCTTCTTTTATAAAAGATTGAATCATCGCTAAAGCTGGGGCTTCTCTAATATCATCGGTGTTGGGCTTAAATGCCAAACCCCACAAAGCAATTTTTTTACCTTGTAAATTATTATTAAAGTAGGCCTTTATCTTTTCTACCAAGTGTACCTTTTGATGGGCGTTTACTTTTTCTACCGCTTTTAAAATCTCAAAACTATAATCCACTTCTCCTGAAGATTGCACTAAGGCTTGCACATCTTTCGGAAAACAAGATCCTCCATATCCTATCCCTGGAAATAAAAATCGCTTTCCTATTCTTTCATCACTTCCTATACCTCTTCGAACCATATCCACATCGGCTCCCATGCGCTCACACAATTGCGCAATCTCATTCATGAAAGAAATTTTAGTAGCTAAAAAGGAATTGGCTGCATATTTAGTAAGTTCCGAACTACGCTCATCCATATAAATCACTGGATTTCCTTGTCTCACAAATGGCGCATATAAATCACTCATTAATTTCTTAGCTCTTTCCGATCTTGTTCCTACCACCACTCTATCCGGTTTCATGAAATCTTCTACCGCAACCCCCTCTCTTAAAAATTCAGGATTACTCACTACATCAAACTCGCCTTTATAATTTTTCGCAATCGCTGCATGTACTTTATCGGCGGTACCCACCGGCACTGTGCTCTTATTTACGATCACTTTATAATCCTTCAATATCTTTCCTAAATGATCCGCGACACCTAATATGTATTTTAAATCGGCACTACCATCCGCACCCGGAGGTGTGGGTAATGCTAAGAAAATAATTTCTGCTTGATCAATTACCTCTTCAATATTAGTGGTGAAAGTCAATCGACCTTCCTTACTATTTCTTAAAAATATTTTTTCTAAGCCTGGCTCATAAATGGGCATCACTCCCTCCTTTAATCGAGCCACTTTTTGTGCATCAATATCTACACAAGTCACTTTATTTCCTGTTTCAGCAAAACAGGTGCCTGTTACTAAGCCTACATATCCGGTTCCAATGACTGTTATTTTCATGCAGGTTATTTTATGATTTTTGTATAAAAGATTTGACCGCTTCCACAATATAAGCTAATTGATCTTCCTCCATTTCGGTATGTATGGGCAAAGAACAAACCACAGGGGTTAATGCATTCGTCACCTCTAATTTTAAATGCGCATGTGTATTGTCTCCAAACATTTTTTGCATATGTCCTGGCACCGGATAATAAATCATACAAGGCACTTCCTTGCTTGCAAGATGTTGTATGAATGATTCTCTATCTACTCCTTGCAATTGCATTGTGTATTGATGAAATACATGGGTACTATATTTTTGAATTGCGGGTGTTATAATTTGTGAAAAAGATGCAAAAGCATTGGTATAGTATTGGGCTACTTTTTGTCTTGCTGCATTATAACTATCTAATTTTTTTAATTTGATATCTAACACTGCTGCTTGAATACTATCCAATCTTGAATTACATCCTACGACATCATGATAATATCTAGCAGACTGTCCGTGATTGGCAATCATGGTCATTTTATCTGCCAATGTTTTATCATTGGTACATAATGCACCTCCATCTCCAAAAGCGCCTAAATTTTTACTGGGATAAAAAGAAGTGGCTCCAATATGTCCCATAGTTCCCGTCTTTTTTGTCACTCCATTGGAGAAAGTATAATCACAACCTATTGCTTGTGCGTTATCTTCTATCACCCATATATGATGCTCTTCGGCAATTTTTAAAATTTCTTCCATAGGCGCTGCATGTCCATACAAGTGCACTGGCACAATCGCTTTTGTTTTAGGCGTAATTGCATTTTTTAAAGAGGTAATATCCATGCAATAAGTCACAGGATCTACATCCACAAAAACAGGAGTGAGTCCTAATAATGCAACCACTTCGGTAGTAGCGATATAAGTAAATGAAGGAGTAATTACTTCATCCCCTGGTTTTAATCCCAAAGCCATCATGGCGATTTGTAATGCATCGGTTCCATTGGCACATGGAATCACATGATTCACTTGTAAATATTGAGCCAAGTGGGCTGTGAAATCTTGTACCGCCTTACCATTTATATAAGCTGCCGTATCTAATACTGACTGAATAGCAGTATCCACCTCATTTTTGATGGCTAAATATTGATTTTTGGTATCTACCATTTGAATTTTACGCATCCCTTCCATTTTGGCAAAAATACTATAAAAAGCCTAAAATAAGGGATTGGATACGTTAAGGCGAACCTATAAAATAAATGTCCATTTATGTGCCAAATTTTATTGAATTTTGCCAAGTCAATCAGCCTATGCTACTGTACCAACTTTTTTTAGGTCTTTATCAAATCATATCCAAAGGATTAGCCCCTTTTAATGTGAAAATAAAGCATTGGGTAGAGGGTCAGCATGAAGTATGGAACATTATTGAATCTCAAGCCAAAGAAATAAAGCAACCTATTATTTGGGTGCATTGCGCTTCCTATGGAGAATTTGAACAAGGCTTACCCATTATCGAATCCTTAAAAAAAGAATATCCTGCTCATCAAATTTGGCTTACTTTTTTTTCTCCCTCAGGATATTTACATCGTAAAAATGATACCACTGTCAACTTCGTAAGTTATCTGCCCTTGGATGGTCGCAAAAATGCCCAAAGATTTTTACAAACCATTCAACCTAGTTTAATTGTGTTTATTAAATATGAATTTTGGTATTATTATTTAGCAGAAGCAAAACGATTATCTATTCCTACTTTATTAGTGTCTGCCATTTTTAGAAAAGATCAACTATTTTTTAAATGTTACGGCGGTTTTTACAAAAAGATGTTGCACTTATTTACTTATGTTTTGGTTCAAGATGAAAATTCAAAAAAATTAATTATTCCCATTATTGGAGAAGAAAAAATAACCATCACTGGAGATACTCGTTTTGACAGAGTGTTACAAACCACACAACAAATAGTTTCATTTGATTGGCTACATAAATTAAATGCTTCCAAAATAATTATTGCGGGTAGTACTTGGGAAAAAGATCATGAAATAATTGCTGCTGCTTCTAAAGAATTAACTAATTATAATTGGATTATAGTTCCCCACCATGTAGATGCAGCCTCCATTGAAGAATGTAAATCTGCTTTACCTCATGCTACCACCTTAACTGAATTATTACATACGCATCAAACCTTTAACAATCCCAAAATAATAATTGTAGATCAAATTGGATTACTTAGAAGCTTATACCAATATGCCTATATTAGTTATGTAGGGGGCGGTTTTGGAAAAGAGGGCATTCATAATATTTTAGAGCCCGCCGCTTTTGGACATCCAGTAATTTGGGGACCTCATTTTGAAAAATTCCCTGAAGCAAGTGGACTATTGAAAATGGGTGGAGGGTATAGTATTTTTGATAGTAGTTCATTTTTGAATACGATTCAGGTATTGAATAAAAACCCTGAGCAATATGAACGTGCCTGTCAAAATGCATCCCAATTTATACAACAAAACGCAGGAGCTACCTTAAAAACGATACAGTGGATTCAGGAAAAACAACTGCTGTTTCCATAGGAATGTATACTTTTGAAGCAGAATAACACCCCCCTATTAAAAACTAACTGAATTAATTATAGAATATGTTTATAGAACAGAATTTAACAGGCGAACGCAGAGGATGGATTGAAGTAATTTGCGGTAGCATGTTTAGTGGAAAAACTGAAGAATTAATTAGGCGCTTAAAAAGAGCCAAAATTGCGAATCTAAAAGTAGAAATATATAAGCCTGCCACGGATACTAGATACGATGTCAATAAAGTAGTCAGTCACGACGCTAATTCTATTCCTTCTACTCCCGTAGATCATTCTTCTAAAATTATTGAACTTGCAGCTGATGCAGATGTGATTGGAATTGATGAAGCACAATTTTTTGATGACGGTATTTTAGAAGTGTGTGAAGTATTAGTCATGAAAGGAAAGCGTGTTATTGTTGCTGGTTTAGACATGGACTATTTAGGAAAACCCTTTGGACAAATGCCTCAACTTTTATCAGTCGCCGATTTTATAACCAAGCTGCATGCCATTTGTGTGCAATGCGGACACTTAGCCAATATTTCTTATCGAACTAGTGATGAAGAAGGTACTGTAGTGTTGGGAGAAAAAAATAATTACGAACCAAGATGCCGAGTATGCGCAACAAAGTAGTATTCACTTTACTTAAAAAAGATTTACTGCTTGAATTTAGGCAGCAGTATACTTTTTTTGGTATTTTGTTATACATCGCATCCACGACATTTGTGATTTATCTAACTATGGGACAACCCGAAGACCATGTATGGAATGGTTTATTCTGGGTCACTCTTTTATTTATTTGTATTAATACGGTGGCGCGTAGTTTTTTACAGGAAGGCAAAGGACGTATGCTTTATTTTTATACCATTACGAGTCCTGTTCACTTTATATTTTCAAAATTAATTTACAATAGCTTGTTGATGTGCTTGATGAGCGGCCTCAGTCTTTTGTTATTCATTTTGCTATTAGGCAATCCCCTACAACATGGTCTCTTGTTTTTTAGCATTAGCTGTTTAGGTGGAATTAGTTTAAGTCTTGTTTTTAGTTTTTTAGCAGCTATTGCATCCAAAGCACAGCAGCCCTCTGCTATCATGGCTATACTCGGATTTCCCTTGATTATCCCTCAACTAATGTTATTGATGAAAATTGCGATTATCGCTTTTTCTGATGTAGTACAAAATGGATTGCCTCAATTAGTATTAATGCTAATTGGATTTGATGTGATGATCATCGCGCTCGCCTATATTTTATTTCCGTTCCTTTGGAAAGAGTAAGTTTTAAAAAGCTTAATTTATTGAAGCTTTTAGGTGCTGACCTATTAAAATTTTCAAATTTTAATAGAATGGTGAAACTTAAAAAAAATCAAAAAAAGAAAGTTTTAAAAAGCTTAAAGTATTAAAGCTTTTTAAAACTGCAAATGCCTTACAGTTTGTCCATTATTTATTAATTGCTTCAGGGACTCAATACCAATTCTTAAATGATTCTCCACAAACTCAGCAGTCACTTTACTATCACTTGCTTCTGTTTTCACTCCTTCTGGAATCATAGGTGAATCACTCACTAACAATAATGCACCTGTTGGTATTTTATTATAAAAACCTACTGTAAAAATGGTGGCTGTTTCCATATCAATGGCGTAAGCTCTCACATTAGTTAGGTATTCTTTAAATTCTTCGTCATGCTCCCATACTCTTCTGTTGGTGGTGTATACGGTCCCTGTCCAATAGTCAACATTATTATCACGTATGGTGGTTGAAATTGCTTTTTGCAAAGCAAAGGCTGGTAAAGCAGGGACTTCTGCAGGGAAATAATCATTGGACGTTCCCTCTCCTCTTATAGCCGCGATGGGTAAAATAAGATCCCCAATTTTATTTCTCTTTTTTAATCCGCCACATTTACCTAAAAATAAAACTGCTTCAGGTTGAATAGCAGTTAATAAATCCATGATGGTTGCTGCCCCAGGACTTCCCATTCCAAAATTGATAATGGTGATGCCATCGGCGGTAGCGCATTGCATGGGACGATCCTTCCCAATGACTTCTACATTATGTTTCGCAGCAAACATGTTCACGTAATTGCTAAAATTGGTCAGTAAAATATACTTTCCAAATTGATCTAAACTAGCCCCAGTGTATCTAGGTAACCAGTTGTCTACGATGTCCTGCTTTGTTTTCATAAGATCTAATTTTTAATGTTCTTCGCTACTCTTCCCTTCTTATCTTTGAAGTATTAATTGGCAAAAATACAATTTTTGTAGCACTTTATATGAATCCCATTGTTTACCCTTCGTATCCATTTAAACTTCAACAAGTTAACGGCAAAGATCAAATATTTGATCCCTTCCGAAAAGTATGGCTTGTATTAACCCCCGAAGAATGGGTAAGACAGAATATGCTTCAATATTTAGTACAAACCTGTAAATACCCTAGCGCCTTAATTGCTGTAGAAAAAACAATTCAGTTGGGGACCCTTAGTAAACGATTTGACATCCTAGTATATAAAGACGAAAAACCATGGATGATTATTGAATGTAAAGAAGCTAGAGTAGATATCAATGAAAAAACATTGAGTCAAATATTACAATACCAACAAGTATTGGAAGCGGAGTTTTTAATTTTAACGAATGGACATACTACAGTAGGCGCTAAAATAGAATCGGGGAAATGGCAAGCTTTGCAACATTTCCCCGAATACTTATAAATCATTTATACTACTCCCCATATAACTAATGTATACTCTTCCAATATCTATTAATCCATGGGAGGAGTAACCGACTAAGGGAAGATCCCTAATTCAGCATAAGATGTTCCTACTTTATTAATTGCACAAACATAAGCCGCTGTTCTCATATCGGGAATTGATGGATTGGATTTCCAAATATCCATAATTTCACGCGTAGCGTTAATCATAGTTTCTTCTAATCCACTATGTACTAAATCAATTTCATCAGGACCATGTGCAATAATTTCCTTTTCGGCAGGTGTTACTTTTTTACCAGTTAATTCTTCTATTTGATGTAAGATATTAATGTTTGCATTTTCTGTAAATCTTTTTTCCAAACGACCATATCTAACGTGGCTCAAATTTTTCAACCACTCAAAGTAAGAAACTGTTACCCCGCCTGCATTTAAATACATATCAGGAATCACCAACACTCCTTTCTTCGCTAAAATATCATCTGCTTCGGGTGTTAATGGACCATTCGCAGCTTCTCCAATTATTTTTGCTTTAATATTAGGCGCATTATTTTTATCAATCACATTTTCAAGTGCTGCTGGAATTAAAATATCACATTCCATTTCTAAGGCATCCGAACTTTTTGTAATGTTAGTAGCGCCAGGGAAATTTAAAATTGATCCTGTGGCTTTACGATGTTGAAAAACCTCTTCTTCATTTAAACCAGCCGCATTATAAATAGCTCCTTCAAATTCAGCAATGGCAATTACTTTAGCGCCATGCTCTCTAAAAAATTTAGCGCTATAATAACCAACATTTCCTAAACCTTGAACAATTACATTTTTATTCTCAATTCCTGCAGTCAATCCTAATTTTTTCATTTCATCTTCCATCAAGCAAACTTCTCTCACGCCAAAAAATACACCTAAGCCTGTTGCTTCTCGACGACCACGAACACCTCCTAGTGAAACTGGTTTACCAGTCACACAACCAGCAGCATCAATTTCACCTGGCTTTAAAGATTGATACGTATCTACAATCCACGCCATTTCTCTTTCGCCGGTTCCATAATCTGGAGCAGGTACATCAATACCAGGTCCAATAAAATTTTTCTTCACTAATTCGGAAGTGTATCTACGTGTAATTTTTTCAAGTTCATAAGTACTCAAGGAACGAGGACTAATTTTAATTCCTCCTTTTGCACCTCCAAAAGGAACATTCACAATAGCGCATTTGTAAGTCATTAAGGCAGCTAACGCCATCACTTCATCCTGATTCACTGCCATACTAAAACGAATCCCTCCTTTACAAGGGGATTTATGTTGTGAATGTTGAACGCGATAAGCTTCAATTACTTCAATATGTCCGTCATCCATTTTTACAGGAAAACGCATACTATAAATACTATTACAAGCCTTTATTTGATCTAGTAACCCTTGTTCCCAAGTGGTAAACTTTGCAGCTTTATCGAAACTTCTTTCAACACTTTGGAAAAAACTATACTGATTATTTTCAGACATACTTTTTGATTTTAAAGATGATGGTTAGCGAAATTTAAATAGATTATCCTTTGATGTTTTTTTCTAGTTGTGTTAATTTACGATCCACACTTGTAACATATGCAAATAAGCCAATCATAATGATAGAAGCTATGGTAAGGACTAAATAAATTTTGCCATCTTTAACCATTAAGCTTTCGTTGGCATTTGCTACTGTTGTTTGTAATAAAGAAATCATGATTTATAATTTTGTAGATAATGTATTTAGTTCGTTCTTTTAATTTTGTTCTTCTTTTTGTAATTGCAATAATTCAATTCGGATTTTTATGGTACTAATCCATACCCCCAATAAAGTCCAACCAATCACTGCTGGATAAAATACAGTTCGCATAGATGCGCTCATATCTTTCCCATTAATTCCAGGATTGCCTTCACTTCCTTGACCCCCTGGATGTAAGGATTCGGTCAAACGAGGCAATATCCATAAAGTGGGAAACAACATGAAAAAAGAAAACACATTATACACGGCAGAAAGTCTTGCTCTTTTTTCACTGTCTAATAAACTTCCTCTTAAAACAAAGTAGGCGAAATAAATAAGTAATGCAATGGCTGCTCCATTTTGCTTGGGATCTCCTACCCAAGGGCTACCCCATTGATAATTGGCCCAAACAGCGCCTGTAATAATTCCTAGCACACCATATACCAATCCTATAGCGGCATAACTTGATGCATATATATCATGAATGGGATTGGATGTTCTTAAATATTTCACTGCATATACTAATGATACAAAAAATAAAATCATCATTCCAAACCACATAGGTACATGAAAAAACATGTTGCGAATGGACTCTTTTAAACGATCATCTAATTTGGGTACCTTAACAATAAATCCATAGGTGCAGGTGTACAATAAAAGGACAAAGGATAAAACTTTCCACCATTTAGCTCTTAACATAGTTTAATATATTTTAAACCAACACCTTATTTAAAACTAACAATTGTTTGCAAAACTAAAGCTTTTTACCAAAATTGCCCAATTTTAAGATCAAATGTTGTTCCGCAAAATTAGTGCTAAAGTTGTACATTTGCCTCCATAATTTTCATGCCGTAACATGAAGCGAACTGCCCCGTAAGGCTGTAGTAAACTTAATGTGGCTATCACCAAAAATAGACACAAATGAAACTTTCTCAATTTAGGTACGACCTACCTTTAAATCTCATCGCTCAATACCCTACTAAAAGAAGGGAAGACAGCAGACTCCTTGTAGTGAACCGCCAAAATGGTCACATGGAGAATCGTAATTTTTCGGATTTATTAGAATACTATGATGACAAAGATGTTTTTGTAGTAAACAACACCAAAGTATTTCCTGCTCGTATGTATGGCAGAAAAGAAAAAACAGGTGCAAAGATTGAAGTTTTCTTATTAAGAGAATTAAACAAACCCAATCGTTTATGGGATGTCATTGTTGATCCCGCAAGAAAAATTCGAGTAGGAAACAAATTGTATTTTGGAGAGAACGAAGAATTAGTAGCTGAAGTGATTGACAATACCACTAGCCGTGGTCGTACCATCCGTTTTTTATGGGATGGGGATGATGCTGGTTTTAAAAACATGTTAGAATTTTTAGGAGAAACACCTTTACCTAAATATATTAAGCGTAAACCAGACGAAGAAGATAAAGAAAGATATCAAACAGTGTATGCAAAGCATGAAGGTGCTGTTGCCGCTCCTACTGCAGGTTTACACTTTAGTAAAGAATTAATTAAGAGATCTGAAATTATTGGTATTCGTTTTGCAGAAGTTACCCTACATACTGGCTTAAGCACTTTCAGACCTATTGAAGTTGAAGATTTAAGCAAACATAAAATGGATGCTGAATACTTTAAAATTGATGAAGATGCTTGTCGTATCATCAATACTGCTAAGGAAAATGGAAGAAGAGTATGCTCCATAGGCACCACAGCAATGAGAGCTATGGAAAGCAGTGTCACTGCGCAACGTTTATTAAAGCCAGCTGAAGGATGGACCAATCATTTTATCCATCCTCCTTATAATTTTAATATCGCCGATAGCTTAGTGACCAACTTTCATTTACCTAAAACAAGTTTATTAATTATGACTTGTGCTTTTGCAGGGTATGAATTAGCCATGGAAGCTTATAAAAAAGCCATCAAGGATAAATATCGCTTCTTTAGTTATGGAGATGCGTTGTTATTTATTTAATGAGTGAATATGGGATATTAATTTTTTTACAATATTGATACCCTTAGAATTTATAAAAAAGGCCCCGATGAATCGGGGCCTTTTTTATTGTAAAAACATTTTTACAAATGAAATAATCCTTTATTAATAAGTTGTAAAGTTTTGGTTTTGTAAGCACTTGGAATTAATAAGCTAATATTATGAGGACTTCCTCCATAACTCACCATAGTCACAGGCACTTCATTAATCGCTGCAAACAATTTATTTAATACCGCATCTGTTTTTGCGATTTCATTACCTACAATAGATACAATAGTTTGATCCTTCTCTACTTCTACTGAAGCAATATTACTTAATTCTGCAATAATTTCATTTAAATGAATATCTGTGTCAATAGTAACTGATACCGCTACCTCCGAAGTGGTAATCATATCAATAGGTGTTTTATATTTTTCAAATACTTCAAATATCTTTCTTAAAAAACCATATGCCAATAACATCCTGGTACTTTTAATTTTCACAGCAATAATTTGATCCTTCGCTGCGACTGCTTTTACACCTGTGCTACCTGCTTCTTTTTTAATCACCGTACCAACTGCTTCTGGTTGCATCGTATTTAATAATCTTACCGGAATGTTTTCCTGTTGTGCTGGCCAAATACAAGTCGGATGTAAAATTTTAGCTCCAAAATAAGCCAACTCTGCAGCTTCGTCAAAGCTTAATTGTTCAATGGCCACAGTTTTATCCACGACTCTAGGATCATTATTATGCATGCCATCAATATCGGTCCAAATTTCACACACAGATGCTTTCACTGCTGCTGCAATTAAAGAGGCAGTATAATCACTCCCTCCACGCTTTAAATTATCAACCTCCCCTTTTGCATTTCTACAAATATATCCTTGAGTGATAAATAATTTTTTAGACCCCTGTGCCGCTAACACTCCTTTAATTTTTTCGGAAATCAATGATAAATCTGGTTCATCATTTACATCTAAACACATAAAATCAAGTGCAGGTATTAGAGCATGTTCAATATTTTCTTGGTCTAAATACAAAGAGAATAATTTAGTGCTCATTAATTCACCTTGCGCAAGAATATCTTTATTTAAAGCATCACTTAATGAAATACGTTGTGTAATTCTTAAAAATTCAAAATGTTCTTTTATTAATTCTTCCGCTTTACTTTTTTGAGCATCTTTTTTTAATAAATCAATAATAAATTGAGCATAATGATTTTCTAATTTTTCTATTTTATCTGTGGCTCCTTTTTTATTTTGTGTAGCTAAGCAATTGCTAATTTCAACTAATGCGTTAGTAGTTCCACTTAAAGCACTTAAAACTACGATAGTAGGCTCTCCGTCTCTTGTAATTAATTGTGACACCTGATGCATTCGCTCTGGCTTTCCAACACTAGTACCTCCAAATTTCATGACCCTCATAAAAATAATTTTTGTTTCAATCAATGTGAGCGCAAAGGTAATTAGGCATACTCAAATTTGAACCAATTTTAACTACTAATTTCATCTTGGACCTATGTAAAATGGCAAACATATGTTAGCCTAAAACAAGAAAGGTATACACTTGGTATACCTTTCTTTTACTCCAATCATCTATTGATCATTGAATGGATAAAATGATTTCACTAAAAAGGCAAATCATCTAAAGTATTATCTGACCCTGTAGGTGCTTGATAGTTATTGGGAGCAGCTTCTCCTCCAGTACTTTGTTCTCCAGATCCTGAACCACTTGGTTTTGCACCCAATAATTGTACAGATGAAATTCTCAAAGTAAGAGAAGCACCATTACGACCATCTGCAGTGGTGTATGATCTTACATCAGGGGTACCTTCTACATATACTTGTGTTCCCTTTTTCAAATAGGGAGCAACTGCGGTACGATCAGTCCAATAAGAACAATCCACCCATGTGGTTCTATCTTTTTGAATTCCTTGTGCGTCCTTATAACGCTCCGTGTGGGCCACATTAAAATTAATCACTGATTTTCCATTCACGTTGTTCACTAAGGCGTCTTTGCCTAAATTTCCGATGACTTGTAACTTTATCATTTTCTGTATTTTTTGTCGTTCTTGTAGGGTGAAGATAGTATTTTTTCGTTTTTCGAAATGTAATTTATACAATGCTTTTATATCAAAAAGTTAAAGTATCGCAGGATAAGTTACTTTTGCAAAAGCATAGACAGCGTAACAACATGAGTAAAAAAGGGAAAGTATTGGTGGCCATGAGCGGCGGTATTGATAGTACCGTAGCTGCTTTATTATTGCATAATGAAGGTTATGAAGTAATTGGCATCACTATGAAAACCTGGGACTATTCTACCAGCAATGCCAATGGCAAGGAAACTGGCTGTTGTAATATTGACTCCTTTAATGACGCCCGCTTAGCTGCTGTGAATAATGGTTTTCCCCATTTTATATTGGACATTAGAGAGGAGTTTGGTGATTTTGTAATTGAAAACTTTGTAGAAGAATATTTAGCAGGTCGCACCCCTAACCCATGTGTGATGTGTAATACACATATTAAATGGCGTGCCTTACTTAAAAGAGCCGATGCTTTGGGATGCGATTTTATTGCCACTGGACATTACGCGAAAGTGCGCCAGCATACCAATGGCCGATATGTCATTTCAAAAGGCCTGGATGAAACCAAGGATCAAAGCTATGTGCTTTGGGGAGTGGATCAAGATTTATTAAGTAGAACCATTTTGCCTCTTGGAGGAATGCATAAAAAAGATATTAAGCAAATGGCGATAGACATGGGCTATCCTGAATTAGCTAAAAAAAGCGAGAGCTATGAAATTTGCTTTGTCCCTGACAATGATTATCGTGGCTTTTTAAAAAGAAGAGTAGAGGGTTTAGAAGACAGAGTAAATGGAGGTTGGTTTTTGGATACACATGGTAAAAAATTAGGCAAACATAAAGGCTATCCTTTTTATACTATTGGACAACGTAAAGGTTTAGAAATTGCATTAGGCAAACCTGCTTATGTGGTGTCTATTGATCCCGAAAAAAATATTGTGGTGATTGGGGATGAAAATGATTTAGACCAAAATGACATGTTGGTGTCTAAAATAAATTGGATCAAATACGATCATTTAGAAAGCGAGATGGAATTGATGGCCAAAATTAGATATAAAGATGCTGGTGCTTTATGTACTTTATCTTCTACCCCTTCTGGAGTACAAGCCAGATTTTTTGAGAACGTAAAAAGTATCGCACCCGGACAAAGCGCAGTATTTTATGAAGGAGATGATGTGGTAGCGGGTGGTATAATACAAAGTGGTCAATTACTTCCATTCCAATCTTAATATTCTTGCTTTTTTATCAACTATATTATAATTATAATATAACTATAATATAAGAAATCTACTTTTCTTATTTACGTTTTACTACTCACTTATTTTTTGCAATAAAGCCCCAAACAGCGTATCTGCTTGTTGTGTATATCCAATAAAATAATTTTGCTGAATAAGTTTGAATTTTCCAGTAGCAAGCAATGCAGTCACCTGTGTTTCATTTTCATCTTCAAATACCGAACAAGTAGCGTACAGCAAATACCCTTCTACAACCACTGTAGAAATTATATTTTTAAGAATTTGAGATTGCAAGGAAACATAATGCGCAAGCTGATCTTCCTTAAAATAAATTAATTGTTCGGGGGTACGTCCCCAAGTTCCACTTCCAGAACAAGGCACATCTGCAAAAACAAAATCAAATTGTTTTTTTATTTCAAAAGACTGCGTTAAATCTATCTCTTGCAATGACGTAGGTCTTATTCCTGCTTCTGCTAAACGCTTTTCTGCATTGTGTAAAATAGAGCCTCTTACATCTGAAACATGAATTTTAATATTATTCAACACATCAAACATTAAAATAGATTTTCCGCCACTTGCTGCGCAAGCATCCCATACGTTCATTACTTTATCTAAACTGGTGGGTATTAATTTTAATAACCCAGCAACAGCTTGCGAACTTAAATCCTGTATCACCAGCTCCTTGTTAATCTCCACCACATTTTGCAAAGAAGTCGTATTTACAAATGACAACGACATCTCGCCTATCTCCTTATAAAGAACATTAGCATCCTTTAATTTTTGAATCACTTTTGTTTTTTGCCAAGGACGAATACGCGCAAATAACAAGGGTTGTTTTTGATGCGACGCAATGAATTGCTCTTTATTGATGGTTGTCGCTATTTTATGAGCGAAAGGAAACTCCTTAAAATGAGTTCTAAAAAAATCATAACACATGGCAGTGATACTCTTGCGATCTCTGCTTCCGTGTTTTTTATTGGCTGCAAAATACTTTTTTAAATAATTCGCAAATGGCTCTTTGCCATCGTATGCTTTGATTAAATTTTCAGCAATATTTTGATGTATGATTTCGTGCATAGTTTTCTACCTAGTCACCCAGATTGAGTTGGGATCACAGGCTGCAATTTACATGATTAAGAATAGGAATGTCCTATTGCAAGTAAATTGAATGCAATGGTCGTCTATAACTGTATGCCAAATTCGATGAATTTTACCCTCTATTTTAGGCCTCCCAACCCTATAAAATGGGAGATCTCCTTTTTATGCGTATCTACTTGATAATCAGTTATTTAAGAGTTATCCTATTTTTTTTCAATTTTAATTTTAATTATTTGCTTAAGTACCTTACCTTTGCC
>CANBSH010000042.1 GCA_947372105.1 Chitinophagaceae bacterium
AGCTATAAGTACCAAACGAAATGCTAAAATCAATCTATTTTGCTTCATAATCAGTGCCTTAATGAGGTTTTACTTTATTTTTGCACCAGTGAAAACTACAGGATACAAAAATAACGAAAATTACTCCCGCTCTATTGTTAATATTGGCATTTTCCTAATATTAACTTTAGTTTTAATCCCCTCTGTTTCTGTATGGAGCCAGGTCAAAAAACCGGCTAAAATATCCACACCTGCTGCTAAACTAGCCCTAACGCAAAAAGCAGATTCCGTATCCTTAAAGGATTCCTCTAATTTAAAGCAAACCATTAAAATTTCTAAGGATAGTATTGATGCCCCAGTAGATTATAATGCAGAGGATTCTGGGGTCATGATTATGGCTACCAAAGAGTTCTTTTTATACGGGAATGCCTTGACTAAATATAAAACATCTAAGTTAGAAGCTGCCAATATAGTCTATGATCAATTGAGTCAAAACATAAAAGCATACGGCGCTAAGGACACCACGGGTAGTCCTTTAAGTAATCCCAAATTTGAAGAAGGGGATGTGACTTCTGTGAATGATTCAATATATTTTAATATGAAATCGGGGAAGGGATTAACCAAAAACACCTATTTCCAACAGGGTGAAATTTTTGTGAATGCGGTTACTATGAAAAAGGTCAATAAAGATGAAGCCTTTGCTTATCGAGCTCGATTTACTACTTGTAATTTAGATGAACCTCACTTTGCTTTTAGAACTAATAAGCTTAAAATAATCACCGATAAAATTGGTGTGTCGGGACCTACTTTCCCGGAATTTGAAGGAGTTCCTTTTCCAATTGGTATTCCTTTTGGTATTTTCCCATTATCTAAAGGAAGGCATTCTGGTTTTATGGCACCTGCATTTTCAACCAGTGAGGATTTTGGTTTAGGATTTGAAGGACTTGGATATTATAAAGTATTGAGCGATAATTTTGATGCTACTGTTCGTTCTAATATATATTCTTATGGTGGATGGAATTTGAATTTAAATAGTAAATATATTTTACGATATAAGTTCATGGGGAATTTTAATTTGAGCATGCAAAACACAAGAATGCTCAATAGAAACACTGCCATTGATGCTGAATATACGGGCGGTCGAACCTTTATGATTAACTGGTCACATAGCATGGACCAACGTGCTCGTCCAGGAACTTCTTTTAATGCGAATGTAAATTTTGGAAGCACTAAGTACAATAAATTATTATTGAACAATCCTTTTCAGAATTACCAAAACCAAATAAGCTCATCTATTAGTTATAATAAAACTTGGAATAATAAATATAATTTATCGGTGAATTTAAATCATAGCCAAAACAATAATTTAGGCTTGGTGAATATGAGTTTGCCAAATATTAATTTTAATGCTATCACCATTTATCCTTTTCAATCTAAGGATCAAATTGGTTCAGGAAAATGGTATGAAAAATTAGGAATTGGGTACAATGGTAGTTTTCAAAATCAGTTTTCTTTTTATGATTCAGCATTCAATATGAATCGTTTATTAGATACTATGCAATGGGGTGCGCAACATAGTATTCCTATTAGTTTATCCTTGCCTTCCTTAGGACCAGTAACAGTGACACCGGGAATTTCATTTGAGGAAAAATGGTTTGGACAACAAAATACTCGAACTTGGAATAATGCTACTAAGCGAGTAGATACTACTATTAATCGCGGATTTTATCGAACACCCCATATGAGTTTTAGTTTAGGAACTTCGACTCGTATATTTGGAACCTATAAATTTAAAAACAGTAACATCAAAGCTATTAGGCATGAAATTAGGCCCACGATGTCTATTAATTATACACCCGATTTAGCTGCTTCTTATCATTATACTACTCAAATTGATACCTCGGGACGTAAATATCGTTTTTCAAAATATGATGGGGGTGGTTTAGGAGGCGCTTATTCCGAAGGTACTTTTGGCGGGATGGGATTTGGTATAGATAATTTATTGGAAATGAAAGTGAAGGACAAGGGCGATACCAGTGCAGAAGCATTCAAAAAAGTAAAGTTGATCGAAGGCTTTGGTTTTAATTCTAGTTACAATTTTTTAGCTGATAGTTTTGCTTTAAGTAACTTCAATATCTACGTGAGAACCACTTTATTTGATAAATTAAATATCACATCTAATTTAACATTAGATCCTTATCAAACAGATAACAAAGGCTTCCGTGTGAATAAATTTAATTTCGATCCTACCAAAATGAAATTTGGAAGTGTAACAAGTGGAGGATTGTCATTTTCAACCTCATTTAAAAGCAAAGATTCTAAGGAAACAAAAACTAAGGAAATTCCTATTGATCCTTTCATGACTCCGGATGAACAACAAAGACAATTGCAATATGCAAAATCAAATCCTGCTGAATTTACCGATTTCAATATTCCTTGGACTTTGACCGTTTCGTATTCTTTCCAATTTAATAGAACTATTAAGCCCGATTATACTGGTTTTCAAATTAATACTTATTCTAGTTTAAATTTTAATGGAGATTTTAGTATAACCCCAAAATGGAAATTAGGGGGCACTGGTTATATAGATGTTGCTAAAGGAAATATTCAACAATTGAGCATGTTTATTACCCGTGAAATGCATTGCTGGCAGTTGGCGATTAATGTGACGCCTATTGGATTATATAAGTCTTTCAGTATTACTGTCAATCCAAAATCGGGTATATTGAGAGATTTAAAAATTAATCGTAGCCGTACTTTTTCTTCTACTACTTACTAATACTATTTCTGATTTTCTAAATAATAATCAGACATAATTTTAAATACCTCTTTTTTCAGCGTTAGAGCAGTATGGCCTTCTGGAAAGATGGGAGGCAAGATATTCAAAATTATTTTTCCGGGAGTTAAACACATGGAAGGTTTTGCTGGAAGTATTTTTTTGGTATTTAAAAGAACCACTGGCACAATGGGCTTTTGGGTTTCAATGGCTAAGGTAAATGCGCCATCATAAAAACTTTTTAAAGGGGCTGAAGTTTTATTTCTGGTGCCTTCTGGGTATATTAACATGTCAACTCCATTGTTTAAAACTCTTTTCATATTATCGTAACTTTTACGACGACTCGAGTTGTCTTTTCTGTCCACAATAACTGTAGCAAATTTATATATCCAGCCAAATAGAGGGACATATACAAAACTTTTTTTTGCAATGGTTCGATTAGGTCTTGGCAAGAAAGGCGTTGTTACGGGAATATCAATTAAACTATTATGATTACATACAATGACTGCATTGCCTAAGCCATCAAAATTTTCTTTTCCAGTGACTTTAAATCGACATCCAGATAAGTATAAAAAACAAGCCATCCATATTCGAGACAAGAAACGGTGATAGGTAATTTGAACTGGGTCATTCAATAAAAAACAGACCATGTATAATGGAAAGAATAATAACATAATAGATGCGAATACAAATAAGGCCCAAGTGGCTCGTATTCTTCCTATTATTAAATGAGTCAACTTCATATTGCGAATTTATAACTTCCAATCAATTGGTTGTAATTTTTGCTGTACTAAATATTCGTTGGTCTGACTAAAATGTTTGCAACCAAAAAAGCCATTATGAGCGCTTAACGGAGAGGGATGGGGTGCTTTTAATATTTTATGTTTGGTAGCATCAATGAGCACTTGTTTTTGAATGGCAAAATTCCCCCATAATAAAAACACAAGCCCCTCTTTTTGGTCAGATAAATGTTTAATAACATTGTCTGTAAATTCCATCCAGCCTATTTTACCATGACTTGCTGGTTCATTTTCCCTGACCGTCATGATGGCGTTCAATAATAATACTCCTTGATTCGCCCAGGGGGTTAAATCGCCAGTAGTAGGAATGGACATACCAATATCCTTATTTAATTCCTTATAGATATTCATTAGGGAAGGAGGAGGCTTAACACCTTCAGGAACCGAAAAGCTAAGACCCATAGCTTGCCCTGGATTATGATAGGGATCCTGCCCTAAAATCACCACTTTCACTTTCTCATAGGGAGTTTGTTCAAAAGCATTAAAAATGAGAGATCCTTTGGGATAAATAATTCGCTTTAAAGCTTTTTCAGTTTTTAAATGGGCTGCAATTTGGACAAAATAAGGCTTGTCAAATAAGTTTGACAAGGCATTTTTCCAAGTAGTTTCCATTTTCACTTCCATAATAGCTATTGTGTGGCATGCAATAATACGTAAAGTAAAACGTAAATTAAAACTGGGGAATACGAAGTTCATTATGAGGGAGTTATTTCTGGTTACTTAATTCCAGCTCATATGGATATTCGGTATCATATTTTTAGTAACTTCCTATTCTAGAATGGAGAATGATTTAAGTGAAAGAAACAAAGATTTTGCCCAATGAAAAATAAGTTACTATTATTTTGTTTAGTAGGGATTGTGGGAGTGGGATATGCTCAAAAATCAGATCTACAACTACATAAAATACATTGGAGTCAAGATAGTTTGCAAATTGTGGGGGTAACTATCATTCAATTGGGCTCCCAACAAACAACAGAGTTTGATTTTGAACATCCCATTTCTTTGCTATCGGATTCTGTGATTCTTGCCAAAAAGTCCAAGCAAAACCAGTCTAAATTATTACATAGGAAATTGGTATCAGTATTGCCATCTCATGATGGATTTGAAATCGTTGTTGAGTTTAAGAACGAATCCAATGATACCGTTTCCTTACAAAATGTGTTGCCTTTCAAAATCAATCCACAAAACGATTATATCACAGGAAAAGGAGATCACCCCCTTTCTCGGACCTATTGGTTTAGGCCCAATAATAAACCTGTTAATGTTATTGTCCCAGATAATGCTTGGGAATTAGGGTATAATCAAATACAACTTCCACAAAATCGAGGGTATTTATATGGATTGAGTCGTCGTGATAAATCATCTTTAATAAATGGAAAAAATAAAAGATTCGAAACTGATATATATCCACATGGTAGTATTCAATATCATATCTGGCTAGAGACTTTTAAGGGGAATGCTCAAGTAGGTATTAAAAAAGCATTTCAAGATAGAAAGCTATATGATATCAATAATTTCAATGATAGCTTATATAGACGTAAGGATTTGGAATGGGTTAGGCATTCTTATTTAATGCACTTGATGATGTCCTGGGATCAATATTTTTACGACCCCATAAAAAAACAATATGCCATCAACAATTTTGTTTCAAGAGGACAAAAATTATATGGAGGGGATGATGTTATTGCTATATGGCCTACTTGGCCCACTTTAGGGTTAGATCAACGAAATCAATTTGATTTATTTAAGGATTTGCCTGGTGGATTACCTGCCATTCAAAAAATTAGCGATGATTTAAAATTAAAGAATAAACATTTATTTGTTTCTTATAATCCATGGGATGTAGATACTCGTAAAATGAATCATTATAAAGGGTTATCTTGGTTAATTGATAAAACACATGCTGATGGCGTGGTATTAGATACGCAAGGAAGTTCAAGTGAGGCTTTGCAGAAAGCAGCAGATTCGGTTCGTAAAGGAGTGATTATGTATAGCGAGGGGATGGCTGTACCAAAAGATATGCAAGGAATTATTTCGGGAAGAGTACATAACGCTTTGTATTATCCCCCCATGTTAAATTTGAATAAATATATTCAACCAGGATTTGCCATTTTTCGTGTTGCTGAATTATATAAAGAACCCATTAATAGAGAATTTTGTACTAGTTTTTTTAATGGTTATGGAACTGAAATTAATATCATGTCACCTGGTCAACCAGAATGGGTGGAGAAGCAATATGAATTATTGGGAAAAACTACAAGATTGTTAAGGCAATTATCAGATAACTTTAATTCACCACAAGCGATTCCACTTTGTCAAACATTAAGAGATGATATTTGGGTGAATGCATGGCCCACTCCACAAAAAGAAGTGTTTACCATTTATAGTACAATTCCTCAAGGTTATCGAGGATACTTGTTTATAGTTTCTCCTAAAGCTGGTTGGCATTTTGTAGATGTATTTCATCACACATTATTAAAACCCCGTTTTTCGGACGCTGGAATTTATTTGATTCAAGCCGAAACCGATGCGTTTCATCAAAAATATCTAGGCACGAATAATGAAGGTGCAGTGGATTGTATTATACAAACTCCGGAACTAATACAAACAAGGCTCGTTCAAAATAGTTTAGAAATAAAATGGGCAAATATGAACACAAAGGATATTTATTTTAATGCAAAAGATACCTACTTACAAATTTGGAAAACAGAACCTAGCTATACTCAAAAACCAGTGATCTTGAAATCCCAAAATCAAATCATAGTTTTAAAAAAATATTTTGACAGGTTTGAAGGTAAATTAGTGATTCAATTAATGCAAAAAGAGGAAGGCAGAGAGACACTATTAGATGAAACTATTGTTGAATTAACTTCAGGTTTAAGTAGATTAACAAGCAGTGATCCTCAATCAACCAATAAAAAGGAATCGTCTGCTTCAAACGCAAATTCCATACAACAAAGAACACAAAAAATGGTTTTAATACCATCAGGGAATTTCAAATTCCATCAAACACATGGAGATGATTTTATTTCCTATCCACCTTTGACAGATACGAATACAATCATGATGAATTCTTTTTATATGGATACTTATCCTGTTACTAATAAAGATTTTGAAATATTCTTACAACAAAGTCATTATAAACCCACCGATACTTATCATTTTTTACAACATTGGGTAAATGGAAAACCATTAAAATTAGATGAAAATAAACCCGTTGTATATATAAGTTATGAGGATGCGCAAGCGTATTCGAAATTTTATGGTAAACAATTGCCCACCGAAAAGGAGTGGCAGTATGCAGCTCAAACTAGTGCATTAAATGAATGGCCTTGGAAGCAAAGCACTCCTGTCACTAGAACTTATGAAGAAATAACTAATACATTAAGTGTGATTCAAATTAAAGGAATAGATAGTGTCAATTGTAATTTGGGTAATGGTCATTTGGATACAGTGGGTACTTATACAAAGGGTGTGAATCCAAATGGTTTAAGTGATTTAGTGGGAAGTGTTTGGCAACTTACCAATGATGAATATTCTTCTGGTAGTTATAAGTATATCATTATGAAAGGAGGAAGTTATTTTAAACCCTCAGGTAGTTGGTGGTATGTCCAAGGAGGACCCAGGGAACTAACCTACGCACAATATTTATTAAGAGTGAGTCCAGGATTTGAAAGAAATGCAACCGTTGGATTTAGATGTATATTAAAACCTTAATTTTTTAAAATTGACACCTATGAAATATATCTTGAGTTTTTTATTAACTATTGTTTTTTGTGACAAATTAGTGGCTCAAAATTCACCCATCAAAATTGAGCCTGTTAATTTTTCTAAAGTGAATGTGACAGATGCATTTTGGAAACCTAAAATGGATTTAGTGGCTACAAAAACTTTAGCAGCATGTATTTATCAAACGGAAGAAAAAACGGGTCGTATTCGCAATTTTGAAAAAGTGGCAAGGGGTAAAGGTGAAAAACACGAGGGTATTTTTTATGATGATTCGGATGTTTTTAAAGCAATTGAAGCCATGTCTTATGCTATCAAGACGAATAAGGATCCTAAATTAGAAGCAAAAGCAGATGAGTGGATTGAAAAAATTGCAGCTGCTCAATTACCTGATGGTTATTTAAATACCTATTATACATTAACTGGTTTAGATAAAAGATGGACCGACATGAGTATGCATGAAGATTATAATGCTGGTCATATGATTGAAGCTGCAGTAGCATATTTTGATGCTACTGGAAAAAGAAAGTTTTTAGATGTTGTCATTAAATGGGCCAACTATTTTGATAGTTTGTTTGGGCCAGGAAAAAAAGATTGGGTAACAGGTCATCAGGAATTGGAATTAGCATTAGTGAAATTATACCGTGTGACGAATGACAAAAAATATTTGAATTTAGCAGATTGGTTATTATCTGAACGTGGAAAAAAATTAGCCGTTGGATATACATGGACCGATTGGAAAGACACTTTATATGCACAAGATGGTGTTCCGGTGAAACAGCAAAAAGATATTACCGGGCATGCAGTTCGTGCTATGTATATGTACACTGGAGCTGCAGATGTTGCAGCGCATACTGGAGATGTTGATTATCTGAAAGCTATGCGCAATGTTTGGGAAGATGTGGTATATCGAAATATGTATTTAACAGGAGGAATTGGATCTGCTGGAAGTAATGAAGGTTTTTCGAATGATTATGATTTACCCAACGAACAAGCTTATTGTGAAACCTGTGCTTCGGTAGGAATGGTTTTTTGGAATCAAAGAATGAATAGTCTAACAGGAAATGCAGAATACATAGATGTATTGGAACGAAGTTTATACAATGGAGCTTTGGATGGTTTATCTCTCTCTGGGGATCGATTTTTTTATGGAAATGTTTTAGCCTCTAATGGTAAAAATGCAAGAAGAGAATGGTTTGGTACAGCTTGTTGCCCTGCCAACATTGCAAGATTAATTGCATCCTTAGGAAATTATATTTATGGATATAAGGATAATAAAATTTATGTGAATTTATTCGTGGGTAGTCAAACCACTTTCAATTTACCTAAAGGAGACATTCAATTTACCATGAATACAGGCTATCCTTGGAATGGTAGTGTGAATTGCACTTTGAATATGAAAAAGAAAATGACATCATCCATTGCATTTAGATTGCCAGGTTGGGCTTCTGGAACCGCTGTTCCGGGTGGTTTGTATTCATTTGCTAATAATATGACTGAAAAGCCTAATTTATTATTAAATGGTAATGCTATTCCTTATCAATTGCAAGAGGGGTATGTGGTAGTAGAGCATGAATGGAAAGATAAAGACGTACTTGAATATCAATTACCTATGACAATTCAAAAAGTGGTTTCAAGGAATGAACTTAAATTTAATAATGATAGAGTTGCATTTCAGAGAGGCCCCTTGGTGTATTGTATTGAAGGAGCAGATAATAACGGGAAAGCTTGGAATGTCATTGCTCCTACACAAATAAGTTTTACAACAGAAATTTTTAAAGTATTAGATGAAAACGTAGTCAGTTTGGTGGCTGATTTACCTTCTATTCAAATTGAATTAAATGGAACTTCTGCAAAGACCGCCTTTCAAAAAGTAAGAGCTATACCTTACTACACTTGGTGTAATAGAGGAAGTAATGCAATGCAAGTATGGTTGCCTACTAGTTTTAAAGACGTTAAAGTGAACTATTAAAATTTGGATATGTTTAGAGTGAAAAATAGAATAAATAAAAAAATAAAAACAACTATTAATTTAAGAGGAATATTATTTCTCTTTGTATTATTTCAATTTATCTGTGTAAATGGACAATCTTATTTAGCAATTAAAAAAGATCCAGCTGTAAAAGTGTCGCCTGTGACAACCATCAAGGCGTACCCCTTTCCTTTAAAGGATGTTCAATTATTAAATAGTCCTTTTTTACATGCTATGCAATTGGATAGCGGATACATTTTATCCCTGGTTCCTAACAGATTATTATATCGTTTTTATCAAAATGCAGGACTTCCTGTTAAAGATTCTATTTATGGAGGATGGGAATCTGATGGATTGTCAGGTCATACTCTTGGGCATTATCTATCAGCAGCTTCTATGATGTATGCCACTAACAAAAACCAAGAGTTTAAAAATAAAGTGGATTATATCGTTACGGAATTAGCCAAGTGCCAACAGGCAAGAAAAACAGGCTATGTTGGAGGTATTCCTAAGGAAGATACATTGTGGGCAAAAATTAGACGCAGTGAAATTAAATCTAGTGGGTTTGATCTAAATGGCGCATGGTCACCTTGGTATACCGTTCATAAAGTGATGGCGGGTTTAATGGATGCTTATTTTTATTTAAACAATCAGCAAGCATTACAAGTAGCTACTAAAATGGCAGATTGGACTTACGATTTGGTGTATCCTTTAACAGATAGTGTACGATTAAAGATGTTAAATTGTGAATATGGCGGAATGAATGAAGTATTGGCAAATATTTATGCAGTTACAGGAAACAAAAAATATTTAGTAGCATCTCAATTATTTCAGGATGATTTTGTAATGGGTAAATTGGCTAATCAAATTGACCCTATGCCTGGGAAGCATTCCAATACGAATGTACCTAAAGCCATCGCTGCAGCAAGACAATATGAATTAACAGGATCTGAAAAAGATGCGACCATAGCCACTTTTTTTTGGAAGACCATGGTTCAAAATCACAGTTATGTAATAGGGGGTAATAGTAACTATGAATATTGTGGGGATCCAAGCAAATTAAATGATCGTTTAAGTGATGCCACTTGCGAGACTTGCAATACTTATAATATGCTTAAATTAACAAGGCATTTATTTTCATGGAATCCAAGTGCAAGGTTAGGAGATTACTATGAAAGAGCATTGTATAATCATATTTTAGCATCACAACATTCAAAAACGGGGATGATGACTTATTTTATGCCATTACGAATGGGAACTGCGAAACAGTTTAGTGATTCTACGCACACTTTTACTTGTTGCGTGGGTAGCGGTTTGGAAAATCATGCTAAATATGGGGAGTCTATTTATTTTGAAGGAAGTGATGGTTCTTTATTTGTGAATTTATTTATTCCTTCCATTTTAAATTGGGAAAATCAACAAACTCAAATTATTCAGACCACTTCTTTTCCATTAAATAATACTTCTACTTTAACTATTAAAACGCTACAGCCAAAAACATTTTCTCTTAAAATTAGAAAACCATCATGGAGTAAAAAGGCTATGATTGTGAGCATCAATGGGATTTCTGTTAAATACTATATGGATTCCAGTGGGTTTGTAGTCATCAAAAGAGCATGGAAAAACAAAGATATAGTTAAATTGGAATTGGATATGCAATTATATACCGAATCCATGCCGGACAATGCCAATCGTATTTCTTTTTTATATGGGCCCATTGTTTTAGCAGGGAAATTGGGTACTACTTTGCCAGATCCTGTTTTTGGAACCCCTGTGATTATGGACGCAAATCCTTTGTCAAAAATCACAAAATCAAATTTAAGTGCATTAGAGTTTGGTTGGAATCAAATAGGCAAACCTATGGATGTTCAAATGGCACCATTATATACTATTAATGATGATTATTATAGTGTTTATTGGGACAAGTTTACAACAGCGGAATGGACTGCTAAAGAAAAAGAATATGAAGAGGAGAAGCAAAGAATAAGACAAATTGAAGAAAGAACCATTGATAATTTTAGAATTGGAGAAATGCAGCCCGAAAGAGATCATCAATTAGTAGCCACTGAAAAATCGTATGTAAGTGATGCAGTAGGTAGAATGGGTAGAGAAGCAAGATTGAATAATAATTTTCATTTCATGATGAAGCAAACGCCTAATACTTCATGCAATTTATTGTTAACTTATATTGGTGACGATAAGGATAGAATGTTTGACCTATTAGTAAACGATCAATTCTTAACAACTGTTACTTGGAAGGGTGGCACAACTGGTCGTTTTTATGATATTGAATATCCTTTGCCTAATAATATGCTTGATAAACCTATTAAAATCACCATCATGGCTAACCATGGTAAAACTGCAGGTAGGGTATTTGGAGCTAGAATTTTAAAATCAAATTAAAAGTGGTTAGAGCCTTTATGAATAAATTTTATAACAAAGACATAACCCATTAGATACATAAACTACAATAGAAAACATAAGAAAATGAAAACCTCAAAACAAATAATTGGATTTTTTTGTTTCTTGCTAATTCTTGTTCATAGTAACATAAATGCACAAGTAAGTAAAGCTCCAGCGTATCCTTTAATTACCCATAATCCTTATTTCAGCATTTGGTCTTTTAGTGATAAATTAAATGAATCTGTTACTAAGCATTGGACAGGCTCATCACAATCAATGGTTGGTTATATTAAGGTAGATGATAAAATATTTAGATTTTTAGGGGAAGGTGATTCAAGTGTAGTTGCTGAAAAAGCAATCCAAACATCTTTAAACATGAATGCAACTCAAACTTCTTATCAATTTGATTGTGGAGGGGTTCGACTCAAAGTGACATTTACAAGTCCGCTATTAATCAATGATCTTGATATTTTATCACGACCTATTTCCTATATAAGTTTGCAAACTAAAGCAACAGACGGTAAACAACATACCTCACAATTATATATTGGAGTGTCTTCTATGTTATCAGTTAATAAAGTGGATCAAAAAGTGAAAACCACTTTAAGATCATCCAATACACTAAGTATGTTGACAGTAGGATCTATAGAGCAGCCTGTTTTACAAAAGAAAGGGGATAATTTAAGAATTGATTGGGGGTATGCATATATTGCCACATCAAAAGCGGGTTCCAAGCAATTTATAAGTTCATTAAAAGATGCGTTACAGCATTTTTCAAATAGGACAACTCCTTTAATCAATGCTGAAGGGCTTTCAAATGAAATTTATTTAAATACCTTATTTAATATCCAAAATTTAGGTTCAGAAGAAAAAGAAAATCTTCTTTTATTAGGATATGATGAAAAGTATTCAATTCAATATTTTAAAGAAAATTTAAAACCTTGGTGGACATTAAGTCAGCAAGGAGGGATGGAAAAGTTATTAGAAAAAGCAAACCAAGAATATAGCCAAATCATTCAAAAATGTTTGAAATTAAATAAACAGATATATAATGATGCCTATGAAGCAGGTGGAGAAACTTATGCTAAATTATGTATTACAGCTTATCGTCAATCTATAGCTGCGCATAATTTAGTTAAAAGCACTCAAAATGGTGAACTTTTGTTTCTTTCTAAAGAAAATTTTAGTAATGGATGTATCAATACTGTGGATGTGACATATCCTTCAGCACCTTTATTTTTAGCTTATAATCCAAGTTTAATGAAGGGTATGTTAAATGGCATTTTTTATTTTAGTGAAAAAAGTGGTTTATATAACAAATCCTTTGCGGCGCATGACTTGGGTACTTATCCAATTGCAAATGGGCAAATATATGGTGAAGGAATGCCTGTGGAAGAGTCAGGAAATATGATCATATTAACTGCAGCTATAGTAAAAGCTGAAGGAAATGGAAATTATGCCAAACAACATTGGAAAACTTTAACAGGTTGGGTTCAGTTTTTAGAAAAAGAGGGGTTGGATCCTGCGAATCAATTATGTACGGATGATTTTGCTGGCCATTTAGCACGTAACTCCAATTTAGCAGTCAAGGCGATCATGGGTATTAAATGCTATGCTTATTTGGCTTCTATGATAGGAGAAAATGAAATTGCTCAAAAATATAATTCCTTAGCAGCCGAAATGGTTATTAAATGGCAGGATTTATCTAATGCTGGAGATCATTATGCCTTAACCTATAATGATAAAAATACGTGGAGCCAAAAATATAATATGGTATGGGATAAGGTTTTCAATTTTTCAATTTTCCCATCTACTGTATATGAAAAAGAAGTGACCTATTATTTAAGCCATCAAAATGAATTTGGTTTACCATTAGATAGCAGAAAGACCTATACAAAATCAGATTGGGTATTGTGGACAGCTACTTTAGCTAATTCTCAGAATGATTTTGAAAAATTAATCAATCCAATTAATAAGTTTTCAACTAACACACCTACAAGAGTCCCCCTAAGTGATTGGCATGAAACGACCAATGGCAAACAAGTGGGATTTCAAGCTAGAAGTGTTGTAGGAGGGTATTTTATAAAACTATTAGATAATAAGTGGGATAATGAACATGTTTTAGTACCTATTAATGGGAATGGATATTATAAATCAAATATCAAAAAAGAAATAGATAGTGATGGAGATGAAATTCCAGTAAATAAATTTAGAAGTAAAGATGACTATTTAAATGTTTATTTCTATCCACAAAAAAAAGGAAAAATTCATGTGGGATTAAAAGTTAAATCCAATAGCAGCTTGGTGAATTTGAAAATCAAATTGGATGGTATAGGAAATGATTATTCTATCATAATTCCTGGCGGATTAAATGACAAAGAAATTGCGGTGGGTGATTTTAATATTCTCAATCCAGGATACCATTTTATTGAAATTTCAAACATTGAAACTTCTCAAAATCAGTATCCAGTTATTCAGGGATTAGTGATTCAATCCGAAACAGGAAATGAAATAAAGTATAATAAAAGTTTCCATCAAGGGGCGGCTTCTACCCATTTGCGTTATACCGTTCCTGGTGATAGTACCGTAAAGTGGTTTTATACTGAAGTGAAAGTACCTAAGGAAGTTGAAAAATCTGAACATGCTTATTATGAAACCAATGGTTTTCATAGTGGGTATGGCGGAATTCAATTAAACTCCTTAACCGAAAGAAGATTTATTTTTTCTATTTGGAGTCTTTTTAAAACTGATGACCCCACTAAAATTCCGAATGATTATTTAGTTCGTTTAAATTCAAAAGGGTCAAATGTATTTACGGGGGATTTTGGAAACGAAGGATCAGGAGGACATAGTCATTTAGTCTATCCCTGGAAAGTGGATCAAACCTATCGCTTTTTATCAGGCATTAAATCCTTGAAAGGTGATAGTGCTACTTACATTGCTTATTATGCGGTTCCTGAAGATCAATATCAATGGCATTTGATGTCCGAATGGACACAACATAAAACTGACACCAAAACTGGCTTTAAAAATTTATATGCCTTTGTTGAAAATTTCGGTGGCAATGGAGATGACTATTTTAAAGCTTATTATGGAAATCAATGGGTAGTGACTCCATCGGGAAATTGGATGGAATTGAATGAAGCTAAATTTACTACCACGGCCAATCCTTTAAAACACCAACGTTATGATTATGGAGCAGGAGTGGAAGGTAATTGGTTTTATATGTATTCCGGAGGTTTTAAGCATTTAAAGAATATTGATGCAGGGGATTATATAAATAGACCTTTGAATAAAGTGCATCCTACTATTATATTTGAATCTTTGCCGCATGCATTATAGGGCTTTGTTTATTTTGGGTTGGCTGTCAATGGCTACTATTAGCTTTGGTCAAAAGACTGATGTTAAAATAGTACCCTCTGAAATTTTAAAGTTGATTGGTGAGGCGCAATCTTATAATGATTCTTCTTTTCCTAATGGCGGGTTTGTTACTTATCGAAAAAGTAATTGGAGTAGACAACTTAAGAAAGATAATAATTCATTTTATACTGCTCTCGTTTTATTCAATTTGAATCAATATGCTGATCGAATGTCTAAAGAAGATCAGCAAATGCTAAAACGGATCAATGAAAAGGCGATTCCGTATTTTAATTTATTTAAAAACAATAACAAACCCTCTTATAACTTTTGGCCAAAATATCCGCCTGTCATTTTTCCTAATGGGGGATGGCTCAACAATTTCAATGAATCCGGAGCATTGCCAGATGATATTGATGATGGATCAATGATTCAATTGGCATTGAAAAATAATTCTAATGATAGCCTTGCAATAGCATTAAAGAATCAATTTATCCCTTTCATTAACACCTATACTAAAACCACAAAAGGATTTTATAAAAATTATAAGAATCAGAAAGTGTATAGCACTTGGTTAGGAAATAAAATGCCTGTAGATATTGATATGTCAGTGCTATGTAACACTCTATTATTAAGTGAAGTATATCAGTCGCCCCTCAATCCAATTGATTCTAATACCTATAATTTACTCATACAGTTGGTGAAAGAAGGGAAGCATCTGAACGATCCTGCTTACGTTTCTCCGCATTATGAAAATTCTGCAACCATTTTATATCATTTAGCCAGATTATATAAAAACTCACATTATGCTCCCTTTAAACAAATAAAGAGTCAATTAGTAAATGATGCTCAATTTCTTTTGACAAGCGCCCATTATCCACTTGAAAAATTATTGCTTCAAAATGCGTTATTGAATTTAGGAGAAAAAAGTGCTTATTTATTAGCAGATAATCCGCTTATGCTTCAACAAAATGATTATTCTCTATTCATTGCTAACCTGGCTACATTACTGCCTAATCCATTTAAAAGATGGATGACTAAAACAAAATTCTTTAGGTACAGTTATTATTGTTATCCCTACAACCTAAGTGTATGGTTAGAAAATTATTATTTAAATCAACCTTAATGTTTTAAGGTATTCATAGGAATCACTAATATAGGTTTAGTGGAATGTCTAATAATATATTCGGCGGTACTTCCCATAAAAATGTGAGAAATTCCAGTTCGACCATGAGTGCCCATCACAATATAATTTACATTTTCATCATTGGCCTTGTCTATAATGGCAGTTTTAGAATTTCCTTTTTCAATGAAAATCTCAATTTCTAAATCTCGGTGTTGGGTTTTGATTTTATTTAATTCCTGCGTGGTGAATTCTACTTGTGCGTTATACACTTCATCCCATTGAATAGGAGAAGTAGATACATCGGGTTGTATATAGTTGACGTATATGTTTACAATGGAAGTAAGTATCACTTTAGCGTCCATGGCTTGTGCCAATTCGATTCCTTTTTTTATCACATACAAATAGTCGTCATCAAGGTCAATGGCAATTAATATTTTCTTTTTCATAGTAAGTATTTTTAATAAATCTTATACGAATCTATTCCATGGATGCATTTTCTTTTCTGACGATTGTCATAATGAGGTATGATTGATATTAGTAGGTTGATCTATGAGGGGGTCATATTTGTTTTAGACATAAAAAAACCTCTCTTGATTTAACAAGAGAGGTTAAGTATATTTTTGAAAACAATATTACTTGTTATTCATTGGGCCCTCGACCTCCGCCACGTTGCATAGATAAAGATTCAATTACTTTTTTAGCTAAATCTGCAGGCAAAGCTTTTTCGATGCGCTTATTTCTTTCATCATTAATTTCTTTCATTTTTTCTTGTCTTGCTTCTGGCTCTAAATCACGTAATGCCATCATTTTTGGACGAAAATCGTTCGTAATAGCAATTACAGAATCTGTTTGAACGTCATTACAACCTAAAGTTTTAAAACGTTCTTTCATCATGGCTAATCTTTGTGCTGGATCCATTTGTTGACCACCACCGCCACCACCTTGTGCATGCACTGAAGTGATTGATAAGCCCAAGGCTAAAATCATTAAACCAAACATTTTTTTCATAAGTATTCGTTTTTTATTAAAATAAATCTACTTAATTATTGAAACATTTGCAAATAGCTGGGATAAATGGTAGTAAGGGGAGATAGGTCACTTAAAAGCTAGCTTTCAGTAGGGATGAACGAGCAAAGCTCGTTATCCCTGTGGGGTTGTACACAAAGCCTGTCAAGAAATCACTACGTGATTTCTTACTTTTTCAAGAAATCACTGCGTGATTCCTTGCTTTTTTGATTCTCGAGGTCACTTGAAAGCTAGCTTTCAGTAGGGATGAACGAGCAAAGCTCGTTATCCCTGTGGGGTTGTACACAAAGCCTGTCAAGAAATCACTGCGTGATTCCTTGCTTTTTTGATTCTCGAGGTCACTTGAAAGCTAGCTTTCAGTTCCCTCTCTAATCAAAAAAGCCTGTCCCGATTTCTCGGAACAGGCTTTGTGATTCGGATTGGATTCGAACCAATGGCCCTCATCTTAGAAGGATGACGCTCTATCCAGCTGAGCTACCGAACCAGCATCCTAGATTCTAGGAGGTGCAAATTAAGGTAAAATTAGGCTGATTTCAAAGAAAATAGGTCTATAAATCAAGGCTTTGCCATCAAGTCTCTAATCACTACACTGGCTACAGTACAGCCAAATATGGCCGGCATATAGCTCAATGTACCTATGATAGACTTTTTTGGGAAGGCTTTTTCGGTTTCTATGATTCTGCTTTGATCTACTTTTTCAGGGCTAAAAACTACCTGTAAACCCTTTCGAATACCTAAACTTTGTAATCTCTTTCTAACATACTTTGCCAAATTACATTCATGGGTTAGGGAAATATCAACAATACTAATTTGACTAGGATCTACTTTACCTCCTGCACCTAAGGAACTTATGATGGGTAATTTTCTGTCTAAACAACCTTTAATGAGAAACACTTTTGCGGATAGGGTATCAATACAATCCACCACATAATCCCAAGGGGTGCTATCTAATAAATCACTTGTGATTTGTTCTTTAATAAATACTTCTAGTATCGTTAATTCCAATTCAGGATTTATGTCTTTCAATCTTTGTCCTAATACTTGTGCTTTCTGTTGATCCACAGTCGAATGTAATGCTGGAATTTGACGGTTAATATTACTGGCATCTACTTTGTCATTATCTACAATGGTCATTTTTCCAACACCTGCTCTTGCAATCATTTCGGCACAAATACCACCAACGCCACCCAGTCCAATAACCAGGACATTTTTATTCCTTAAATTTTCTACCTTTTCATCGCCTAACATTAATTGCGTTCGGCTCATCCAATATGGGATCATAAACTATCTTTAATATGTATCTTTAAAATTCAAAATGAATTCACTTATGCGAAAATATATCTTTTTAATTTTCTTTATTGTTTTAGGGCATTTTCAATTATTTGCACAAAACATGGGGTACAATCCCATTGAAATAGTCGCACAAAAAAAAGGAGTAAGTATAAGAGGTTTATCCATTCCTGACGAAAAAACTATTTGGGC
>CANBSH010000043.1 GCA_947372105.1 Chitinophagaceae bacterium
TCTAGTACAAACGCCACGACGCTGAGGACATGCGTCCAATGCTCTTGATTTACTTTTAGCCCTGATGATCTCACGGCCTTTTCTCACTAATTGTTGAATAGTAGGCATTAATTATGCTGTTTTGTTCACTTTCGGTTTATAAAAAATTCGGACGGCAAAGGTAATGCGTGCAGATGAATTACCAAAATGTTTATTCGCTATTTTTAAAAAAATAAAACAAATCCCGCAAATGAGGCCTTTATTTGACCTCATTGCGGGATAATTATATTGATAATCAGTTACTTAACTAAATTTTCACCAACCAACCATGGGTATCGGGTACATTCCCCATTCGAATATCATTCAATTGTTTTTTAAGTGCGGGTGCCACTTTTAGTGCATTCATATCAAAATCCATGATATAATCTTCATGCGCTAATCTGGAAATATAAGAAACCACAGCAGCCGTCCCTACCCCAAATACTTCTTGGAATAATCCTTTTTTATGCGCTTCAATAATTTCTGCTACAGATAAATTTCTTTCTTCTACTTCATAACCCATTTCTCTTAAAATGATGATACATGAATTTCTGGTCACCCCTTTTAATACTGTTCCTCTTTCTAAACTGGGTGTAATAACTTTTCCATCTATTACAAACATCACATTCATCATACCCACTTCTTCTACATATTTGTGTTCGAGTGCATCTGTCCATAAAACTTGATCATACCCTTTTTGTTGTGCTAACACCACAGGATATAAACTTGCACCGTAATTTCCGCCATTCTTCGCAAACCCAACGCCACCAGGTGTTGCACGCGTATACTTTTGTTCAATCAAAATTTTCATTGGAGCAGAAAAATAAGCACCACTAGGTCCTAAAATTATCATAAACTTATATGCTGCTGAAGGACGCACTCCTAAAAAAGGATCGGTTGCAATCATGAAAGGACGAATGTATAAAGAACAATCTGGTTTATTGGGAACCCAACCATTTTCTAATGTTATTAATTGTTTAATACCTTCTATGAAAAGCCATTCAGGAACTGCAGGCATTTGCATACGTTCTGCTGAAGTATTAAAACGAATAAAATTTTGATCGGGTCTAAAAATAACGACCTCCCCTTTTTCATTTTTAAAAGCTTTAATTCCTTCAAAAATAGTTTGACCATAATGCAACACCGCACTGGAAGGGTCTAGCAGGATGGGAGCAAAAGGTTTGATTTCTACATTTTTCCATTCTCCGTTTTCATAATCCGCCACTAACATATGATCGGTAAAGTGTTTGCCAAAAGCAATTTCATCCATATTGAATGTGGGCAATTTGGGCGCTGTGTTTTTGGTTACTGGGAAAGTGGGGTTCGTCATGATCTTGTTATTTGTAGAGTCTCTAAATATTAAAAAAAGTCATTCATTAAAATTGCGGTACAAAGAAACGAAAAATATAAAAACTTACAACTGTTATTTTTTGATTTGATTCAATTCGAGTAATTTTCCAATCGAATGAGCCAAGAAAAAACAATCCTTCCTAATAGCCTTTTAGTTTCTTTATACAAAGATAGTTTGGTGCTGCCTGAATTAAGCAAAAAACCTGCAGAAATAAATGAAGAAAAGGGGAAGGTCGACATCCAGGAAAAAAAATTAGTTCCGCCTACCCCCTCGTCTCCTATCATTGTAGAAAAAAACAGCGAAGCGAAAGTTATTGACGCAACGAGTGATGCCTCATTCAAATATTTAGGGGAACATCAACAAGGTGTCACCGTCATTGTAAAAGATGATTTGGCGGTATACTTAAACGAAAACGATTTGAATTTATTGACGTCCATTTTAAAAGCATGTAAGTTAACCTTAGCGGATATTGCTTTAGTAAATGTGGCACAACAAAAATTAAGTTTACATCAAATTTTAGAAACCTTGCCATCCAAGTTGGTCATCATTTTTGAAGTAAGTGGTACCGATTTAAAAATGAAATTACCCACTACTTTATACAAGTCTGTCCAATTAGGGGATACCTATTTATTATTCAGCAATAGTTTAGCAAGTATGCAAGGAACAGATCAATTAGCTAAAGTAGAGAAATCCAAACTGTGGAATGTATTAAAACAATTGTTTCAATTGTAATATAAGTGTAGATGATGACGACTCTAAATGAATACTCTAAAAGAATACTCTGATTGACTATCTTAAATGACTACCTTAAATGACTACTTTAATTTTTGCTACTAATAATGAACATAAAGTAAGTGAGCTACAATCCCTATTGCCAAAGGATATTCATATGATTACTTTGCGTGAAGCTGGCATTGACATTGATATTCCCGAACCCCATGATACTTTAATTTTAAATGCGGAAGAAAAAGCACACACCATTTTTAAAATCACTGCACAAAATTGTTTTAGTGAGGATACCGGTCTAGAAATTGATGCATTGCAGGGTGCCCCTGGAGTACACAGTGCAAGATATGCTGGAGAAGATCGTAATTTTCAAGCCAACATTGATAAAGTACTTTTAAATTTAAAGGGGATCGAAAATCGCGCTGCACAATTTAGAACAGTCATTTGTTTGATTTGGAATCAACAAAAATATTATTTCGAAGGTATTTGCCGAGGTACGATCATCCATGAAAATAAAGGCAATGCTGGTTTTGGATACGACCCTATTTTTATTCCCGATGGTGCTACAAAAACTTTTGCAGAAATGACCATTGAAGAAAAAAACTTATATAGTCATCGACAAAAAGCGGTGACGAAATTGTTGGAGTTTTTTACAAAATAGTATTCGCTTCGCTTTTATTATACTTAACTTTTATTTCGAATGATTGATTGGAATTAGTGTAATTATTGATTGATTGGAATTTCACTCTGAATTACTATAGATTTTAAATTATTTTGATCTGATTTTTACTCATTCCAAATTTTCCAACTCTCTTCAGCTTGTAAATGCAACATATGCAATCCATTTTGAATAGTCGCCCCATGCTGTTTTCCTTTTTGTAAGAATACTGTTTCAGCTGGATTGTAAACCAGGTCGTATAAGTGATGTTGCGTACTTAATAGTTCATATGGGATTGCTGGGAACTCATGACTATTGGGGAAAGTCCCTACTGGCGTTGTGTTGATGATTAAAGTATGCGTACTCATGATGGTTGTATCTAAATCATCATAGTGATAAGTGGGGTGCGCCACATGGGTCGTGGTTTTGCGCGACACAAAGGCGTATTGGATGCCTAACTGGGTTAGGACGTACTCGACTGCCGCTGCGGCTCCGCCGGTTCCTAGTATTAATGCTTTTTGATGCTGTGGTTTTAAAAAAGGTTCTAAAGATTTTTGAAAACCAATAACATCTGTATTGAAGCCTATTAATTTTCCGTTTACTTTTCTGATGCAATTACATGCTTGCATTTGTTTTACCACTTCGGACATCTCATCTAAATAAACCAGCACTTCTTTTTTATATGGAATAGTAATGTTTAATCCAGCTAATAAACTATCCTCCCACAATGCCGAAAATTTTTGAATAGAGTCGATGGGATAATTGGCATAATGCGCATCCACAATATTTTCTTGCACAAACTTATTTGCAAAATAGCCTTCTGAAAAAGAATGCGTTAAAGGATATCCAATGAGACCATACTTACGCACTGCTATTTATTTAAGTATAAATCAAAAGTATCGCCACGCAAACCTATACGCATGGCTTCCAAAGGAATCACTTCGGTAGGAGCAATATTTCCTAAATTCACATTACATCCTACTAGTTCCAAAAAGTATAATTGTTGTGCTTTTTGTGGTGCTTCCCATAATATTTGTTCTACCGGAATTTTAGTTAAAATTTCCTGCACTAAACCTTCACGCACTTCTCCACTGCCACGATAGATGCCCACATTGCCTGCTTCTCTTGCTTCTGCAATCACATAAGTACTACCTGCACTCAATTCAGCACTCATGAGTTCGATCCACTTATAAGGAGGTATAATATGTGCAGCATCCTTACTTCCTACTTCGCTTAATACGGTGGCGTATTTGGCAATCTTTTCAATGTAGCCACATTTTTCAGCATGGGGAATTTCAATAGATCCATCGCTCACTTCAATCATGTCAATTTTATAATCCTTACACATTGCGATGTAATCATCAAATTGATTACGAATCACAAATGCTTCAAATAAAGTGCCTCCAAAATAAACAGGAATATGATGCGATTGATACAATTCAATTTTCTTTCTCAAATTAGGTGTCACAAAAGAAGTTCCAAATCCTAATTTAATAATATCGGTATGGGGCTCAGAAACACTTAAAAAATTTTCAGCTTCCCCAAAGCTCAAGCCTTTGTCCATCACCATTGTCAATCCATGTTTGCGAGGCTTAGCAGTACGTTCGGGTATTTGTGTTAAATGAAAGTTCATAGCGTATTAATCAGTTTGGTCACAAAGGTAATTTAAAATGATTAAGAAATTTTCCCCTTCTTAAACTTACTTATGATATCAATCACTTTTTGATCCTGTGTGATTTCAGGATATAATTTCATAAACTTCTTCAACCATTTAGTGGACTTAGACAATGCCATTTCTAATTGCAATAATGCATCATTGTTTTTACGCATCATAAATAAAATCGCACTGCGATAATAGATGAATAAAATTTTGCCCTGTGTACTCATGTAGGCTAGTTCGGTTTGTTCTAAAGCCGCATCCAATTGTTCATTTGCTATTAAGCATCTAATTAAATATTCCCAGCCAGCAATTTGTTTAGGTTTGTTTTTTACCACTGTCCCAAAGTAAAAAGCAGCTTCTTTGTTTTGACCCAAGTTCATGTAACACTCTCCCATCAATATATAATACTCATTAATATGCTTATGCACTCTAATGGCATTCTCCAATTGCTTTATAGCCAACTCCCACTTTTCCTCCAGCATATAAGTGATAGCGATTTTTTGGAATAGTCGACTATCCTCTGAATTTAAATGAACTGCCTTTTTATAATGAAATCTAGCTTGTGCATAATTTTTCATTCTATGATAACAATGGCCGATGGCTTCATAAATAACATCTTCGGGTCTTGATAATTCCAATACCTTTTCTAAAGCTTCGATGGCTTCCTTATATTTTCGTAAACGTAAAAAAGCATCGCCCATATTTCGATAAGCATAATCAAATTTTTCATCAATGACTATTGCAAATTGATAGGCGTCAATTGCTTTTTCATGCAATTTTAATCCTTGATACGCTGCCGCTAAATTAAACCAGGCTAATGCATTATAAGGTTGATCATCAATAAGACGTTGATGCAAACGAATACTTTCTTCATTTCTTCCAGTGAAATCTGTCCAGAAACAAATTTTATATAAAGCTTCTTCGTTGTTTGAATCTTCTTCTAATATTAGTTGTAAACAATCGAATACTTTGTCAAAAGCTTCATGATCATCATACACATCCGCTAATTCAAATAATAATTCGGTTCGCTCCTGCCCTTCAAATAAATGCAAAGCTTCTTGTAATAATACAATTGCTTGTTCGGGTTGATCTAATGCTAAAAATGCATCGGTTTTAAGAATGAATAAATTCATATCCTTATGATCATACAATGCGGCAGTATCTAATAATTGCAATGCTTCCTTATATTTTCTTGTGGCTAACAATAAATCTGCTTTTTTAATCATTAATAATGCAGAAAACGGATATTGGTCCAAAGCCATATTGGCTGCTAAAATAGCCTCGCTTATTTCATCCTTATCGTCTAGGTGTTCTATAATTTTTTCAAAATCATCCTCCTCAATATAAGCGTTACCCCTTCCATTTTTAAGATTATGGTAGCGTTGCATCAACTCTTGTATATCTCTACCCTCGTCATCAGGCTGTGGATCAAACATGATTATTGTTTTATTGGGTTAGAAAACTATTGATTTTCAATGAGTTATAATAAAATTACTTCTATTAGTAGCTCTATTTAAATGTACAAACAACCCCTTAATTATCAATAATTTATTCTGCACATCCCCCCAAAATATCGTTAAAAATTAATTTTAAAGAAAATTCTAAAAAATCCTACCTTTGTTCTACGATGCGTACCGTAAAGAACCTTTTATTAATTACTTGTTTATCCACCGCTTTATTTTTATCAAGCTCGGTGTATGCGAGTAGTATTGTAACAGGTACCACCATCGAATCTAAAAAAGCAGAAGAAAAGTACTCTCTTAAAAATTTAGGATCTCTTGCACACAAAACAGCTACTTTTTATACTTTAAAATCAAGTTTAGAATTTAAAGGATTCTCTAATAGCAGTATTGTAAGCAACAATTATCTGAAATATAACAAAGGAAATATTTCTTACGTGATTCCTTATCGCTACAAAGTAATATTGCCTCGCTTCAAAACACCAACTGCACCCATCCATTAATTGCAGTCATTCTCCCTACTTCGTTTTATAATATTTGATAGTCTATCTTATTGATCAAAAATTGATTCAATGTTATGGGACTTAAATCTATTTGATTTGCAGTGTACTTAAAATATATCCCCTCTTTATTTAAAATAGAATAAGACAAAACAAGTCCTGGCACTTCCTTGAAAGCTAATTCAAATGCACTTACCGAAGTAATGACTTCGGGTGTATATAACAATTCATACACCATTCCATCGCTCCAAATAAGTTGCATTTTTTTACATGTATATCCTAAAATAACGACAGCGGAATCGGAGGGCATCTCCTTCATAGAAACCAATGTAGGAAGGCCTGTGGGCGGATATGTTATCTCTTGTAAAAACTTACCCTCTCCCATTAACTTAATCACATATGCAATACTTTCCTGGGTATCAAATATAAGTGTTTGTGTAAGTAGTGGCGTGATAAGAGATGTTTTACATTGACTTCCCTTGACCCACACTTTTTTTTGTCCCAAGGGAACCCACTCATTATTTTTTTGCTGACTTACTTCAAATTGAAGACTACATTCCCCTAACACTTTTGCTTGTGCTTTTGCATAAACTTGAAAAAAGAAAATGCAGACTAGGGGTAAAAGGGATTTAAACTTCATTCAGATGAAAACGCCTTTATTTTTTTGTTCTATCTTTTAAATCTTGTACTTTTTTTTGCGCTTCCATCATTTGCTCGTACTTACTTTGCCAATTACTTTTTTTCTTTGGGGTCTTACGCTTTACTTCAATGTCTGCTAAAATTTTATCATGATTAATGATCACTTTTTGAATCACCAATTGCATTAATAAAGTAATCACGTTTGAAACTGTATAGTACCATGTTAAAGCTGATGGCAAACCATTAAATATAAACAATAACATTACCGGAAATATATACGGCATGTATTTCAATGCTGGATTATCCTGTGTAGGCGTCATTGCCATATTGTATATTGACATTAAGAAACTAGTCAATACTGCTGTTAAGGTGAATAAACTTACATGGTTACCATAGCTAGGAATGGAGAATGGAAGTGTAGCGATAGAATCAAAACTAGATAAATCATGACTCCATAAAAACGACTGACCTCTCAATGCAATATTAGAATTAAAGAAACTATACAAGGCAAAGAAAATAGGAATTTGTAATAAAGCTGGGATACAACCTCCTAACGGATTTACACCTGCTTCTCTAAACAACTTCATTTGCTCCATAGCAAATGCTTGCTGATCATCTCCTAATTTTTTCTTAATAGCATCCAATTCAGGTTTTAATACTTTCATTTTTGCACTACTCAAATAACTTGAATAGGTTAAAGGAGCGGTGATTAAACGAATGAAGATGGTTAAAATAAAGATGACCCAACCAAAATTAGTTACAAAACCAGCAATGAATCCAAACACTGGCATTAAAATATATTTATTAATAGGACGTACGAATGAATATAAATCTCTACCTAAGTTCACTATTTTCTCCATTTCGGGAGCTTGTGATTTAAGCACTTTGAACTCATTAGGACCATAATATAAGGATAAGCTAATAGCGGCATTATCACCATTAACTTTAGTTTGAAATTGCGATTGTAATGTCGCTAATCCATTACTGCTATCTAATTTACGTTGCCAGTCAATTTTACCAGAAGCAAAACCTTGCTTGTTAATGATGGTAGTATTAAAAAACTGTTGAACTAAACCTACCCATTGCACAGGCTTTTCAAAACTCTTGGTCGTCTTACTTGAAATATAATCAAACTCTCCCCCTTCTGAAAAACAGATATTGGACATTTGACGCTCGTATACTCTTGTTTTTTCTTGTTGATAAGAATGCACATCCCACAAGAAATTAATTTGCTGATTGGTTAATAAAGAATTCGCTCCCTCCAATTGTATATTCCAATCTACATTATAATTATTGTTGGCTAGTGAAAATTGATGGCGAATTGTTTTACCATTTGGCGTTACCCAAACATATTCAATTTGTTGCACCCCTTCTTTTTGAGGCAACATATTTACTACAGGAAATATGACTTTATTAATTTGTGCGATTTGATTATTCCCAATATTAACTGGATAATTTAAGGAACTGCTGTCTCCTAAATGTACTGACTCTTTTTGCGCATTCGTATATTTTTTCAAAGTCACTCCAACTACTTGACCGCCTCTATTACTTAATGTAACTTTTACTAATTCATTTTCAAGAACACTTAATTGCTCTTTCACAGAATCTACCTCGCCCGATTGTGCTGCAGCCCCTAAAGTAGTATCACCTTTGATTGGATTTTTTAAAGCAATTGCTTTGTCGTTAGCTGCTTTAACCAATCTTAAGCTGTCTTCAACGTGTTGTTTATAGGCTGTAATTTCAGCTTGCTGCTTATTGGTATACCAGAAATATGTAAAAAACAATCCTGCTAATAATACAAATCCAATGATCGTATTTTTGTCTGTGTTCATGTGTAATTTTTTTTGTCCTATTTACGAGGAGCAAAGGTATGTTTTTTCGGGAGTTTTTATAGATTTCGGGTGTATTTCCCCCCTACCTGATATAAAGTGTCGGCGATTTCACCCAAACTGCAATATTTCACAGCTTCCATCAGGATTTCGAATATATTTTCGCCACTAATGGCGGCCTCTTTTAATTGTTGGAGGTATGCTGGGGAACGTAATTGATTCCTTTCATGGAAGGCTTTTAAATGATCAATTTGATGCTGCTTCTCCCCTTTACTAGAACGAAATATTTCCTTTTGTTCTATATTATTTTTACCCTGTTCATGCACAAAAGTATTCACCCCAACAATAGGCAAACTTCCATCATGTTTTTTACTTTCATATACCATACTTTCTTCCTGAATGGTAGAACGTTGATACATTCTTTCCATGGCACCTAAGACACCCCCTCTGGCATTCAATTTTTCAAATTCATACATCACGGCTTCTTCTACTAAATCGGTTAATTCCGTAATAAAGAAACTTCCTTGTTGGAAATTTTCCACTTTCGCAGTTCCTAATTCTTTATTAATAATTAATTGAATAGCTAACGCACGACGAACACTTTCTTCGGTTGGTGTAGTAATGGCTTCATCATACGCATTGGTATGTAAACTATTACATTGATCATAAATGGCATATAGTGCTTGAAGTGTGGTTCGGATATCATTGAAATCAATTTCTTGTGCATGCAAACTTCTTCCACTGGTTTGAATATGATACTTTAATTTTTGAGCACGTTCATTTGCTTGGTATTTTGTTTTCATCACATTGGCCCAAATACGACGAGCCACTCTGCCTATCACAGCATATTCTGGATCCATTCCATTGCTAAAAAAGAAACTCAAATTAGGTACAAAGTCATTCACTTCTAAACCTCTGTTTTTAAAATACTCTACATAAGTAAAGCCATTGGCTAAAGTAAAAGCCAATTGAGTAATTGGATTTGCTCCTGCTTCTGCAATATGATATCCTGAAATAGAAATACTATAAAAATTTTGAACTTTATGTTGTGAAAAATAAGCTTGCACATCGCCCATCATTCTTAAAGCAAATTCGGTAGAAAATATGCAAGTGTTTTGTGCTTGATCTTCTTTTAAAATATCCGCTTGCAAGGTGCCTCTCACTTCATGTAATACTTGTATTTTAATTTTTTGATAGACTTTTGCATCTAACACTTGATCCCCGCTCACCCCTAATAATTTTAATCCCAATCCATTATGCCAATTAGAAGGTAATCCCTTTGCTGACATGGATACATAAGAGGGTAATGGACGAGTTTTATAAATGGATTTAACCGTTTTCAAAACCGATGTCCACATTTTATTTTCGGTGATATATTTTTCACAAGCCTGATCGATGGCAGTATTAAAAAACATAGCCAACATCATGGGAGCTGGACCATTAATGGTCATACTCACCGATGTAGAAGGAGCATTTAAATCAATGCCAGAATATAATTTTTTAGCATCATCAATGGTCGCTACATTCACTCCTGCATTTCCAATTTTTCCAAAAATGTCTAACCTTTTTGCCGGATCATTTCCATATAAAGTCACACTATCAAATGCAGTGGATAAACGAATTGCCGATTGTCCTTGTGATAAATAATGAAATCGTAAATTAGTACGTTCCGGACAACCCTCTCCAGCAAACATTCTTGTGGGATCTTCATTGTCTCGCTTTAATTCAAACACACCTGCCGTATATGGAAACTGACCAGGAACATTTTCCTTGAGTTGCCATTCGGCAATATCTCCCCAATCACTCAATTTAGGTAAATACACTTTCTGAAGTGTAGTACCAGAAGGTGTTTCAAAGGATAAACTTCTTTTTATTTTCTTATCTCTTACCTGAAACTCTAAATAAGCTTCTTGATATTTTTGGTAGGTTTTAGGCCATTCTAAAATATTTTCTTTCACTTTTGGATCCAATATTTTTTCAATGGACTTGTTAGCTTGAAGCAGTGATTTATTTTGTGCAAACTGATTTTCTTGAAGTACTTTTTGATAGGCATACCATTTGGATGCTGCTTCTTTCTGTGATTGTATCCATTGATTGTTTTGGCGAATCAAATGTTGAATCTCCCCTAAATATTGAACTTTGTTGGAAGGAATTAAGGGATGTGTTACTTTGGTTTCATCATATGGAATTTCCCATTCTATCTTTGCAAAACGAGTAGCATGTTTTTCATTAACTAATTCAATCATTTTATTGAACATCACTTGAATCCCTGGATCATTATAATGGGATGCAATAGTTCCATAAATAGGTAAACCGGTTTTATGAGCCTCCCAAATATGATGGGTTCTTTTATATTGTTTACGCACATCTCTCACCGCATCTAACCCTCCTGCTCTTTCAAATTTATTGACTGCAATGATAGAAGCATAATCAATCATATTAATTTTCTCTAGCTGTGTGGCTGCGCCAAATTCGGGGGTCATCACATAAATAGGGAGCGTTACAAAATCAATAATAGCTGAATCATTTTGCCCCACACCCGCCGTTTCAACTATGATACAATCATAACCCGCTTCCTTGCATAAATCAATCACTCCATCCATTTCCTTCGCAATAGATTGTTGATTATTTCGTGTAGCCAAGGAACGCATAAATACATTCGGGTGATGTATTGCATTCATACGAATACGATCACCCAATAAAGCGCCTCCTGTTTTTCGTTTAGAAGGATCTACCGAAATCACTGCAATTGTTTTGGAGGGATTGGTCAATAAAAAATATTGTACCAAACGATCACATACACTTGATTTTCCTGCACCACCCGTTCCTGTTAATCCTATGATTGGAATATTTTTGCTTTTTGTTTGGTTTTTTTTAATTGAACCTAACAACTCATTTTGTAATAATGTAATGGACCTACTTAGAATTCTTGGATCAATTTTTTTGGGAAAGGATAATTTTTTAGATAATGAGGGTAGTTTTGAAAATTCAAAAGAACAAAATGAAACCACTTCTTGAATCATTCCATCTAATCCCATTTTTAAACCATCATCTGGTAAATAAATTTTAGTGATCCCGTTTTTTTCTAAATATTTTGCTTCCGTCAGTGTGATAGTTCCACCGCCACCACCTACAATTTTAATATGTTGATAGCCGGCATCATTTAATAATTTTCTTACAAAAGTGAAAAATTCAATATGCCCCCCTTGATAAGAAGTAATAGCAATACCTTGCACATCTTCTTCAATAGCAGCTTCTACAATTTCTAAAGCAGAACGATTATGTCCCAAATGAATCACTTCTACTCCTTTTTCTTGCATCACGCGACGCATGATATTAATAGAAGCATCATGTCCATCAAATAAACTAGTGGAAGTAAGAATACGGATGGGTTTCATGCCGTAAAACTAACAAATGTTAGGAATATAAGCAAATCAATAAACCCTTATTTTTTGGTTTGCGCATACTTTTTTGCTGCTTCAATAAAATGAACAAATACTGGAGCAGGTGCTTCTACCGTACTTTTTAATTCAGGATGGTATTGTACCCCAATAAAAAAAGGATGATTGGGTAATTCGATGATCTCCACCAATCCAGTTGCAGGATTCACACCACTGGTAACCATACCAGCATCTTGAACTGCTTTTAAATATTCATTGTTAAACTCATAACGATGGCGATGTCTTTCGCTAATATCTTCAGTACCATAAATTTGATATGCTAAAGTATTTTTAGTGATATGACATGGATAAGCCCCTAATCTCATGGTACCCCCCATCATGGTAATTCTTTTTTGCTCTTCCATCATATTGATAACTGGAAATGGAGTATTAGGATCCATTTCAACCGAATGCGCTCCTTTTAATCCTAATATATTTCTTGCAAATTCAATCACTGCCATTTGCATCCCTAAACAAATTCCAAAGAAGGGCAATTTATTTTCTCTTGCATATTGCACTGCAATAATTTTGCCTTCTATACCACGATTCCCAAAACCTGGTGCCACCAACAATCCATCTAATCCGGCCAATTGTTGATTTACATTTTCGGGGGTAATATTTTCACTATGCACATTCACAACTTGCACTTTCACTTCATTCATAGCTCCAGCATGAATAAAGCTTTCAAGTATGGATTTGTAAGCATCTTGTAATTCTATATACTTTCCAATTAAACCAATTTGTATGGTGGATTTAGGATGTTTTAATTTATCTAAGAACACATTCCATTTTGTTAATTCTGGTTCGGTATACTTAGTAATATTTAATTTTTTCAAAACAATTAAATCTAACTTTTCTTTTAGCATTAACAAAGGCACTTCATAAATCGTACTTGCATCTAAAGATTCAATTACATTCCCTGCTTTTACATTACAGAATAATGCAATTTTTCGTTTAATATCATCATTTAATGGATGTTCTGTTCTACAAACAATGACATCAGGATGCACCCCTGTTTCACTTAACATTCTTACACTATGCTGTGTTGGTTTTGTTTTTAATTCTTTTGCAGCATTTAAATAAGGAATTAAAGTTAAATGAACCACCATCACATCTTCCTCAGGTAACTCCCATTGAATTTGACGAACTGTTTCAATAAAAGGGGTGCTCTCAATATCACCCACCGTACCTCCAATTTCAGTGATCACTACATCATATTTTCCTTCTACACCCAATAACATCATGCGACGTTTAATTTCATCAGTGATATGGGGTACTACTTGTACTGTTTTTCCTAAAAATTCTCCTGCTCTTTCTTTATTTATTACAGTTTGATAAATACGTCCGGTCGTCACATTATTCGCTTGTGTGGTAGGAGTATTTAAAAAACGCTCATAGTGTCCTAAATCTAAATCAGTTTCGGCGCCATCTTCCGTAACATAACATTCGCCATGCTCATAGGGGTTTAAAGTTCCTGGATCCACATTAATATAAGGATCAAACTTTTGAATCGTTGCAGTGATTCCTCTCGCTTGCAATAATTTTGCTAAGGACGCTGCTATAATTCCTTTACCCAAGCTACTTGTTACTCCACCTGTTACAAAAATGTACTTTGCCATAATATATAATTCTTCTTTTTTGAAAATAGAATATACGCAACAGCAAAATGCTATTGTGTAAAACCACTTCAAAAAAGGGTTAATTTACTTGTTTGGACCTATCTTTAATTGGAAAAATTCTTAGAGGTCATACAAACCTACATCAAAAAAAGAGGCCAACAAAAAGATAGATTTGAGTCAACAAAAAATGTTTATAAATGTTATTTAAAAGTGAACATCTTTCAACCCAAAACCAAATATTAATGAAAAAGCTAATTTATTCGACCTTAATAGTCATTTTTGTAAGCTCCCTAATCAGCTGGAAATGGCAAATCAATCAACATCCTACAGTCAACAAAGCGGAAGTGATTAGTTGCTTAAATATGGAAACTCAACAGGCTTATAAATTAGAAGCCTCTCAGCCTGCTTTTGCTCAATTACACCCTAGCCCACTTTCTGTGGCTCCTGAAAACTTATTGGGTAAAATGATCTCCTTTCCTTCAGCCGATGGTCAAACTGCAGGCGGTTATTTTATTCCTTCAAAGAAGCCTTCTAAAAAATGGTTAATTGTAATTCAAGAATGGTGGGGATTAAATGACAATGTGAAAATGGAAGCCGATAAATATTATACCGACTTAGGCAATGTAAATGTGTTAGCTGTTGATATGTACGATGGAAAAGTAGCAGCTACACCAGATAGCGCCATGAAATTAATGCGCGGTGCTAATATGGAACATATGACTGCCCTTATTCAAGGTGCGATTAAACATGCAGGTGCTAAAGCTGATATTTATAGTGTGGGTTGGTGCTTTGGTGGTATGTGGAGTTTACAAACTGCAATTTTAGCAGGACCTCAAGCTAAAGGAACCGTTATGTATTATGGTCGTCCCGAAACCAATATGGATAAATTAAAATCCATTCAATGTGATATCATTGGATTTTTTGGAAATTTAGACCAAAGTCCTTCCCCTGCCATGGTGAATGAGTTTGAAAAAAATATGCAATCAGCGGGGAAAAATTTTGCTGTGAATAGATATGAAGCAGGACATGGATTTGCAAATCCTAGTAACCCAACATTTAATGCAGCAGCTAAAGAAGATGCTTATACGAAAGCTATTGCATTTTTAAAATCACACTAGGAGTATTTCATCGCACGCGAGATTATTGGTTAAAATTATTTCAATCAAATTCGAGCTTTGCGAGAGTGAGGTGAAGATTCAATAAATTGTATATTGATATTATAAATTATTTTGAACCGAATTCGAGCTTTGCGAGCGTGAGGTGAAAAATAAGTTTATAATATCAATACTTTATAATGAATTCTCAATAACTCTTGCCCGGAACTAAATAATTTTGAACATAATCCTGGATGCCTTCTTCTAAAGAATAAAAAGGAATTTGATAGCCTGCTTTTTGCAACTTTTGCATATTCGCTTGGGTAAAGTATTGATATTTATCGCGTAGATCTTCGGGCATATCTATAAATTCAATAGCAGGTGCTAAACCTTGTGCAGTAAAGGTATTGGCGGCTAAATCATAAAAGCTACGCGCTTTTCCGGTACCTAAATTATACAATCCATTTTGTACAGTGGCCCATTCTTTAGCAATCATTTTTTGTAGCATCCATTCAATGACTTTCATCACATCCTTCACATATACAAAGTCACGTAATTGTTGTCCATCTTCAAAACCTTTCTTATGACTCTTAAATAATTTTACTTTACCTGTGGCTTTAATTTGGTGATAAGAATGAAATATCACACTAGCCATTCTTGCTTTGTGATATTCATTAGGACCATATACATTAAAAAATTTCAAACCAGCCCAATGGGGTGGAGTTTTGTGTTGTGCAATCGCCCATTTATCAAACTCATTTTTGCTAATGCCATAAGCATTCAAAGGCTCTAGTTGATCTAGTATATCATGATCATCATTATAGCCCTGTTCTCCCGAACCATAAGTGGCGGCAGAAGATGCATATATAAATGGAATTTGTTTTAGAGTGGCATAATTCCACAATGCTTGCGAATACTCTAAGTTTAATTCCTGATGAATCGCATAATTAAATTCGGTGGTATCGGTACGTGCCCCTAAATGTATGATGGCATCAATCGAAAAATCTTCGGTAAGTAATTGAGTTAAGAACCCTTGTCGTTCAATAATTTTCGAATATTGTTTTTGTTCCCAATTAGATCTTTTTGCTTCTACTCCAAAATCATCCACCAACCACAAATTAGTAAAGCCTTGTTCATTTAAATATTGAACTACTACCGATCCTATAAATCCAGCAGTACCAGTGACAACAATGGTTGGAGAAGCTGTCATGCTTATTTCATTTTTGATTCAATCGCCGTATCATATTTATGTTTCCAATCTAATATGCTACCCCAATTTTCACCTTCTACTTTCACATCAGCATCCGTCACTTTACCTAACACCCCGAATGAAATATGTAATGAAGCTGCTAATTTTTCGATCGTAGATAATTGTGCATTGTTACAAGAAACTACGACTCTACTTTGCGCTTCACCCATCCAATAAGCATCTTTACGAAGATCACTATTAGTAGAAGACACTTCAAAACCTTTATTATTCGTGAATGCAGATTCTAATAATGTAACAATCAATCCTCCTTCACTCACATCATGTGCACTTGCAATATTTCCTTGTTGAATTAATGTTGCAACTAATTGTTGTACATTAAATTCTTCGTCTAATTCAAAATGAGGAGCGGTAGAATAAGCGACTCCTTTTATTTTATGTAAATATTCTGAAGAGCCAATATCATTGCGAGATTGTCCTAGTAATACAATCACATCTCCCCCATTTTTAAAATTCAAAGTCATTCTCTTTTGCATGTCTTCCACGATACCCACCATGCCAATCGTTGGTGTAGGATATACTGGACCATCTGGATTTTGATTATAGAAACTTACATTACCTCCAGTTACTGGCGTATTGAATTTTCTACAAGCAGCCCCCATTCCTTCTACTGATTTTGCAAATTGATAATATACTTCTGGATCGTAAGGATTACCAAAATTTAAACAATTGGTCACTCCAATAGGTTCTCCACCAGAACAAACAATATTACGCGCTGCTTCTGCAACAGCAATCATAGCACCTTTATAAGGATCTGCAAAAACATATTTACTATTACAATCTACCGTCATTGCTAATGCCTTTCCAGTTCCTTTTGCAATAACTATAGAGGCATCACTTGGCGCATTGGTAGAAGCATTTGCTGCACCTACCATACTATCATATTGTGTATACACCCAACGCTTAGATGCAATGTTTGGTATTTGCACTAATTGTTCAACAGTAGCTTTTAAATGGGTTACATCTTCTACTGCATTAATATCAAAAGCATTTACTTTAGATAAATAGGCAGGCTCTTTATATTCTCTTGTGTATTGTGGTGCACCCCCTCCTAAAACTAATTCATACGCAGGAAGGGAAGCTTCTAATTCACCATTCATATAAAAATCCAATAAACCATCTTCAGTGACTTCACCAATATTGCTACATGATAAATCCCATTTTTCAAAAACTGCTAACACTTGCGCTTCTTTTCCTTTTTCAACGACCATCAACATACGCTCCTGACTTTCACTTAATAATAATTCCCAAGCCTTCATATTTTGTTGACGCGTAGGTACTTTATCTAAATCAATACGCATACCCACTCCCCCTTTGGCACTCATTTCGGCAGTAGAACAAATAATTCCAGCTGCACCCATATCCTGCATACCTACTACACCGCCTGTTTCAATCACTTCTAAACAAGCTTCTAATAATTTCTTTTCTTGAAATGGATCACCCACTTGCACTGCTGGTAGTTCTTCTACACTATCTGCAGTAATTTCAGCGGAAGCAAAACTTGCACCACCAATACCATCTTTACCTGTTGCACTTCCTACAAAGAAAACTGGATTTCCTTTTCCTAAAGCAATCGCACTAACTGTTTTTCCTGCTTTCACAATACCCACACTCATAGCATTTACTAAAGGATTGGTATGATAACAATCTTCAAAATATAATTCACCTCCCACGGTAGGAACACCAAAACAATTTCCATAATGTCCAATACCATGCACCACCCCTGCTAATAAACGTTTTGTTTTATTATCCTCTAAATTTCCAAATCGCAAACTATTTAAAGATGCAATGGGACGAGCGCCCATTGTAAAAATATCTCTTTGAATTCCACCTACTCCAGTAGCAGCACCTTGAAATGGTTCCAATGCACTTGGGTGATTATGACTTTCTATTTTAAAT
>CANBSH010000044.1 GCA_947372105.1 Chitinophagaceae bacterium
ATCTAAGCATACATCGCTTCTATTTCTTTTTCAAAGTTCGCTAACACCACTTTACGTTTCATACTTAACTTAGGTGTCATCTCTCCTTTATCAATAGTCCATTCACGCGGGAGTAATGCAAACTTTTTAACTTGTTCTACTTGATTAAATAAAACATTGTACTCACTCACTTCACTTTCAAACATAGTTAACACCATTGAATTTTTGATCATCTCTTCGTTAGTCGTGTATTGTATGCCATGTGTTTTTGCCCACTCTTTTAATTTTGCAAAAGAAGGAACTATTAAAGCACTTACAAATCTTCTATTATCTCCTATCAACATAATTTGTTCTACAAAAGGACTTTCCTTCATTTTATTTTCGATAGGTTGCGGTGCTACATATTTTCCACCACTGGTTTTAAACAACTCTTTCTTGCGATCAGTGATTTTTAAATACTTGCCATCAATGATTTCTCCAATATCTCCTGTATGTAACCAGCCATCAATAATGGTTTCGGCTGTCAAGTCGGGACGTTTGTAATAACCCAACATCACACTAGGTCCTGCCACACAAATTTCGCCATCGGCTTCTAACTTATATTGCACTCCATCAATCACACCACCCACCGTTCCGTATTTAGTACCACCCGGATTTTTACTATTAATACTTATAATAGGACTGTTTTCGGTAGGACCATACCCTTCATACACGGGTATTTGCGCTGCATTAAATATGCGTAATAATTTAACCTGACAAGCTGCACCACCTGTAACAATAAATTTAACATTGCCTCCCAAAGCTTCGCGCCATTTTACAAATATGATTTTATTGGCCAACCTTAATTGAAAACGATACCACCAAGAACCCGGGACTAAATTGTCATATTTTTCTCCCAATCCCACTGCCCAGAAAAATAATTTTCGCTTGATGCCTGTTAAGGATTCTCCTGTGATCATTATTTTTTCAAACACTTTTTCTAATAATCTTGGTACGGTTGAAAAACCATCAGGATGAAGTTCTTTTAAGTTGTCTCCAATAGTTTCTAAGCTTTCGGCATAATAAATACTCATGCCACTATACATATAAATGTAAGAAGCCACTTTTTCGAAAATATGATTGAGTGGTAAAAAGCTTAATACTTTTTGAGTAGGCTCGTCTTGGAAAGGGAAATGTTTTTTTCCGCATTGAATATTAAAATATACGCTCTTATGTGTTAACATCACTCCTTTGGGAGTGCCAGTAGTTCCTGATGTGTAAATAAAAGTAAGCACTTGTTCTACCGGAATGGTTTGCTTAATTTGATTTACTTGGTTCAATAAATTTTCATCCTTTGATTTTAATTCGGTCCAATGTTTAGCTCCAGGAATTTTATCAAACGTATAAATATCTTTTAAGCATTCTACTTTGTCTTTAATTGACATAACCTTATCATACAATTCCTGATTGCTTGCGAATATATATTGTACTGATGCATCGTTTAAAATAAAAGTAAGTTCCAATGGATTGGTCGTAGGATATACCGGTACCCATATTAATCCTAATTGTTGCGCTGCCATATCGGCGAACAACCACTCCGGACGATTGGTACTAATCACCGCAATTTTATCCGACCCTTCGGGTGAAAAATTATGTGCAGACAATCCTAAGCTTAATAAACCAGCGCTTAACTCGTTTACATTTTGAGCTACTTCCTGTGTAGAATACTTACGCCAAACGCCATTTTCCTTGGCGGCTAACATATCTTCTTGAGGGAAATGCTTTAATTGATGTTCGATACAATCGAAGAGTCGTTTTATTTCCATATAGCAGGCAAATTGTATAACAAAGTACAAAAAACGAGGCAGAAAAAAAAGAATTCAGGGCACAAAAAAACCAACCTTACCAGTTGGTTTTCATTATCTTATTTAAAGTAGATTCAATTTTGTTGAATAATTAAGCATGTATCAAATGCGTCAATAAACCATCACGCAACTTTGGCTCAAACCAAGTGCTTTTAGGGGGCATCACTTCACCTGCATCTGCAATGTTAAATAATTGGTCAATAGTTACTGGATACAAACTAAAAGCCACAGTCATCTCGCCACTATCTACACGCTTTTCTAATTCCCCTAATCCACGAATCCCGCCTACAAAATCAATACGTTTATCGGTACGTTGATCTAGGATGCCTAATAATTTTCCTAAAATATTATTTTGTAAAATAGTCACATCTAACACGCCAATAGGATCGTTGGTATAAGTGCCTTCCTTAGAAGTAAGTGCATACCATTTTTTATCAAGATACATTCCAAACTGATGTAACGAACTAGGCTTCAACGCACCCTCATGTTCAGTTAACGTAAAATCATTTTGTAAAGCTTGTATAAAATCTTCGGCACTATGTCCATTCAAATCTTTTACCACACGGTTGTAATCCATGATTTGTAATTGATTGGATGGAAATAATGTAGTTAAAAAATACGGAGAGATTTTTTTGACTTCGTCGCCTGGTTTAGTCACCGCTTCTTCACTTAATGCCACCAATACTTTTGCTGCTGATGCTGCACGATGATGTCCATCGGCGATATAAGTACAAGGAACTTCGGCTGCAAATATTTGTGTAATTTGATCGATAGTTGATTCATCGCTCACTGCCCACACCGTGTGCTGTATGCCATCTTCGGCTGTAAAATCGTACACTGGATTTTTAGTGGTCTTCCACTTCTCTATTAAAGTATCTATAGAAGCTTGATTGCGATACGCTAAAAATACATTTCCCGTTTGGGCGCCCGTGGTTTTGATATGATTAATTCTATCTAATTCCTTTTCGGGTCTTGTAAATTCATGCTTTTTAATAATATCATTATTATAATCATCAATACTGCTCACACATACTAAACCCGTTTGTGCTCTGCCATCCATAATGAGTTGATAAATATAATAACAAGGTTTTGATTCTTTAAACAACACATCTCTTTGTAAAAAAGCATTTAAATTATTGTATGCTAATTCATATACTTCCTTACTATGAATGTCGGTTGTTTCAGGTAAATCAATTTCACTCTTTGTGATATGTAAAAAAGAATAGGCATTTCCAACAGCTTCTACTTTGGCTTCTGCACTATTTAAAACATCGTAGGGTTTACTTGCAACTTGTTTCGCCAATTGGGGCTGAGGACGAACTGCTTCAAAAGGACTAATTTTTGCCATGGGCGCAAATATCGTTCTTTTTAGCCAAAATTATATCTGATTCAAAGAGATAATTCAGAAAAATATGAACTCTTAATAATAATTTTTAAGTAAAACGAATAGGAAGGTATAATGCTATGGATGTGAAGCTGCAAATTGTTTCATCAATTCACAAAAAGCCTGCACACTTGATAACGGAAGTGCATTATACATACTCACTCTAATGCCACCCACGGTTCTATATCCTTTGACACCAATCATTCCTTGCTTTTTACATAGTTCTAAGAAGGGTGCTTCATGTTCTGGATTCGTCAAAAAGAAAACAGCATTCATGATGCTTCTATCTTCTTTTGCAATGGGACAATAAAAAGTAGATGTACTATCTATAGTATTATATAGTAAAGTTGATTTTTCTAAATTGCGTCTTTCCATTTCTTGTAATCCGCCTTGTTGCTCGATCCATCTTAAGGTTAATAAACTTACGTAGATAGAAAAAACGGGAGGCGTATTTAATAAAGAACCTGCTTCAATATGTTTTTTATAATCCAATATCGCAGGAATTTTGCGATTCACTTTTCCAAGTATTTCTTTTTTAACCACCACTATAGTAACACCTGCTGCACCCATATTTTTTTGCGCACCTGCATACATTAAATCGAATTTTTGGAAGTCAGTAGGACGACAAAATATATCCGAACTCATATCGCCCACTAATAATGCATTCGTCTGAGGGTATTGATGCCATTGAGTTCCCTCTACTGTATTGTTAGTTGTAATATGTAAATAAGTAGCGTTGTTGGGAATATCTAAATCTTTATGTAAGTAGGTATGTTTTTTATCGGAAGTATCTGACACTGCTTTCACTGGACCAAAAATACTCGCTTCTTTGACTGCTTTATTTCCCCATACTCCATTATCACAAATAGCAGCCAGGCCTTTCTCATCCAATAAATTCATAGGCACTTGCATAAACTGCATCGTTGCTCCACCTTGTAAAAAAAGAACTTCATATTCATCCCCTAATCCCATTAATCTTTTAATAGTTTGTTGCGCTTCAGTGACAACATCAACAAACCAACTCGTGCGATGTCCTATTTCTAAAATTGATAAACCCGTGTTGTTAAAGTTATGTATGGCAGCAGCAGCCTGATCCAACACTTCCGGTGGTAAAATAGAGGGGCCTGAATTAAAATTGTGTAATTGCATTTATGATATTATAAAATGTACATTATTCTTACGAACATTATTCTTCCACAGTAGTGACGCCACCTGATACTACATACTTCATTGCTTCTGCTGCGTTCACCCCTTTGGGTAATTTTTTAATTCTTTCGGTAGGTACTATATAAGTAATACCCGAAATCGCATAGGAATGGGGCACATAAACGGTTACATAATCTTTTAATCCAAAATGCTCCGTGTTTTGTTGAGTGATAAAACCAAGTCGCCATACGTCAGTAGAATCTACATTCACTAAAACAGGTTGATCAAATTTTTTCTTATTGCCTGCAAAAGCTTCTAAAAAATCCTTCACTACCGAATAAATAATTTTAACCCCAGGTGTTTTTTCTAAAAGTTTATCAAAAACAGCTACCAGTCTTTCTACAAAAAAGAGAGAGGATAACCAGCCCACTAAAACCACTAAGGTTAAAGCAACAATAAAACCTAAACCTGTTACTTTGGGTATTTGCCCATCGACAGATGCAAATTGAACCGGAAATAAAAAGTTAAGGAGGTTAGGTAGAAAGTTATCTACCCAATTAAAGAGACTCACAACCACCCAAATGGTGACACCAATGGGCGCCAACACCACTACCCCTTGGAAAAACCATTGAGCAAATGTGCTTAAAATACGTTTTTGGATGACTTTTTGCCTTAAACTGGGCATTTTAACATGATTTAGGCCCAAATTTCATACAATTTTGCCATTCAGCATAATATTATATAATTAACCTTAGAAACTTTGAAAACGATTTAAGTTTCCGTAGTTTTGCGCCTTCAAAACAAGGATATGGAAAACAGAATACTATGGAAGGCCCGTGATTTGATGCTTTTTCATGGCGTCAAGCATGTTACCATGGACGACCTTGCCACTCAATTAGGGATCAGCAAAAAAACCATCTACCAATTTTACAAGGATAAAGACACTTTGGTGAAAGCGGTCGTGGAAGTGGCATTGGAAGAACATGTATACAAGCACACTAAGGCTCAAAATGATGCCGAGAATTCGGTACATGAAATTTTCTTAATGCTAGAGGAAATGCAAGCCATGTTTAAAAGCATGAATCCTTTAGCAATGTCCGAATTAGCGAAATACTACCCTGAAGCATTTGTAAAAATTGATCAATTTAAAAATGAGTTCATGCTTTCAATTATTAAAACCAATTTGATCAAAGGCATTGAACAAGGTGTATACAGAAACAATATAGATATTGAAATTTTATCTAAATATAGATTAGCCACGCTTTTCGTACCATTTGATGCTCATGTGTTTCCACAAAATAAATTTGATTTAGGAAAAGTGAATTTTCAAATCATCGAAAATTTTATTTACGGTGTCATGACACTAGAAGGCATTCGTTTAATGGAACAATACAAACAAGAAAAAATTAAAGCAAGTATATAAATAAACAATTATGAAAACAATCATTTTACTTTTTAGCAGTCTTTGTATGATGTTACAAGTGAGTGCGCAAGAAGGACCTAAAACAGTGCACGCATTTTCATTGGAGGAGTGCGTTGCTTTTGCACAAAAAAATAATGTACAAGTTAAAAACGCATTATTACAAATTGAGGCTCAAGTGCAAACCAATCGCGAAATAGGCGCAGCAGCATTACCTACTATTAATTCTAATATTGGCGGTACCGATTATACCAAAATTCCAACTTCATTATTGCCTGGTCAGTTTTTTGGTCAACCTGCTGGAACCTATATCCCTGTTCAATTTGGAACTAAATTCAACGCTAATTACGGGATGAATTTTCAACAATTATTATTTGATGGTCAAGTATTTGTTGCCTTACAAGCAAGAGCAGCTTCCTTAGAAATGCAACGTAATAATGCAGCTTTGACTGAAGAAAATATTAAAGCAAATATTTATAAAATATACTATCAATTATCTGCTAGTAAAACACAATTAAATATTTTAGATGCCAACATTGAACGTTTAAGCAAATTAGCGCACGATGCTGAAATTATGTATAAGAATGGTTTTGCGGAAAAATTAGATGTAGATAAAGTAAGTGTACAATTAAATAATTTACAAACTGAAAAATTAAAAGCGACGAATAGTGTTGCTATAGGATTTATGGGTTTGAAAATGTTAATGGGTATGCCTGTTAAAGACAGCTTATCCTTAACCGAAGTGATTAATGAACAAAGTTTAAATAATGACATTTTAGTTGAAAATGATTTTCAATACAGTGTGAGAAAAGATTACAAATACTTAGGTACTTTAAGAAAGTTGACAGAATATAATGTGAAGCGTTATCAATTAAGTAATCTCCCTACTTTAAGCATGTCAGGCGCTTATTCTAAAAATGCTCAACGTACAAAATTTGATTTTTTTGAAGGAGGTAGTTGGTTTACTACACAGCTGGTTAGCTTAAACCTGAGCTTGCCCATTTTTAATGGCTTTGCTACAGATGCGCGTATTAAACGCACAAAAATTGAATTACAACAAATTGAAAATCAAATGGTGGGTCTAAAAAATAATATTGATAATGAAATCACACAATCTAGATTAAACTATATATCCTCTGTGGCTACGGTGCAGTTTCAAAAGAAAAATATGCAATTAGCCGAAAACGTGTACCAACAAACTAAAAAGAAATTTGAAGCAGGCACTGGATCTAACACTGAGATATCTGCTGCACAAGCCGATTTAGTGAGTGCTCAAAACAATTATATGAATGCTTTATATACTGCTTTAATTGCTAAAGTGGACTTCTTAAAAGCAACAGGAAAATTATAAATCTAAAATGCGCTCCAAACTAGGAGCTCCCAATTATCAAAAATGAATAAAACAAATAACATGAAATATATCTCTTACTTATTATCGAGCACTTTGATTTTGTTATCCATTGCATGTGGTGGTGGTGGCAGTAATCCTATAGAAGCTAAAAAAGCAGAATTAGAAGGTTTAAAAAAACAAGCCTTAACCATGAATGCAAAAATTGCTGCATTAGAAGCAGACATTCAAAAGCTAGGTGGTGCAGAAGCGGTTAAAGAAATTATTGTTGCAGTGAAGCCAGTAGCTACAGAATCATTCACTCATTATATTGAACTACAAGGAAAAGTAGAATCTGAAAGCGTTTCTTATGTAACACCTCGTGCAGGTGGAGGTCAAGTAAGAGCCATCTATGTGAAAAGAGGTGATATGGTAAAGAAAGGCCAATTGTTATTGCAATTAGATAATAGTTTAATCAAACAAAGCGCTGCAGCTGCCTCTCAAAATATTGAAACCTTAAAATCACAAGCAGCTTTGGCTAAAGCAGTGTATGAAAAACAAAAGAATTTATGGGAACAAAATATTGGTAGTGAAATTCAATTAATGACTGCTAAAACCAATGCAGATGCCTTGGCTAGCCAATTAAAAGCAGCTTCTGAACAATTGGGAATTGTTCGTGATCAATTAGCATATACTAGCATTTATAGTGATGTAGATGGTGTGGCTGAAGATGTGAACGTGAGAGTAGGTGAAATGTTCATGGGACCTGGTCAAATTAAAATTGTAAATACTCAACATTTAAAAGTAACTACTCAAATACCAGAGAACTATGCAGGTAAAGTAAAAGTAGGAACCGATTTAATATTAACTTTTACAGATGTTCAAAAAACAATTGCGACTAAAATTAATGTTGTAGGTAAAGTGATTGATCCTTTATCACGTAGCTTTTTTATGGAATCTAAATTACCAGTGGACAATACTTTACGTCCTAATCAAATGGCTCAGGTAAAAATTAAAGATTACGAAAAAGCAAATGCCATTAGTATTCCTATCAACTTATTACAAAACGATGAAAATGGAAAATTCATCTATGTTGCAGTAACTGAAAAAGGTAAATTAATCGCTCGTAAAAAAATGGTGACAGTAGGTGAATTTTATGGCAATAATATTGAAATTTTATCTGGTTTGGCGGTAGGCGAAAACATCATCACCGAAGGATATCAAACCATTTTTGATGGCCAAAACATTACCACTTCTGTTAAATAATAAATAAAGAATTTTTTATATGTCCACTGTAAATAAAATAAAAGAAAAGTTCAAGGAGTTTAAGCCCACTTCTTGGAGTATTACCAATAAAACATCTATCTATTTAGTGATGTTGTTTATTAGCTTGGGTGGGATTTATCAATTTTTAACCTTACCAAAGGAGCAGTTTCCTGAGATTGTAATTCCTACTATGTTTGTGCAAACAGTATACGTAGGTAATTCTCCTAAGGATATTGAAAACTTAGTGACGCGCCCTATTGAAAAGCAAATTAAAAGCATCAGTGGTGTAAAAATTAATAAGTTTACGTCGGTATCTCAACAGGACTTTTCGGCCATCACTGTTGAGTTTAGCACAGACGTTAAGCCAGATGTAGCCCTTCAAAAAGTGAAAGACGCGGTAGATAAAGCAAAAACTGATTTGCCTAATGACCTAACTCAGCAACCACGTGTTATTGAAATTAACTTTAGTGAGCAACCTATTATGTATGTGAACTTAAGTGGTAACTACAGCTTGGTGCAACTCAAGAAATACGCAGATGATTTAAAAGATAAATTAGAAAGTGTTCCTCAAATTAATAGAGTTGATTTAGTAGGTGCTCCCGAAAGAGAGTTTCAAATTAATATTGATAACTACCGCATGCAAAGTGCTGGTATTACTTTTGACGATATCACTTTTGCGATTCAAAGAGAAAATTTAGATTTATCGGGTGGCTTATTAGAGGTAGGCAACATGAATCGTAATCTTCAATTAAAAGGTCAATTAAAAACTGCAAATGATATTGCGAATATTATTGTTCGTAATTCCAATGGCGCTCCTATTTATTTAAGAGATGTGGCGAACATTAGAGACACCGTGAAGAATAATGAAAGCTATGCGCGCTTGGATGGTAAAAATGTATTGACTTTAAATATTATCAAACGTAATGGTGAAAACTTAATTGCTACTTCGGATGCGGTTAAAGCCATTGTGGAAGAGGCTAAAGGGAAAACCATTCCTTCGGATGTGAAAGCAGTTATTTCGGGTGATCAAAGTATTCGTACCAAAAGCTCCTTCAATGAATTAGTGAATTCGATTGTGATTGGTTTTGTTTTGGTATTAATTGTATTAATGTTTTTTATGGGTGTGACCAATGCCTTTTTTGTGGCATTATCAGTACCGTTGAGTATGTTCGTAGCCTTTGTGTTTTTACCTGCAGGTGATTTAGTAGTAGGTGGACATATCACTTTAAACTTCATGGTATTGTTTGCATTACTATTTGGTTTGGGTATTATCGTAGATGATGCCATTGTGGTGATTGAAAATACACACCGTATTTTTATTCAAGGCAAAGGAAGATTAACTGCAACTACATCGGCAAAGATGGCTGCAGGTGAAGTATTTGTTCCTGTATTAGCAGGTACCATTACCACTTTAGCGCCTTTCTTCCCTTTATTATTTTGGCCAGGTATCATTGGTAAGTTTATGATTTACTTACCTGCTATGTTAATTTTTACATTAGCAGCATCCTTGGTAGTCGCATTTATAATGAACCCTGTATTTGCTGTGGACTTTATGAATCACGATGAAGTGAAAGACAACGAACCTAAGAGTGCCATTTTTAAACGTAAGAACTTTTGGATTCCAATTGCTTTAGGTGTGATTTTAGATGTAATGGGTGCTACCTTTTTAGGTAACCTCATTATTTTCTTTATGATACTCGTGGCAGCGAACAGATATTTTATCACCGATGCAATTGAGAAATTTCAAACAAGTACTCTTCCAAAGTTGATGGATACTTATGAAAGATTATTAAGACGCGCTTTAAGCGGATGGAGACCTGTAAGATTATTAGTAGGCACTTTTATTTTGCTGATCGTTTCTTTTATCATTTTTGGAATGAGTATTAAAACGGGTCGTGTGGGTATTGAGTTTTTCCCTAAGGGAGATCCCAATCAAATATATGTGTACTTAAAACTTCCTGTAGGTTCTCAAGTTAATTTTACCGATTCTGTCACTAAAGTTTTAGAAGGGAAAGTAAATAAAGTATTAAAAAATGAAGGTGCTACTAAAAATCCTTTAGTGGAAAGTATCATTAGTAACGTTGCTGTAGGTGCGGGTGATCCTATGTTAGGTGATCGCAGTACACGTACCGAATTAGGACGTATACAAGTGAACTTTGTAGAATTTGAAAAACGTCATGGCGTTTCTACCGAACCTTATTTAGATGCTATTCGTGCTGAATTAAAAGGAATTCCTGGTGCAGAAATTACAGTGACTCAAGAATCCAGTGGGCCTCCTACAGAACCTCCAGTGAATATTGAAATTCAAGGAGAAGATTTTGATAAATTAATTAAAACAGCAGTAGGTTTAAAAAACTATTTAGATGCTGCTCAAATTCCAGGTATTGAAGAATTAAAAATGGATGTGGATTTACAAAACCCAGAATTAACTTTAACGATTGATCGCGACCGTGCTTTAATTGAAGGGGTATCTTCGGCTCAAGTGGGCATGCAATTACGTACCGCCTTATTTGGAAAAGAGATTTCAAAAATTAAAGATGGTAAAGAAGAGTATAAAATTCAATTACGTAATGAAGCGACACAACGTAAAAATTTAGTGGATTTATTAAATATGCGTTTGTCCTTTAGAGATATGGCTGCGGGTGGTATGGTGAAGAATATCCCCATTAGCTCCTTAGTAAAAGTAGAGCCTACTAGTACTTTAGGTAGTGTCAAAAGAAAAAATCAAAAAAGACAAATTCAATTACGTTCCAATGTATTGTTAACACAAGGATACAATCCTACCGCGGTGAACGCTGTAATTGCTCAATATATTGGCAACTTTAAAGGTATTGCAGATGGTGTTACTGTGAAACAAACTGGTGAGAACGAACAACAATTAGAAACTGTAGCATTTTTAGGGAAAGCATTAGTCATTGCTTTAATGTTGATCTTGTTTACGTTGGTGTTACAATTTAATTCCATCAGTAAATCGGTGATTATATTAACAGAGATTATATTTAGTATCATTGGAGTTTTATTAGGCTTCTCTATATTTGGAATGAAAGTTTCTGGTGTAATGACTGGATTAGGTATTGTTGGATTAGCGGGTATTGTAGTGAAGAATGGTATTTTAGTGATTGAATTTGCAGATGAATTAAGAGCACGTGGTTATAAAACTCGTGAAGCTGTGGTGCAAGCTGGTAAAACTAGAATCATTCCAGTCATGTTAACTGCACTAGCTGCGATATTAGGTTTCATTCCTATTGCAGTTGGGTTTAACATCAACTTTGTTACTTTATTTAGTGAATTAAATCCACATATCTTTTTTGGTGGTGATAACGTAGCCTTCTGGAAGCCATTAAGCTGGACCTTAATATTTGGTTTAATCTTCGCTTTCTTTATGACTTTGTTTATTGTCCCTGCCATGTACTTGATTGCAGAACGTTTGCGTCGCCCAATGCGTCGTCACTTTGGTGGTAAATGGATTAGTATGTTAGGAATACCTCCTCTTACTTTTGTATTTATTCCTTTGATGTTCATTAGCACTTGGTTACATCGCAAAGAAGTAAAAAGAAGAACTGAAAAAAATAATGCCAACGGAGATACTGTTATTAACGGCTCCTGGTTTTAGGATTAGGAATTGGGTTTGGGGTTTGGTTTTGGGGTTTAGTGCTTTAGGGTTTTGGGAAATTTTTTAAACTAAAAATCCCTCCCCCGATTTATCGGTGGGAGGGATTTTTTTTAATTGACTATTGTAAAGTCAGTGGCAATATTTTTCTTACCAAAACTTAATATACAAAGCTGATAAAATCATTAAGATGGAAACAATTAATATTAAAGTTGTTTTATCTACTTTAAACATGGACTTATCAATATCAAATGCTTTTGGATTCATTTTTGGTCCTAACAAAGTAATTGCTACCATGAGCATAGCGGTAATAATTCCTGCAATACCCATCGCCACTAAAAAAGGAATTTTATATACCCCTTGTGCATTAGGATAAGCAGTGTAATAAAATGTTTCATTTCCAAAAACCATTGGCGCAAATTCATTATAAAATAAGGATAGTATAAATCCAGCTAAAATACCCACCACGGCAGCTGTACCTGTGGTACGCTTCCAAAACATACCTAATACAAATACCACTAATACGCCTGGACTAATAAAGCCGGTATACTTTTGAATAAAAGTAAATCCACCTGCACCGCCAATACCTAATATATCATCCCATGTAAATACCACACTAATAAACATGGCACATACCACCACCCATCTTCCTATCTTAACTAATTTTTCCTCACTAGCTTCGGTAGCAAAATATTTTTTATAAATATCTAATGTAAAAATGGTACTAATACTATTTGATTTTCCTGCTAAGGATGCCACAATAGCAGCTGTTAATGCAGCCAATGATAAACCTTTAAATCCTGCAGGTAAAAAGGCCAGCACCGCAGAATATGCACCATCCATGCCACCTACTAAATGATTCAAATGACCATTTTTATGTAGTACATAAGCGGCAATACCAGGTAACATTACAATGACTGGCATTAATAATTTTAACATAGCTGCAAATAAAATACCCCTACGCGCAGTAGGTAAATTTGCCCCCAAAGCGCGTTGTGTGATATACTGATTACATCCCCAATAATTGATATTCAAAATCCATTGTCCTGCAGCATACATCGCAATACCTGGTAATATCATATACTTATCAATATATTCTTGCGAAGACGATTGTGTAGGCTTATCCATGACCATATGAAAGTGATCGGGTGCTTGTTGCATTAAAGTAGTAAAGCCAGAAAGAATACCACCACCCATTCCAAATTTTTCACTTACCATAGACAATGCCATATAAGTGGTAGCAAGTCCTCCTATAATTAATACCGTCACTTGAATCACATCCGTATATCCAATCACTTTCATGCCACCCAAAGTAATAAACACGGCAAAAATGGCTAAGCAAATCATGATTTCATGCAAGTGATTTTGTCCTGGTAATAAACCATTAATTGCAATAGATCCTAAATATAAAATAGAAGTAAGATTTACAAACACATATAAGAACAACCAAAAAACGGCCATGATCAAGGAAACCGTTTCGTTATACCTCACTTGTAAAAATTGAGGCATCGTGTAAATTTTATTTTTTAAATAGATGGGCATAAACCATACTGCTATTACAACTAGGCCTAGTGCTGCAATCCATTCATAAGCAGATACGGCGATACCTACAAAAAATCCATTCCCACTCATGCCAATAAATTGTTCGGCAGAAATATTAGATGCAATGAGAGAAGCGCCAATGGCCCACCATGTTAAAGATCCTTCCGCTAAAAAAAAGGCTTTAGAATCATGTTCTTTTGTCTGCCTTTTTTTATAGATATAATATCCATAAGATAAGATTAAAACAAAGTATACTAGAAATACGACAAAATCTAATGTGCTTAATTGATAATTCATATTGGACCGTTTGTTTTGGTTTATTATTTTGTTGAAAAAGTATATACCGTGGTTTGAGTATACACCTCACCTGGTTTTAAAATGGTGCTTGGAAATTTAGATTGATTGGGCGCATCTGGATAATGTTGTGTTTCTAATGTTAATGCACCATGCTTGATATACTTAATCCCATTTTTGGTATGGGTTAAACTACCATCTAAAAAATTTCCTGAATAAAATTGTAATCCTGGTTCGGTTGTTGCTACGGTTAATACCCTTCCACTTAAAGGATCATACACATTCGCCACTTCTTGTAATCCTGCTGCTTTGTTCAATATCCAATTGTGATCGTATCCTCCTTGTACTTTATCTATATCATCTCCAATGCGTTTGGGTTGTGTAAAATCCATTGGCGTTCCCTTTACACCTAGTATTTCGCCTGTAGGAATTAATACAGTATCTACTGGCGTATATTGATTGGCATTCATTTGTAAAATATGATCATAAATGGTAGGCGACTTGCCTGCAGATAAATTAAAATAGGAATGATTCGTTAAATTAATCACTGTGGTTTTATCGGTAGTGGCAGTATATTCAATTTTAATACTATTATTTGCAGTTAAGGTATACACCACTTGTATTTTTAAATTACCAGGATATCCTTCTTCCCCATCTTTACTTATATAATTTAATTGAAGGCTACTGTCCCCTGCTAATGGCGTTGCAGCCCATACCACTTTATCAAAACCTTTTAAACCACCATGTAGAGATTGCCCATTATTATTAAGTGCTGCATGGTATTCAACCCCATCCACTTTATATTTACCCTTAGCAATACGATTTGCATAGCGTCCTATGATAGCTCCAAAATAAGGATTTGCTTTTTGTGTAAAACCACTCAATGAATCAAATCCGGTTACTACATCTCCCCAACTACTGTCTTTTGCTTTTGTGATAATTTTTGTTAGTGCCCCGCCATAATTAATAATGCCTACTTGCATTCCATTAGCATTCGTTAAAGTGAATTGGGTAATCTCCTGCCCTTCAATGCTGCCAAAAGGCGCTTTGGTAAGCTTTGCTATCGCATTCATAGTAGATGAATTTGAATGATTAAAAGTACATGCGAGGTTTACAAATGAAAACAAGAGGATTATAAAAATCCCAGTCATTAATTTTCTGAGCATCATTTTTAAATTATTTTAAAACATTCCTCTGTAATATAATTATTTTATATGAGTTCCTTGCTCTATTTGAACTGGATATACCTTTAATGGACGCTTTGTTTGTTGGGTATATAGGCTAGAAACAGCGTTCATAATATGATCTACTTCTGTTGCTTTTATAATATTAATGGTGCAGCCTCCAAAACCACCACCCATCATACGTGCTCCTAAAACATGTTCATTATTTTTCACAGCATTCACTAACACATCCAATTCGGGACAACTCACTTCATATAACTCAGATAAGCCCCTATGTGTAGCAAACATTTTTTGACCAAACGCCTTCATATCGCCGACTAATAAATCCTTCACGGCTAATTGTACACGCTCTATTTCTTCCACTACATATTTACAACGTTGATATACTTTGGTGCTTATTAGTGATGGATGGGTAGTCACTGAAGATGAGTTGATATTCTCTTTTGTATCCTTACATAAAGACAAGCATTCTTCTACTTGCTGTACACTTACGTCTCTAAAGGTTTGAATGGCAGGATAGGTTTGTTGCAAAATTTTTATTCCTTTTTCACATTCTAATCGTCGCGTATTATATTCGGAAGAAGCTAATGCATGTTTAATAGAAGTATCAAACAAAACAATACAATAGTCATTTAATTGTAAAGGATAATACTTAAAACTTAAATCTTGGCAATCCAATAACATCACTTGATTGGCTTCGCCATGTATACTTGCAAACATATCCATGATACCACATTTCACACCTGCAAATTCATGTTCTGCTTTTTGCGCCATTAATGCCATTTGCATTTTAGTAAGTCCTAATGCATACCATTCATTAAGTGCAAAAATTACTGCCGATTCTACCGCAGCAGAACTTGACAAACCTGCACCAATAGGAATATCTCCTTGAATACATATATCAAAACCTTGATTAAGCTTAGAAAGTGTTTCGTTATTACTAGCCTGAGAAGTAAGGTGGGCATGCACTTGAGCCACTACTCCAATAATATAATTTACCCAAGTAATGGTATGTGGTTGAAGTGGATGGGCTGGTACCGTCACAGTTTCATTCAAATCTATAGCATGCATATGTATCATTCCATCAGTGCGATGTTCGAAAGCAATTTGTACGTATTTATTAATAGCAGCGGGCAATACAAAGCCATGGTTATAATCGGTATGCTCTCCGATTAAATTAATTCTACCAGGTGATTGCACCATCAAGCTTGGAGCATGACCAAAAAGTTGTGTAAATTTTTCTTGTATAGATGGCATAGATACTTTTCGCTAGACGGAATTAAACATTATTAAATTAAATATAATATAAATAAATTAATATATTCAGAAAATACGTTAAATAAGTATAAAAGGGAAATGATTTATAAATCTATTAGGACTGTAATTTTTGTAAACAGGCTGCTGCTGCTTGTAGTGTTTCTGTTTTTTTAGCAAAGCATAAACGTATTACTTTGTGATCTGTTCCGTTCATATAAAAAGCTGACATAGGTATCGTAGCAATGCCGTATTCTTTCACTAATCTTTCTGCAAATACTTTGTCAGATTCATTGCTGATGGTATCGTAACGATAACTTTCGAAATAAGAACCCGAAGAGGTGATAGGTACTAGTGGCGTGTCTTTCAAGAGATCACGTAATACATCACGTTTTTCCTGATACATATTTCCAATAGTTAAATAAGCTTCTTTATTACTCATATGATTGGCGATACCAATTTGCTTGGGCGTATCGCAACTAAATGCATTAAACTGATGTATTTTTCGATACTCCTTCATTAAAGCTTCGGGAGCCACACAATATCCTAACTTCCATCCGGTGCAGTGATATGTTTTACCAAAAGAAAAGCATACAAAACTGCGCGCAAATAAATCGGGATACATCATCACGGTTTCATGTTGCTTATTATCAAATATTAAATGCTCATACACTTCATCACTAATGAGGTACAAATTATTTTGCAACACAATATCCTGCAATTGTAAAATATCTTCCTTTGTAAATACACGCCCAGTAGGGTTATGAGGCGTATTCACCAATATCGCTTTAGTTTTAGGAGTGATCGCTGCTTTTACTTTTTCCCAAGGAATGCTATATGTAGGAAATTCTAATTCAATAGGCACTACTACACCGCCATTAAATGTAATATTAGGTATATAACTATCATAAGCAGGTTCAAAAATAATGACTTCGTCTCCGGGTTGTATAATGGTAGAAAAAGCAGTAAAAATTGCATAGGTCCCTCCTGGCGTTACCGTGATTTCGGTATCGGGATGAATAGTTGCTTGATATAAATATTTTATTTTCTCTGCTAATCTTTCGCGTAGTAATGGAACACCATAAGTATGTGCATATTGATTGCTTCCGTTCTTCATGGCTTGATGCACACATTCAATTAACTCCGCACTCATAGGAAAATCGGGAAAGCCTTGGCCTAAATTAATGGCATTATGCTGAACCGCCAATTGACTCATTACTGTAAATATGCTAGTGCCAATATGAGGTAGCTTTGATTGCATTAGCAGTAATGAATATTACTAAAAATTAAATTGATTAGACAAGCGTTTTAATTCCACTTCAGCAACTTTAGCAGCAAACTGTAAACTCACTACTCTAAAGCCTGCATTTTCAAAACTTTGTTGTGCTTGTTTTACATCTACCATAGTAGCTTGTCCTAATTGATATTTTTGCATCACGAGTTCCAATAAGGATTGTGACATTTTATAGTTATCCGTTTCAATAGGTATTTGTTGAATACTATTTTGATAAGACTGATAGGTTTTATATAATTGTGTGGCTAAGTCTTGTTCGGCATTTTTATATTGTATGCGCGCAGTATTTGTATTTAACTGTGCTGTTTTTAAACTACGCTTAGCAGTGCTTCCTGCATAAATAGGTATACTTAAGTTAACACCTAAGAATGGACCATAGCTTTCATTTAATAAACTAAATCCCGCCGCAGAGCTACTGCTATTCACGTTATAGCCTGTACTCGCGCGCAAAGTAGGATACATTAAAGCTCTTGTTTCCTTTTCAATAAATTGATTGATATTAATTAATTGCTCTGCTGATTGTAATA
>CANBSH010000045.1 GCA_947372105.1 Chitinophagaceae bacterium
AAAATTAGACAAGGTAAAACCTTACTATACGGTGACAGTTTAATTTTAAACACCAGTCAAAATACTTTAGAAGGCTTTGGCAATGTACATATCAATGACGCTGATAGTGTGCATACTTATGCTCAATATTTAAAATATATTGGGAATACCAAAAAAGCATACTTAAGAAAGAAAGTAAAATTGACCGATGGACGTGGAGTATTAACCACGGATTCCTTAGACTATGATTTGTCCGTCAAAATTGGCACTTTTAAAAAAGGAGGCACACTCACTCGTAATAAAACAAAATTAAAAAGTATAGAAGGATATTATTATGGAGTTACTAGAGATGTCATATTTAGAAGAAAAGTGGAAGCCACAGATCCTGATACTAATATTTATACCGATACTTTAGAATACAATACTTATTCTCAATTAGCTAATTTCACTAGCCCTACTAAAATTATTTCCGGCTCTAGAATTATACGGTCTCATAATGGCAATTATAATTTAGGTACTAAAAAAGGGTATTTATATGAAAGGTCTAGTATAGATGATAGTACTTATACTTTTATAGCAGACGACATGGCCATCAATGATTCTCTAGGATTAGGGGAATTTAGAGGGAATGCCATTTATGCATCCAAAGACACTTTAGGATTTGATTTATTAGCAAACAACATAAAAACTAATAGAAATAAAAGTGCTTTACTAGCTACTGAAATGCCTTTGCTTCTTATTAAGCAAGCAAAAGATACTATGTTCATAAGTGCTGATAGTTTATATTCAGGTAAAATCACCGATTTAACACGCCCCTTCCCTAAAGCTAGAGACAGCGTCGGAAAAATGACTGACACTACTTTAAATAAATATTTTGAAGCATTCCATAATGTAAAAATATATTCCGACTCTTTACAAGCCAAATGTGATAGTTTATTTTATTCTTTATCCGACTCTACTATAAGATTGATACGTAATCCTATTGTTTGGGCGAGTAATAATCAAATTACTGGCGATACTATTTATATGTATGTGAAAGATAAAAAACCAGAACAATTAAATGTATTTGAAAACGCTTTTGCTATCAATAAATTGGATTCTGCCGATTTATACAATCAAATAAAAGGAACTCGTCTGAATGCTTGGTTTAACAATGGAGAATTGGCTAAGATGAAATGCAGAGGGAATGCCGAAAATGTTTATTTCGCTTTAGACAATGATAAAAGTTTTATTGGCGTCAATCATTCCAATGCACAGATCATTGAAATTACTTTTGAAAATAATGAACCTGCTAAAGTGGTATTTAGAAATAGATTAGTGGGCAAAATGACTCCTATGGGACAAACCACATCCACTGATTTAAAACTCAATGGATTCAAATGGTTAGAATCTTTGAGACCTAAAAATAAGTTTGATATTTTAGCCCCCAACAATTAGTTCTTTAAGTGAATTGACCTTACTTACTTACTTACTTACTTACTTACTTACTTATCTGATTGATCGGACTTTTCTTGCATTAAAAATGCTTTGATAAACCCATCAATTTCTCCATCCATCACAGGCCCTACATTTCCCACTTCATAATCAGTGCGATGATCTTTGATCATTTTATAAGGATGAAATACATAACTTCTTATTTGACTTCCCCACTCTATTTTTTTCTTAGTAGCATTGGTGGCATTCAAAGCTTCTTGTTTTTTACGCATTTCTTCTTCATACAACCTACTCTTCAGCATTTTCATTGCTAACTCTCGATTCTCTCCTTGTGTTCTAGATTGTTGACACTCCACAATGATGCCTGATGCATGTTTTAATCGAACCGCCGTTTCTACTTTATTAACGTTCTGTCCACCCTTACCACCACTACGATAAAATTCCCATTCAATATCTGCAGGATTTACCACAATTTCAATAGTATCATCAATTAAAGGATATACATAAACAGAAGCAAAGGAAGTATGTCTTCTTGCATTACTATCAAAAGGAGAAATTCTTACCAAACGATGCACCCCTGATTCTGCTTTTAAAAAGCCATAAGCAAAAGGTCCATCAAATTGAATGGTTGCCGATTTGATGCCAGCACCATCTCCTTCCTGATAATCTAACGAAGTGACTGTCCAGCCTTGTTTTTCTCCATACATGGAATACATACGTAATAACATTTCGGCCCAGTCCTGGCTTTCTGTCCCACCCGCACCTGGATTTATTTGCATGACTGCAGGCAATTCATCTTCGGGTTTATTCAGCGTACTCTTAAATTCGGCTTCTTCAATAGATGCCATTGCTTTTTGGTAAGCATCCTGCGTTTCAGATTCGGTGGCATCTCCCGATTTCCAAAATTCAAATAAAACAATAAAATCTTCTAAATTATTTGCTACGGCTTGATATAAATGAATCCAATATTCATTCACTTTAATTTCCTTCATAATACCCGTAGCACGAGTATTGTCATCCCAGAATCCTGGTGACAAGGATAATTGCTTATCGGTATCTACTTTATATAATCGATTCTCGACGTCAAAGAAACCTCCTCAGGACACTTAATTGGTCCTTCATACGCTTAATTTGCTCTATCGTCATGTATGATCCATTTTATGTTTCATTCTTTAACAAAAATGAAAACTGATTTTAAAAAATACTACAAGCCTCGTAAGCCGGATTCTGTTTCTAAACTATCATTTATCTAGCTTTATCATTACTGACAAAGTCTTGCTGCCTACCCTGGAACTCGAACGAGTCGTTCTCAAGCGTTCCTTTACATGGCATTACAGCACCCAAGGTTTACCCGAAATAATAATTACTTACTATTTCTGTGCGCTTTTACCGCACATTTTCACCTTTTCCCCTTGCGAGGTAGTTATTTTCTGTGGCACTTTCTCTGTCCCAATAAATTGAGACGCCGGCTATTGACCGGTGGGTTACCCTATGCTGTCCGGACTTTCCTTGGTAATTGCTTACCACGATAGTTCGGGTTTGTAGTAATACAAAGGTAGTAAATAATTATGGGATGATTAAGGGATAGGATATTAGTCAAAAAACACCTCTGTGGCGCCATATCCATAAAAATCAGAGTATTGATTAATGAAACGTTTGACCCCTTTTTTCACTTTGAGCAACTCATGAATTTCAGCCTTTAATTTGCCTGTCCCTACGCCATGTATAATCACTAAACTAGGTAAATGATGCAATTGAGCTAAATCAAACCATTTTTCAAATTCAGTCAATTGTATATGCATCATTTCGGCATTGGTAAGATGGCTATGCTTGTCTACTAATTTTTCAATATGCAAATCCACTACCGATCTTGCCGCAGGTAAATGTTGCTTAATCTTAGAAGCATCATACACTTTATACCCCGCATTACGCAACATGTCTAAAGCTACATGATTGTCTTCCGCTTTGTCAGGATAAGTATCAAACAAAGCATACGGAATGACTAATTTATTTTCTTCTTTAATTGATTCTATTCGTTGAAACAATTGCTTAGGTTTAATTTTAATATTAGTTTCAAAATGATCTGCCTTTTTTTTATGGGGCTCTTGTAAAGAAAAATCAATTGTAAAACTTAAACCATCATTCACCGAAGCAAATGGGATATCATGCACATAAAAATCGGTATGAGGCGGAATAGAAGAAACTAAAGCAAAGTCGGTATGTTGACCAAATAATTGTGCGTACTCAAATTTATAAGCTACCCGAGTACGATTAGAAAGATACATTTTTAAACTTTCCACTATTTCATCATTAAAGTCATCTAAATTAAATTTAGGGATGATATTTAACCATACACCTTCATCTTCTTTACTATCATTTTTTTGAATTTTTTCCTTAGGTATTTGATCTACATATATTTTAGGGGCAGACTCCTTAGTAGGAAAAAGTTTTTTTTGAGTAAATCTTTTAAAATAAGGGAAATCAATTTGGTCCATGTACGCAGGAAACTTCACACCTCTTACTTCAATCATGACCATTTCATCATTCATGATTTCAATAATATGCCCTTCCTCGTTACTGTGTAATACTAAAATTTCGTCACCTACCTGATATTTCATGGGTTAAATGGGATTGTCTGATTTGGACAATAAACTATTTTTTCGACCATAAAATGTATAAAATATTAACCCGATTGTCATCCAAGCAAAAAACCACAACCAACTTACTGGAGGAATCTCAATCATTAAATACAAACAACACATGGCACCAATAACAGGTATAATGGAGTAATTACGAATGAAACTAAGGATAGCTACTATGATTAAAATAAAGACAAATACTAAGTATAAAATTTCTTGATACCCTTCATGTCCCATACTTGTAAATGCTTCCTTGATTCTATTTTGTCCAAAATATATGAAGACTGCCGCAATGAATGGAATAATAAATTTACCGTTCATATAAGGCAATCTAAACCCCTTATTTTTGACAGTCGGCGATAAACGTGGCAATACTAATACGCCAAAGCAAACCAAAACAAAAGCAAATAAAGTACCAATACTCGTTAAATCTGTCATACGACTAATGGACATAAATAAGGAAGGCACCCCAACAAAAACTCCTGTTACAATAGTTGCAAAAGAAGGTGTTCCAAATTTAGGATGCACTGTAGAAAACTTCTTAGGTAATAATCCATCACGACTCATGCTCATCCATATACGCGGTTGTCCTAATTGAAACACCAATAAGACACTTGTGGTAGCCACCACAGCACTAATGGAAATAATATATCCAACTTTATGCATGCCAATTTTTTCAAAAACAAAAGCTAAAGGGTCATCCACTTTTAATTGACTATAATTCACCATACCTGTGAGTACTAATGCAATTAAAATATAAAGTACTGTACAAATGATTAAACTATAAATCATGCCCTTAGGTAAATCACGTTGAGGATCTTTACATTCCTCTGCCGTGGTAGAAATCGCATCGAACCCAATAAAAGCAAAAAATACAGCTGATATACCCGCTAAAACTCCTTTGAATCCATTGGGCATAAAAGGAACCCAATTAGAGGTGTCTACATAAAAGAATCCTAATATAATAACAAAAACGATCACTACGATTTTGAATATCACCATGGCATTGGTGGTCTTTTTACTTTCTTTAATGCCACGATACACTAACATTGTAATTAACACTACTATAATTAAAGCAGGTACATTTAGTATGACTCTCCAACCTCCTATTAATGGGCCGTTTGTCATGGCATCATAGCCAATACGCGCTAACTTACTAAATGTTTCGGGGGTGCCCCCTGCAGCTAAATGCTGCATAGCTTCTTCATATCCTTGTTGTGCTTGTTCAAAGTTGGTAGATAACCAACCTGGCAAATGAATATGAAAACCTTCCAATAAATTTACAAAATATCCACTCCAACTAATTGCAACTACAATATTACCAATCGCATATTCTAAAATTAAGGCCCAGCCAATAATCCAAGCTACTACTTCACCAAATGTAACATAAGCATAGGTATAAGCACTTCCTGCGATGGGAACTCGGCTTGCAAACTCGGCATAACATAATGCGCTGAATCCACAAGTGATCGCTGTGATAACAAATAATAATGAAATCCCTGGCCCTCCATGAAAAGCAGCAGTACCAATTGTCGAAAAAATGCCTGCACCTACTACAGCCGCAATGCCCATAAAAGTTAAATCTCGAACTCCCAATATTTTCTTCATTCCACTTTCACTGTGTCCATCACTATATCCAGCAGCTGCATCCTGAACAATTTTATCAATCGATTTTTTTCGGAAAATAGACATGTTATGGTTAATTTAAATTAAAAAATTTACAAATATTACTTAGTTCGATTCATTAAATAATTCGCTAATTCTATCAAAGGCTTTTTACGCTTATCCATGACGGCTATATTTTCTAGATGCTCAAAAGCTTCATTCATATATTTCACCTTTAAACTTTCGGCCCATTCATCCACTTTACATTCTTTAAAAATAGAAAGCACTTTTTCAACTTTATCAGGGCTTTCCTTTTGCATCAACTCGTCCAATTCCTTCTTTTGTTGTGCCGTAGCCACTTCCAAAGCATGTATAAGTAAGAATGTTTTTTTATTTTGTTTGATGTCACCCCCTGGCTCCTTTCCAAAAATGGCTGCATCTCCAAAGGCATCTAAATAATCATCCTGCACTTGAAAGGCAATTCCAATTTTTTTACCAAATTCATATAATTGCTTGCAATTGTTTTCGCTCGCCCCTCCAATAATAGCACCCATTTCCAAACTAGCGGCTAATAAAACTGAAGTTTTTAAAGTGATCATATGAATGTATTGATCCAAACTCACTTTCTCCATTTTCTCAAAATCCATATCCAATTGCTGCCCTTCACAAACCTCTTTTGCAGTTTGATTAAAAATTTGCAAAATTTTAGAGAGATGATTGGATTTAATTTTTTGAATATACTCATACGCACGAATCATCATCACATCCCCCACTAATAAAGCCGTATTATCACCATACTTTATATGTACTGTGGTTTTACCTCTTCTTAATGAAGCTGCATCCATCATATCATCATGAACTAATGTGAAGTTGTGGAATAATTCCACCGCATTAGCTAATTGATATGCATCAGGATGTATATCACTAAACAACTCATTGCCTAATAAACACATTACAGGTCGGATACGTTTTCCACCTATATTTAAAAAATAATTCCCTGGTTCATACAGGGTACTAGGGGTTTCAGGAAAATGAGGATGTTCAAATTCCTGATTAAATTTTTCGGATAATTCTTGAAAACTAAACATGTTACAAACCTAACCAAATTTTAGCATTTATTAAACATCCGTTTAATAGGAATAACCCTTAAATTTGCCTTATCCCCAATCATGAATGCTATGAAGAATATATTCATATTTGCCCTTTGTTTTAGTGTTATTGGCAAAATTCAAGTACACAGCCAAACCAGCAACCCAGAATTTAATGCAAGCTATCAAAAGGCCCTAGGCGTAAAGTTATATCCTGGTGCTATTAGCTATAAACAATTTATAAGAGCTAATAAAGCCGTGGAAGCAGTTGGCTTTTTATCGGTAGATGGTTTTCAAGCAACTATTTTATATGAAAAATATACCCCATTTGCTAATACCGAAAACTTGGCTTGGTATGTTGGATATGGAGGTCATATGGCCATTTGGAACGAAGAATGGAAGAAATCAAATTCAGCACATAAAGCGGGGATCGCTGTAGGAGTAGACGGAATTTTAGGATTGGATTATAAAATAAAAGATGCTCCATTAAATTTTAGCATCGATTGGCAACCTTCATTCAATTTTGTAGGTGGAAGTTATTTCGAAAGTGGATGGGGCGGAATTGGAGTTCGGTATACAATAAAATAAGGAACTGCTCTTTAATTCAATTTATTCTCTTTGATTTCTCTTTTTGAATTCTCTTCCTATTTGGAAAGACTAAATAAAGAATCTACAAATTCATCTTTATTAAAAATTAATAAATCTTCGATTCGCTCTCCTACACCAATATATTTTACAGGAATTTTACATTGATGTGCAATCGCTAGTACTACGCCGCCTTTTGCAGTTCCATCTAATTTTGTAATGGCTAAAGCAGTTACATTCGTGACCGCCATAAATTGCTTGGCTTGCTCTAATGCATTTTGTCCAGTAGATCCATCTAATACTAATAATACTTCGTGCGGCGCGTCTGGTATTTGTTTTTGAATAACTCTTTTAATTTTATTCAACTCATCCATCAAATGTGTTTTGTTATGCAAACGTCCTGCAGTATCAATTAAAACGATATCAGCATTTTTTGCAATTGCAGACTGAACGGTATCAAAAGCAACGGCACTGGGATCTGAACCCATATTTTGTTTCACAATAGATACACCTACACGATCACTCCATATAGTTAATTGATCAACTGCAGCGGCTCTAAAAGTATCCGCAGCTCCTAATATAACTTGATTGCCCGCTTGTTTATATTGATGGGCTAATTTGCCAATGGTCGTTGTTTTTCCTACTCCATTCACTCCTACTACTAAAGTGACATAGGGTTTGGTATTCACTGGTGCCGTAAACCCCAATTTTGCAGAAGGCGCTTCCACTAATAAGGAAGCAATTTCATCATGTAAAATTTGATTCAATTCGGAGGTAGAAACGTATTTGTCTTTTTTAACGCGTTCTTGAATTTTTTCAATCAAAGCCAAGGTAGTGTCTACCCCAACATCTGCTCCAATTAAGGCTTCTTCCAATTGATCCAATACTTCGTCATCCACGGATGTCTTCCCAATGATTACTTTAGAAATACGTTCAAAAAAACCTTGCTTTGTTTTCTCCAAACCTTGATCTAAAGTTTCCTTTTCTTTCTTCCCAAATATTTTTCCTAAAAAACTCATATTACGAATGTACTTATTTTTTCAAAGGAACTTCGTCCTTTCAATAACCTTATCCTATTCATCATCCTATTGATCATCCTAGTCATTAAAAAAGCCTCCATGAGGAAGCTTTTAATAATTTATGCGTAAAGCAAAAATGAGTTAAGGGCTATTATTTAGCGCTTAAATAATCTTTTACTTTATCCTTGTGGATAATCGCTTCTTTAAATGTATACGCACCAGTTTTAGGGCTACGTATAGCTTTAATTACTTTTGTCCAGTTTTTGGCCTCAGCAGAAGCCTTAAGATCCTTTACTTTCGCGTTTTTTGAAGCTGCTTTTGCCATGATTATTTAATTTCTTTGTGAACAGTTACTTTTTTCAAAATTGGGTTATACTTTTTGAACTCCAAACGATCTGGAGTATTCTTTTTGTTCTTAGTAGTAATATAACGACTTGTACCAGGTAAACCGGTAGTCTTGTGCTCTGTGCACTCTAGTATTACTTGAACTCTATTTCCTTTCCTTGCCATGATGGTATATTATAAATTATACTTAATTATTTGAGGTTAGATCTTTTCGCCGTCAGCTCTAAGACCTTTTACTACTGCTGCTAAGCCATTTTTATTGATGGTTCTTAACGCATCGGTAGATACTTTTAAAGTGATCCAACGATCTTCTTCTACAAAGTAGAAACGCTTCTTTTGCAAATTAGGAAGGAAACGACGCTTCGTTTTGATGTTGGAGTGTGAAACACTGTTTCCAGTCATCGGTTTCTTTCCAGTTATCTGACATACTCTAGCCATGAGAAATTAATTTTTACGGACTGCAAAGGTAAGTAAATAACCTTTACACTCCCATTTATTTTAGTGTTTTTTTAAAGAAACCACCCTTTTTAGGGGTAGAAAGGCTAAAATATTGGTTTTCATACCAATATAAAGCCCGTTTGAGTTCCTAAGCGTAATATTCTGCCCTTAATTCTTGTACTCTTTTGTCCTCCATATACTCATCAAAAGTCATCAATCTGTCAATGATGCCTTTAGGGGTTAATTCAATCACCCTGTTTGCTACGGTTTGCATGAAAGTATGATCGTGCGAGGTCATCAATACAATTCCGGGAAAATTTTGACATCCCTCATTGAAACTTTGGATACTTTCCAAGTCCAAATGGTTTGTTGGCTGATCCAACACCACCACATTCGGATTTTGAAGCATCATCTTACTCACCATACATCTCACTTTTTCTCCTCCACTTAATACATTGCTTTTTTTCATGACATCGTCCCCACTAAACAACATTTTACCTAAAAATCCTCTAATAAAAGGTTCATCGGCATCTGTTACATGGGCTGGTACGAATTGTCTCAACCAATCCATTAATGTCATTGGATTTAAAAACTCATCATTATGCTCCATTGGAAGATACGCTTTGGTAATAGTTGTTCCCCATTCAAAACTTCCACCATCTGCAACACCCGATTGATTTATAATTTCAAAAAAATAAGTAATTGCTAAAGGATCCTTACTTAAAAATGCAATTTTATCGCCCTTGCTTACAGTGAACGTGACGTCTTTAAATAAAGTACGATCATCCACTTTTTTAGTCAATTTTTCGACATTCAAAATTTGATTACCCACTTCGCGTAATGGCTGAAAGATAATGCCAGGGTACTTTCTATTAGAAGGTTCAATTTGTTCAATGGTTAATTTTTCCAATGCTTTCTTACGAGAAGTAGCTTGCTTACTTTTACTCGCATTCGCTGAGAAACGTGCAATGAAATCTAATAAGGCAGCACGCTTGTCTTCATTCTTTTTATTTTTATCACTCAATTGACGCGCCATTAATTGAGAAGACTCATACCAAAAAGTATAGTTACCCGAAAAGGTTTTTATTTTAGAACGATCCACATCCGACACATGTGTACAAACAGTATCTAAAAAGTGACGATCGTGACTCACCACCAAAACGATGTTTTCGTAATCCGCTAAAAAGTTTTCTAACCAACCAATCGTTTCAATATCCAATCCATTCGTAGGCTCATCTAATAACAAAATATCAGGATTACCAAATAAGGATTGCGCTAACAATACACGTAATTTAAAATTGCTCGGAATATCCTTCATCAACATTTGATGCATATCTTCTTTCACTCCTAAATCACTTAATAAACTAGCGGCATTACTTTCTGCCTCATAGCCACCCATTTCCCCAAACTCAGCTTCTAATTCCCCTGCCTTTAATCCATCTTCTTCGGTAAAATCTTCTTTTGCATATAAAGCATCTTTTGCATGCATCACATCCCACATGCGTTTATGTCCCTGCAAAACGGTATTCAATACTGTTTGTTCATCAAATTCAAACTGATTTTGTTTCAACACCGCCATACGTTCGCCGGGTGTGATTTCTACCGTTCCTTTATTGGGCTCAATTTCTCCACTTAATATTTTTAAGAACGTGGATTTACCTGCACCATTAGCTCCAATAATACCATAACAATTTCCCTTGGTGAAGCTAATATTTACTTCATCAAACAAAACTCTTTTCCCAAAAGCCAATGTGACGTTTCTAGCACTAATCATGTGTAACCTGTTTTTAAGGCTGCAAAGTTAAATTGAAAATTTTAAAATGACTTTATTAAGTTTAAGCCCAGGTAGAACGGGCCGATGCCGTCACTGAAAGGGTGTCAAAACCGCCCGCTAAATACTTAAAATGAGCGGCTATGGCAATCATAGCGGCATTGTCGGTACAATATTCAAAACGAGGCAGATATACCGAGGAATGGGTCTTTTCGCCTAGCTCCTGAATCCCTTTTCTAAGGCCACTATTGGCACTCACCCCACCCGCAATACATATTTGATGAATGCCTGTTTCCTGAATGGCTTTTTTCATCTTTTTTAATAAAATTTCAACTATAGTATATTGAACGGAGGCGCAGAGATCATTTAAGTTTTCGGCAATAAATTCGGGAGATTGTTTAGCTAAAAAATAAAGGACGCTAGTTTTTAAACCACTAAAAGAAAAATTTAAATCGGGCACTTGCGGTTTTGCAAATTCAAAAGCTTTTGGATTGCCTAATTGGGCCAATTTATCTAACACAGGCCCCCCTGGATAAGGAAGTCCTAATATTTTAGAAATTTTATCAAAGGCTTCTCCAGCAGCATCATCAATGGTTTCGCCTAAAATAATTAATTGAGCAGCACTATTGCATTGTACAATTTGAGTATGCCCACCACTTACTGTTAAACATAAAAAAGGGAAACTTGGAGCAGGCGTATCAATCAAATTTGCTAATACATGTGCCTGCATGTGATTCACGGCTATTAAAGGAATATCTAAAGCCAAGGACAATGATTTTGCAAATTGCGCGCCTACTAATAAACTTCCAATTAAACCAGGCGCTTGCGTAAATGCTATAGCATTGAGTTTCGCTAATTGCTGATCTAGTGATAATTCAGGAAACGCTTTCTTTAAAGCCTCGTGCACCACTGGAACTATATTTTCCATATGAGCACGACTTGCTAATTCAGGAACGACTCCGCCATATTTTTCATGCACCGTTTGATTGGCAATAAAATTGGAGAAAATTTTTCCATCAACAACTACAGAAGCAGCAGTTTCATCACAAGAAGATTCAATGGCTAATATAATGACAGACATAATAATTACTTAGTACGAATGGCTTCTACCGGATTCATTTTAGCAGCAATGGATGCTGGAATAATTCCACTAATGACTCCTAATACAATACATAATGATAGAGCTAAAAATATAATACTAGGCGCTATAATAATTGGGAAAGGTAATACGGCACTTAACGCGAGCGTTAACATCCATACTAAAAATAATCCTACTAAACCACCAATAATACATAAGAAAGCACTCTCTAATAAAAACTCATACAAGATGGTAGAACTTTTCGCGCCAATGGCTTTCTTTAAACCAATTTGACTGGTTCTTTCCCTCACTGTGACAAACATAATATTAGCTACACCAAAAGCACCTACTATTAATGATAATCCTGCAATTGCCCAACCCCCTTGATTGATAGAACCAAATACTTTTTCAATTTGATCTTTAAATTGAGCCACATCATTACAAGTAAAATTATCTTCCTGCGTAGGGCTTAATTTTCTTAATTGTCTCATCACTCCATTCAATTCGTCTTGCAAAGCTTTGGAAGGTACGCCAGGCTTGGCTTGTACCATAATATAAGGATTGGAATTATCAGGATTGAATATACTCGCAAAATATTGATAAGGCACCATGCAAGCCACATCATATGAAAATCCACCAATCATAGAACTCCCTTGTTTTTCTACCACCCCAATCACTAATAATCGACGACCTCCATAAGAAATAGTTTTACCAATCGCGGTTTCAGGTTTGCCATATAATTCCTGAGCTACTCTATATCCAATGACTCCAAAAGGCACCCCTCTATTAAAATCGGTTTCACTAAAATATCTACCGTAAGCAATATTGAATGATTGAATTTTATTAAAATCGGGTGTCACACCATACACACTCACGCCTTTTAAAATATTTTCTTCATAATTGAAATTCTCTGTACGAGAAATGAAAAAAGCAGCATTTGCAGTCAATTCACTCTTTTTTTGAATGAATTCCATTTCCTGGATTTTCATGTTGGGACGTTTCATGTATTTCCACCAAGGAAAATCACTTCCGCCACCCCCTTCTCCACCATAGCTCCATTTGTCAACATAAATAGTATTACTTCCTAAACTTGAAAGGTCATTTTTGATTTTGGATTTCAAGCTATCAATGGTTGCTAACACACCAATGATGCAAAAAATGCCAATTGTAATGCCAAATAAGGATAAAAAAGTGCGCAATTTGTTCACTTTTAATTCCTGTAATGCCATTTTAAAGCTATTCCAAAGGATGCCTAACACTTTAATCATGCCCTAAAATTAGGCCTTTCTATGATTTTGGTTGGTTTTTTTATGCAAGCGGTTAAAAATTATCTTAAGAGGGATTATTTAAAGATTGGGGTAAATACACGCAAACGTTATCGTGAACTTTGCACAGTTTGTTAAGGTTGGAAAGGTTGATTGTCAAAAATTTACAACGAAATAGCTCTACACCAAAATTCATTGCTATTTTTGCAAAGATTTTTAAAATTGAACTTACTATGACTTTTAAGCAAATGTTTACTTCCTCTGTGGGGAAAAAATTGGTAATGGCTTTCACAGGTATTTTTCTAGTATTATTTTTAGTAGTACATGCTGGATTGAATGCTTGTATTTGGGCAATGGATGGCGGTGTCATGTTTAACAAAGCCGGACATTTTATGGGGAGCTATGTCGTACCCCGAGTTCTTGAAATTGGTTTGTTCTTAGGTATCTTTTTGCATATCATTCAAGGTTATATGTTAACCTTAGAAAATAGAAGCAAAAGATCTGTAGGATATGCAGTGAGTTATAAAGATGGAAGTAAATGGTATAGTCGTAGCATGGCTATATTAGGAACCATTTTATTAATGTTCTTCATCATACACTGGAAACATTTTTGGATTCCTTCTCGTATTACAGGAGTCGAAGAAATTGATTTAGGGAACGGGTTTGTAGTGCATAATTTATATGCAGTCATGCAAGAAACTTTTCAATCACTTTGGGTGGTCATATTTTATGTGATCTCTTGTATTTCTTTGGGTTATCATTTGGCACATGGATTTCAAAGTGCTTTCAAAACCATAGGAGTTCATAATAAAAAATACCATGTATTAATAAGTAGCATTGGATATGGTTTCGCAATTGTCATCCCTCTTGTGTTTGCTTTAATGCCTATTAGTTTTTATTTACATTGGGTAAATTAAAAATTCAAAATAAAATATATTCTAAACGATAGATAAAAGATTACATATGTTAGACTCAAAAATACCAGCAGGAAAATTAGATGATAAGTGGGTAGACTATAAAGGTCATTGTAAATTAGTGAACCCAGCCAACAAAAGAAAAATGGAAGTGATTATTGTTGGTACAGGTTTGGCAGGCGCATCTGCTGCAGCTGCGATGGGTGAATTAGGTTATAAAGTAAAAGCATTTTGTTTTCAAGATTCCCCACGTCGTGCCCATAGTATTGCTGCACAAGGTGGAATCAATGCTGCTAAAAATTATCAGAACGATGGAGATAGTGTTTTCAGATTATTTTATGATACCATTAAAGGAGGAGACTACCGTGCACGTGAAGCCAATGTTCATCGCTTGGCGGAAGTAAGTGCTAATATTATTGATCAATGTGTAGCACAAGGAGTTCCTTTTGCTCGTGAATATGGAGGATTATTAAGTAACCGTAGTTTTGGGGGCACACAAGTTCAAAGAACTTTTTATGCTGCAGGACAAACAGGTCAACAATTATTAATTGGGGCCTACCAAGCTTTAGAACGTCAAGTGGCATTAGGTAATGTAACTATGCATACAAGACATGAAATGTTGGACATTGTTAAAATTGATGGCAAAGCAAAAGGTATCATTGCTCGTAACTTAATTACAGGTGAATTAGAAAAGCATTTTGGACATGCAGTTTTAATATGTTCTGGTGGATATGGTAATGTATATTATTTATCAACCAATGCCATGGGTTCCAATGTAACAGCTGCGTGGAAAGCACATAAGCAAGGTGCTTATTTTGCGAATCCTTGCTTTACTCAAATTCATCCTACATGTATTCCTGTAAGTGGGGATCATCAATCCAAATTAACTTTAATGTCTGAATCATTAAGAAATGATGGACGTATTTGGGTACCAAAAAATGTAGGAGAAACCAGAAAAGCCAATGATATACCCGAAGCAGATAGAGATTATTTTTTAGAGCGTCGCTACCCTGCTTTTGGAAACCTAGTACCTCGTGATGTAGCTTCTCGAGCTGCTAAAGAAAGATGTGATGCTGGTTTTGGTGTAGGTACGAGTAAACAAGCAGTATATTTAGATTATGCAGCGGCTATTGAAAGATATGGCAAGATTGAAGTAAGCAAGCAAGGACTTTCTAATGTATCTCATGAGCAGATTATTGCTTTAGGAAAAGAAGTCGTGAAAGAAAAATACGGCAACCTATTTGAAATGTATGCAAAAATTACTGGAGAAAATCCATATGAAGTGCCTATGCGTATTTATCCAGCCGTGCATTATACCATGGGTGGTCTTTGGGTAGATTATGAATTACAAACTACCGTTCCAGGTTTATATGCATTAGGTGAAGCTAATTTTAGCGATCATGGTGCTAACCGTTTAGGTGCAAGTGCTTTGATGCAAGGTTTAGCAGATGGTTATTTTGTTGCACCTTATACTGTGGGTAATAATTTAGCCGATGAAATTTACAATGCTGCTATTCCAACAACACATCCAGCCTTTGAAGAAGCGGCTAAAAAAGTAGCAGAACGAATCCAATTATTAAAAAATATAAATGGTACTCAAACAGTGGAAAGTTTCCACAAACGTTTAGGTAAAATTATTTGGGATAAATGCGGTATGGCGAGAAATGAAGAAGGTTTAAAACAAGCTATTGCGGAAGTGCAAGCTTTGAAAAAAGAATTTTGGAGTGATGTTCGTATCCCAGGAGAAATCAATGAATATAATCCTGAGTTAGATAAAGCCAATCGTGTGGCTGACTTTATTGAGTTAGGTGAGTTAATGTGTGTTGATGCTTTAAATCGTAATGAAAGCTGTGGTGGTCACTTTAGAGAAGAATATCAAACTCCTGAAGGTGAAGCATTAAGAGACGATGAAAATTTCATGTACGTTGCTGCTTGGGAAAATAAAGGGGATCATGATTGGACATTGCACAAAGAGGAATTAAAATACGATGTCATTCAACCAAGTCAACGTAACTACAAATAAAGCAACCCTACTATTTACCTGAATAATATTTAAGATATGTCACAAAATAAAATGAATTTAAAATTAAAAGTTTGGCGTCAAAAAAATGCACAAACCACTGGTGCATTTGTAACTTATAATGTAGAAGGGATTTCGGATGAAATGTCTTTTTTAGAAATGCTAGACATTTTAAATGAAAAATTAATAACCGAAGGTGGAGAGCCTGTTGCTTTTGATCATGATTGTCGCGAAGGCATTTGTGGAATGTGTTCTTTATATATTAATGGTAAGCCGCATGGTCCTTGGCAAGCCAACACCACTTGTCAATTGCATATGCGTGCATTTAAAGATGGCGAAACCATTGTGATTGAGCCATGGAGAGCTAACTCCTTCCCCATTGTAAAAGATTTAACAGTTGATCGTTCTGCATTTGACAGAATCATTCAAGCAGGTGGATATATTAGTGTGAATACAGGTAATGCAGTAGATGGCAATAGTCTACCCATTGAAAAGCAAAACGCAGATGATGCATTTGCAGCAGCTATGTGTATTGGATGCGGTGCTTGTGTAGCGGCTTGTAAAAACAGTTCTGCTATGTTATTCTTAAGTGCTAAAGTATCTCACTTAGCTTTATTACCTCAAGGTGCTCCAGAGCGTAAAACTCGTGTGTTAAGTATGGTAGCTCAAATGGATAAAGAAGGATTTGGCTCATGTACCAATACTGGTGCTTGTGAAGCTACTTGCCCTAAAGAAATTTCAATAGCAAATATTGCTCGTTTAAATTCAGAATATTTAAGCGCAGGTTTAACTTCTGAATAGTGGCAAATCCCTATTTTCAATGTAAACAGTTTATCGTGCATCAGCAACATACTTCAATGAAAGTATGTACTGATGCATGTTTGTTTGCAGCCTGGGTGGCTCATACAGAAATTAATAAAAATGCTTCTTCCATTTTAGATATTGGAACTGGCACTGGAATATTAAGTTTAATACTGGCTCAAAAAAGTGCTGCTAACACTTCCATTACATCACTTGAAATTGAACCTCAAGCTGCAGCAGAATCTAAAAGTAATTTTGAAGGCAGTCCTTGGAAAGAAAGAATGAGGGTGCATCATCAATCATTACAAGATTTTACACGCGAATATTCTCAAGATGGTTTTGATTTAATTATTTCCAATCCCCCTTTTTATGAAGGCGATTTAAAATCACCAGATGAAAATAAAAATACAGCATCTCATAGCACTCATTTACCTTGGGCTACATTAGTTCAAAACGTTGCTATTCTTTTAAAAAATGAAGGACATTTTTTTGTTTTAGTCCCCACGCTTCGCGCTTATACGATGCAAAAATTGGCAGAAACTAATGGGTTATTTTTACAAACTGAAATTTTGATTTATCATAATTCAAAACACCTTCCATTTAGATCTTTTTTGCAATTTTCACGCATCCAACCAACTTCAATTGTTCGTGAAAAAATAGTCATTAAGGATACTGAAAATCAATACCAACCTGCATTTGTAGAATTACTAAAGGATTACTACCTGTTTTTATAAAACAAGATTAGAAATATTATATAAGAAAAGAAAGGTTTGATATATCAAATAAGGATTGCAATAATATTTAATTACGATTCTTCTAAACTCAATTAATGAGTCCCATATTCTATCAAGTAATTATAAGTGGGCGTCAATTTTCCCTCCTTTAAAATAGTGGCTCTTTCTATTATTTT
>CANBSH010000046.1 GCA_947372105.1 Chitinophagaceae bacterium
AAAGAATATAGTTTAGATGTGATAGACGAAGGGGGTCCACAATATTTTATCACATTTGCTGATGCCACTTCGGGGAAGACTACTTATGGGGCAGGTCGTTTTATTGAACTACCTAAACCAGATGCCAATGGAAATACTGAAATTGATTTTAATAAAGCCTATAACCCACCTTGTGCATTTACTGCTTTTGCAACTTGTCCATTGCCTCCTCCACAAAATCGATTGCCTATTGCTATTACTGCAGGTGAAAAAAATTATGGCCATCACTAGTGGGAACATTAACTTTGAAAGTAAATGAGCGAAAATATTTTTATATCCCCTAATGCAGCTACTACCCAAACCATTGCTATCATTGGTCTAGGTTATGTGGGTTTGCCTTTGGCGGTAGCGTTTGCTCATAAAAGACCTGTAATTGGATTTGATATTGACTCCGCAAGAGTGTCTGATTTACAAAACGGAAAGGACAAAACTTTACAATGTAGTAGCGAAGAATTAGCACAAGTAAATTCCTTACATACTTTACAATTTACGAATGACATCAAGTTCATTCAGGATTGTCAAATATATATTATCACAGTACCTACTCCGGTAGATATTAATAAAAATCCTGACCTACGTATTTTATTACAAGCGTCACAGATGATTGGCGGCATATTAAAGAAAGGCGACTTAGTGATTTATGAAAGTACTGTTTATCCTGGATGTACCGAAGAAGATTGCGTCCCTGTGCTAGAAAAAAATAGTGGTCTTATTTTTAATAAAGATTTTTTTGTAGGGTACTCTCCCGAAAGAATTAATCCAGGAGACAAAGTCAATTCCATTACAAACATTGTAAAAGTAACAGCAGGATCTACGCCAGCAGTAGCACATCAAGTAAATGCCTTGTATCAAACTATAATTACTGCAGGAACACATCTAGCACCCAGCATTAAAGTAGCGGAAGCTGCAAAGTCAATTGAAAATGCACAAAGAGATATTAATATTTCATTTGTAAACGAATTGGCGCTCATGTTTGATAAGATGGGGATTGACACACATGATGTACTAGAAGCAGCTGCGACCAAATGGAATTTTCTACCTTTCAAACCGGGATTAGTGGGAGGACATTGCATTGGAGTGGATCCATACTATTTAGCGCATAAAGCGACTAGCGTTGGATATCATCCTCAAGTTATTTTATCGGGACGCAGTGTGAACGATCAAATGAGCCATTTTATAGCACAAAAAGTAAGTAAGCTTTTAATTCAAAAAGGCTTTACGGTGAAGGGCGCTAAAGTTCTTTTGTTGGGGGTGACTTTTAAAGAAAACTGTCCTGATATTAGAAATTCAAAAGTGTTTGAAATTGTTCAGGAATTAAATCAAATGGGGATGGACGTATATGCTTTTGATCCATTTGCGAATACAGAAGAAGTATTAGGGAAGCATCAAATACAATTAATAACCGAACTACAGCGGTACGATGCTATTGTATTAACAGTAGCACATGATTTTTTCAAATCATTGAATTATGATTCATTAAAGTCAAGCAGTAATTCTGTGATTTATGATACCAAAGCTTTATTAGACAAAGCCATTGTCACAGCAAGATTGTAAGATTATTGAATAGTAATAATGAATGAGACTTCATCATCATATTATTTACGTATTATTTAAAAATCACGCTCCTTAAATTCATTCCATAATTCCATTCAATTATTGAGGATGATAAATGCTTTCCGCATTTTTTAATACCTCAGTTTTATCTAAGGTCATTTTTTTAAGTTGTTGTGCTTGGTATAGAGGACGTTGATCGGCAAAATGTTTATTCCCTTTCACACTACTTGCGCCAAAAGTATTTACTGTTTCAATAAGCGGTAATCCGCCATTTTTAGGAAAGCGAACCAATGAAATATAAGCATCTCCACTATTCATTTTTGTTTGTCCAGCTCCAAAAGGTTCAGATTGAACTGCCGCTAAAACATCCGGCATACCGCCCTGTGGCCAATTCTCATCACCTCTCACCAAACGTTGCATCTCACCTAATGTAACATCTAATCGTTGGTAGTTTTTCATTAAAAAATCATAAATATATTGATAAGTAGCTACGGCTTCTTCATTGGTTAACAAATCGTATTTACGATCGCTATTATTTTTTCTGCCACCCATTATTCTTGGAATATTATAATAAGCTAGATTATAAATTAATGCACCATTGCTTTCAGCCACTGCTCTATGATCCCATTTTTTCAAACTCATTATCAATGGAGCCAGCGTAGGATATTTATTTTCATCTACTAAAAAAAGTGAATCTGCTTGATAGCCATAAGGGTATAAAATTTTAGCAGGAAGTTGACGATCAAATTTGATGCGTTTTAAATCCTCGTATGAAATTTTGTCAAGTCCATCGATTAAATCCTTTGCACGACGACTGCGATTATTATGTGTTAATTCATATCCATCATAAGCATCAAATAACTTTGGAGATAAATTTTCATTTTCTGCAGTCGCTAAAAAAGGAGAATGATTGGTGTTGTATAAATATCCGCTTTTGGGATTTAAATATTGTGGAAGGGCGATTAATGGTTTAAAAGTAGTCCATAAAGTGGCGCGCGTATTACCAGGAACAGTGCTGTTCCATTGATAAGCTGGGTTGCTATTACGATAAGGCATCTTTCCATTGGAAATATAAAATATGGTATCTTTTTGATCGGCATAAATAATATTAAACATCGCTAAATGGTTTTGAGTCAATGCCGCTTTAAATTCTGTAAAATTATTGGAGCGATTCATGGCATACCATTGTTGTAATGCCCCTGCATCCATTAAAGAAGGAAGACGCATCGAAAAGTATTGTCCAGCAGGTGTTTTAGCGGTTGGTCCGTAGATAGATGTATACGCTGTTTTATAAATTGGAATAGGGATACCTTTTATACTTAATTTAATTTTTCGTACTTCCAAATCCAACCATTCTCCATCTACTTTATATTGATTGGGATGTTGTTTATCGGTTTCAAGTTGATACACGTCTATTTTGTCTTGCAAATTCACGGTATGTGCCCAAGCTAAATGCGGAGTGACACCATGAAAAATAAGTGGTGCGCCAGGAAACAATCCCCCTAAAATATTCCAACCTTCTTCGCTTTGCAATTGTGCTTCATAAAATGCAGTAGCTCCTTCGATAGGTTGATGGGCATTGATGACCAACATATTTTCACCCGAAGCAGATTTGCTAGAATGTATTGCAAAAGAGTTACTGCCTTCTCCCGTAAAACCAGGTAAGGCGGGAATAGTGCCGTTTAAAATTTTAGGCAAGGCTTTATCTACTCCGCAAAATACCGCTACCGAAAAAACAGTTGCAGATAAATACTCTTCTATACTAATAGGAAATACATGCTTATTCAATACTTGTTCAGGATGCGCTTTTGCATAAGCTTCCAAGCCTAATAAATAGCCTTTTATTAATTGAATAAATTTGGGGTCCAAACTATTCATTTGCGCTATCACAGTTGCTTTAGTGTTGAGTAATCCAACTACATAATCAACAGGAGCACCTTTTTTACCCAAGTAAGTGGCTAATTTTCCTTTTCCTGTCAACATTAAAGTTTGGATGGTTGTAAAATCATCTTCGGCATGTGCCCAAGCCAATCCATAAGCTACTTCGGGATCAGTGGGAGCAAAGATATGTGGGACACCAAAACTATCTCTGGCTATGGTGATTTTTTCGGCGTGAATGACAGGCGCATTATTCTGTGCTTGGGAGCTAAATGTAAATACAAAAAGGACTAAAATTCCTACAACGATCTTTATATGCTTCATGAAATTGACTTTAATTATTTAGAAGGTGTAATTTATCAATTATATCTAAATTTGCAAGGTATTGTTTGTTCATTACCCATCAGATTACTTACACTAAATACATAACAATGATTGAATCAAAAAGGTTTGGATCTAAAAAGGCTTTAGTAGATATAGATGAAACCATTTGCTTTTATGGAGAAAAGAGAGTGTATGAGCTAGCTACACCTCATCATGATAATATTGCAAAAATCAATCAACTGTATGATGAAGGCTGGCATATCACTTATTGGACTGGACGCGGAGAAAGCTCTAAGCGTGACTTAAGAGATTTAACCTTACAGCAATTAACGAGTTGGGGTTGCAAGTTCCATGATTTAATCACGGGTTATTGTCCAAATGGAGGACCCACGAAACCTAGTTTTGATTTAGTGATAGATGACAAAGCCAAAAGAATAGAAGAATTGTAATTCTAAAAATTCAAACTATTTTACGAGCATACATTATTTCTTAATGTGCAATTGCCTTATTTTTTTTAGCAAAGGGAAGATAAAACAGCCAGAAGTGTAATAATGCAACTGCTTCTAATACTAAAATATAGTAAGGCCATTCACCTATCACAAAAGGATTTTCTACTTCGGGCTTATGTGCTAAATACATATAATTAGCTCCTACGGAATAATTGACTAAGCCAACTCCTAAGGCAACAATTTGTGTATATCCAAACACCCAGATCCAAGATTTTGCACGCGGCCTAAAGTTTAAATGTATGATCATGAAAGCAACAACTAATAAAAGACCTGCGTGATTAATAAAGTAAGCATAAAAATTATACCCCTCCATACCAACAGTAAATTCAGGAGTGAGCAGGGAATGAAAACCGCCCGCCAAACCCCAGTAGAAAAGGCATTCGGCTAACCATTGTTTAAAATTAAACAATAAAAAAATACATAAAAAATAACTAATACTGCATAAGTGCACAGGCAAACTTTGTTTTAAATTCCAATATCCATTACTATAATTGTAATAGTTTTCAAAAATGTAGTTGCCTAAAAAAAACAAAGCAATAAAATTCGCGTATAATTTTATATTAATTTTTTTTAAATGCAAGGGTGCGCGCACGACAATAGTTAAAATAACAATAACCATAACAATACATTCCCACCAAAAAGGAGAGAAGGGTTCGATAAATGCCGGCTCATGAAATTTTCCAGTGATCATTCTATTTTATTTTTATAATTCTCGGATCCAAATATTGCGATAACTTACTGGATTGCCATCATCTCCATGATCTTGTAAATAGAAAGGTAATTTACTAGGATGCTTTTCATATTTAGGTTTTGTCACCCAATCGGTAGGTCCTAAAATGGTCACATTGTTTTGAACTAAAACGCCATTATGGATTACTGTAGCGCGAGCAGGGGAAGCCAATGATCCATTGTCATTAAATACGGGAGCAGTAAATATAATATCATAGGATTGCCATTCCCCAGGCTTGCGACTTGCATTTACAAGTGGGGCATATTGTTTATATACTGCAGCTGCTTGTCCATTGGAGTAAGTAACGTTGTCATAAGAATCTAAAACTTGAATTTCATATTTACCCATCATATACACTCCACTATTACCTCTCGCTTGTCCACTATTTTTCACTTCTGCTGGAGATCTAAATTCAATATGTAATTGACAATTTCCAAAAGCTTGTTTGGTTTCAATATCGCCGGCACCTTTAATATCGGTAAAGGAACCATCGGGGTCTAATGTCCATTTTGGTGCTCCGCCATTTTTCTTTTGAAAGGCAGATAAGTCCTTACCATTAAATAAAATAATAGCATCCGAAGGTGCGTCTGTATTTGATTTGCCAGGAGTAATGACTGGAACGGGTATCCAGGATTCCAATTTAATGGCTTCTGCGGTAATACTATCTTGTCTTGAAATTTTTTGAGCTGATACTTGGGTTAATAAGCCCATACCTATTATGGCTAGAGAAATATTTTTCATAGCAGCATCGTTTAATTGTTATAGCAATTTAACGAAAAGCCATCAAATATTATAATTCAAGCTCGCCTTTTATCAGGCCTCTACAGTTTGAGGCACCACAACTACATTGGAAAGGTTCCATGGTATGATCTAAAAAATGAGCGTAATCTAAAGTAAGCTCTTCGCCTTTTTTGATGGCCCTGTTAGTAACCACATTCAACCCATGGTATTCGCAATTGGCATCGCAATGGTGATTTTGTGGCGACCATTCTTCGGGTTGCAGGTCCCATAATATATATACTTCTTTACCAATAGGGTAAGCGTATCTACGGAAATAATTTTTTTCACGATCATCCCAATTGTCATCTACAAATTTTTTAGTGACAATTCTTTGTGCTTTTTCTTCCCCTCTAAAAATACAAGTGTGTGCAGGTAAATCATATTTTGCATAAATCCCATATCCTGAAATCGCATTACCCTTAATGGTGAATAGCTTTTCCTTTTTTTGAAACCTCGCCATTCCTTCGATAATAATTCTTTCTAAAAAACCTCTTTGTCCAATACCATCATGCATTAAAATATAATCAGCGGATCCTTCATATCCTTGTGCGTAAAACACAGAACAAGTAAAATTAATTTCTAAAAAATAAATATCACCTTGCGCGTTCATTCTAAAATCCATACGAGCATAACCCACACCATTGAAGGATAAAAATACTTGTTCGCCTATTGATTTTAATTTAGCAGCTAATGTAGCGTCTGTAACAGGAATATTGGCATTTGGATGTAGTTCCGAAGTTTTTAAAGCATAGGTTTTAAATGCAAATCCTTCCGGGAAAATATATTCCACTGGAGTGAAACTAGTACAGGTTTTACTATCTGCATTGCCACACACTAACACTGTAAATTCACGACCTTCAATATATTCTTCTACTAGTGCCGATCCAAATTCAACCAAAATAGATTTTACTTTAGTGATGAGAGAATTAGTATCATTCACTTTAGAAGCATCATCTACACCTAAGCTATCACCGGCTTTCGCAGGTTTTACAAACAAAGGAAATTTTAAATTACCAGGCAATAAATGTAATTCTTCTTCCGATTCAATTAAAATATGCGCAGGAGTTTTGACATCTTCACAAAATGCTAAATACTTCATGATAGTTTTAGCGGGATCATATAAATTAGCAGTAGGACCCGTATAAGGAAGCCCTAATAAATCTAAGCAAGTAATCACATCAATAGAGGGAACTTTCCATTCTAAATATCCTTCACATAGATTTATATAAATATTAAAATTTTGTTCTTTTAATTCTTTTAATTGTTGGTAGGTGGTGAGTTTGTTTAAAAACTCATGATGAATTTGCGCTTCAGGTAGGATAACAGATAAATCTCGTTTAGGATCATAATGTTGATAATCTACTCCTGATGTAGAATAGTCGGGCTGTAAAACACAAACTTTTAATCCTTTAAAACTGTCAGCATTATTTAAAATAGGAAGCGCGCGCATAAGGTTAAATTTTTCTTCTTGCAAAAGCGTCATTAATAATATGAACTACTAATTCGGTAAAACTTTGATTGGCATATCTTAAAATAGCACCGATAGAAGTATAGTCTTCGTCTTCACTTAAACCACATTGTGCATTTACTTCTAGCACATAAGGGATGCCCGTATTGGCATCTACGCGAACATCAATACGAGTATAACCAGTTCCATTGACTGCTGCATAAGCATCCCAAGAAATTTTTTGTATCTCCAATTGTGTTTCTTTAGGACTTTCTTGGTACTGATAAAAATTTTCACCAGCGGGCATGGGTGTTTCGTCTTCATAAATTTCCCATAGGCGATCAAAGGATAAAAACTTTTCTTTTTCAGGAAGAGAAGCGTGAAAAACACGTTCTACAGGAGGATAAATTTTAGCATATTCAGGTTGATGATAAGAACCCACAATCATCACAGTATATTCGGGCCCTTGAATAAAGGATTCCGCAATAATGCCATCGGTAGATAAATTCCAACCACGATAGCCTTCAAACATTTTATCTAATTGAACTTGTAAATCAGTTTCATTCTCTACCACATTTTTAACACCTACCCCCAAACTTCCACCAGATACAGCAGGCTTCACTATCAAGGGACTTCCTAATTGTTGAATAATGGATTGGGTATCTACATCTTCCTTTGTTTTGATGGCAGCCCATTTAGGAGTAGGCACACCTGCTTGATCAAAAGCTTCCTTCATTGGAATTTTAGAAGTAGTGATTTCGTAAAAATAATCGGTCGCCCCGGTATATACCAATTCTTTATCATCTAATGCTTTAATGACAGACACGCCTGGTGCTCCATTAATTTCATCTCCATCACATAAGTTGAGCACCACAGGAAAAAAATTACCTATGGCACGTTCCTGTGCGATCTCTCGTACTATAGTTTTATAAGACTCTAATGTAACGGGTTGCCATTGCCAAGGAAGGTCTAATTCCTTGAATACACGCGTATATTCCTCAATACTTTGACTAAAGTCATAGTAGTAAGCTAGGTTAGGATCTGGATTATCCAGTGCGGGAGCAAGCACCCAAACTTTTAAATGTCCTACAGGAACAAAGGGATAAAATAGGTTACGCAAAGGGGTTAACGATAGTGTATAGGGTTAGTAATTATCATTGAAGTTATAAAATTTATAATACTAACAAATTATTATAGGGGTTTATTTAATACCCATACCCTTCTATGGTATTCGCTTTCATTTTAAATAAATAGAAAAAACATGATTAGGGCCCTTTATCATATAAATAAGGACCATTGATATATCATTAGATGTTTGTAAATCAGACTATTATAAACATCCTGTTTATTTACTTATACAAACCAGTTTATCCATTCATTTAACCCCATTTGATATGCAAAGTCAGGTAATCATATGTGATCAACAAGCAGTGTATGCTTTAGGATGCCATTCTTTATTAGATGAGTCCACTCAATTTAAAGGTTCTTGCATCATTAGAAGCTTGCAGGAGTTACAGGAATTACTCCATGAACATCAGCATCAAAGTGATTTACCTAAAATATTGGTCTTGGACAGTGGGATGCTTCATTTAAATAATCTGGCAGAAATTCAATCCATTGTTGCCCATAAAAAAACAATTCCCATCATGGTTCTTTATCATGAGGAAGATGATTTGAACTTATATCATTTGGTAGATATTGGCTTTTCGGTGATTGTGTCACGAAATGTTTCCAAGGAAGAATGGTTGAAAGCCTTGCAGATGGCACAAATGGATAAAATATATTTCTGTAGCACCATTGCCCAAAAAGTATTTGATTTAGTGAATCAAATGGAAAAAATAAAACAAATAGAATGCATGCAGGCTTTAACCGTGTATGACAAATATATATTAGTAAGAATTTGTCAAGAAGCTTCTTCCAAACAAATTGCTTATGAAGTAGGACATAGCAAACGCACGGTAGAAGGGCATCGGACTAAACTGATGCAAAAGTTTGATGTTAAAAATGTAGCAGGATTAGTGAAGATTGCTTTTTTGACTAAGTTATATGATCATTACTTATCTAATCCAGGTTTATATGATGTGACTTTATGTGCTAAAACATCTTCTTTATAAAAATGGATGGTTTTAAAATTGCCTTCAATATATTTTTCAGCTTGATCTGTAAAATGAGTATTGTTGGCATATTTACTTTGACCCCCCGTAATTACAGTTTTAGCTTCTAATTTTTTCCCAAAGGAAACGGCAGCAATAAAACTATTGCCGGTGTACCCATATCTTTTTTTAGTATCCACTCTTTTACTTTCAAAGGAAGGGAGAGAACCCCATTTAGAAGAAGCTTGTGCGACAGACCAACTAGGCATATTATCATCTAACTTTTCACCTGGTCCTACTCTTTGGTATCTGTTGATATCACCCCATTTTACTTCCCAAGTACCATACATTTTTTCCAATTGAGTTAATGTAGTACTTAAAAGCGACAACTTTTTTTCGATAGAAACTTCTTTGACCATGCGCTGATACCTAGCCCACACTTGAGTTCCCCCTTCTTCGGTCGTTGCTGGAGGAATTTCACTAGACCATTTGGTCGCCCATTCAATCGCAAGGGCAGTGGCTACCGAATTGGCGGCAGCATCATGATCCCAATTGGCTAAATAGTCTACTGCTTTTTTCATGTCAGGATTCAAATTCATACTTCTTGCTTCTTGAATAAAGGAAGGAAGTAAAACATCAAAAGCAGTTAAATGACGATTGTATCCTATTTTAATTAAATCGTCTATATCAATTTTATTTATTTTTTCTAACAAACGAACCGCATTAATGCCTCTTCCATTTTCACCATCTGGTGCCATGTAGGATGGATAATTTTTTGCTAAAGGGCTCATATTGCCTGCCATCGTAAAAGGAGTGGCATTGCAATTTTGTAACCATCCATTATCAGGGTTGATGCTTTGTACAATTTCATTTAAGGAATGTACGCCTAACCAATTGGTATTTTTGATACTACCATCTACAGGCAAAGTATAATCATATTGTGGGTTTCGTTTAGGAATAAAATTACCATGCCAATAAGCAATGTTACCTTGATCATCTGCATACACCGTATTATTGCTATTATTTGATAATAAATTTAAAGCCTTTTGGTACTCTTGTAAATTTTTGGAAGTAGTGCGTATCCAACATTCTTCTAATGCTTTTAAAGAACGATTATTTTCTTTTAAACTCAACCATTTTCCATTACGCATTCCCATCACGGGTCCGTGTTCGGTAACATAAGTAATAAAGGGTTTTGTTTTGATGGTTCCATTTTCGGAATAACGAATAGGGATATTTTTTTCTTTAATAGGGTAGTTTACTTTTTCATATTCATATACCCAACCTGTATTTGATCTAGTAACTTTTTCTTCAAATACATCCGCAACATCCGCATAACTACTCGTATGCATCCAACCACAATGTTCATTGAAACCTTGATAGATAAACATTTGACCCCAAGTCACAGCGCCATATACATTTAAACCTTGTTCACTCACCATGTGCATTTCGGAGCGAAAATAAAAGGGCACATGCGGATTGATATATAACATAGCATTCCCATTTTTACTATGATTGGGTGCAATGGCAAATCCATTAGAGCCTTTTAATGTTTTTTCTTCCATATCATAGGGGGCAGGGATTTCAATTTTGGAATTGAGTTCGCTATTAGAATTATGATTTGATTTTGACACATTTACAATTGCTAAAGAAGCATCTCTACTATAAAATTTTTCTACGTCTACTGTTTTTAAACCGCCAGTTCGAGTGGGAGAAACACTTCCATCGGTCCACATTAAGTGATACCAGGGTTTATATTTTTGAATGACTTTAGGATGTACTTCAGGGTGTTTAGATAAATAATAATTTAATCCATCTGCATGTGCAATGAGTAATTCCTTTAACCATATAGGACTATTATTAAAATCACGAATAGCATCTACGCTGTCTTGTATTAATCGCATCATTAAATCCTCATAAATCGCACTAGCACCTTTCACTTCTGCAGTGCGTCCAAGCATTTCTAAATAGTTCAATTCAATTTGTTCGAAATTTTCTTCGCATTGAGCATACATCAATCCAAAAACTGCATCGGCGTTGGTTTTGCCATAAATATGTGGAATACCCCATTCATCTTTAATGATGGTAGTTTGTTGTGCGTGTTTTTGCCATCTTGCTTTTTCGATAGCGCTATTAGTTTGTGCCAAACTAGTTTGACTTATTATAACAAGGATAAACAACGATAGGCAATTTATAATTGAAGGTTGCTTTTTCATAGGCGCTATTTTTTACTTATTAAAGTTAATAAAAAAGCACCACCCTTGGGCAGTGCTTTTCATATTCAATTTTTAATAAAAGCTTAAAAGTTGACTGGTAAAGTCGTCAAGTATACTATAAACCCCAACCTTTCACCGTAGCTAAATTAATTTTAGCGCACTCTAAAGGAGTTAGCCCTTGATAAGATTCTTGTTCAACAATAAAGTGATGCGTACCACCTATTTTTTTACCTAAGAAGCAAAGGCCTTTGGTGTCAATCACGCCTTTTCCTAATAAAGTGCTATCATATCCATCCCCCATTTCTCCCTTTTCTGCTTTGATTTCATCCTTCACATGAAAACTAGGAAAACGACCTGGGTATTTTTCAATCCATTCTTTAGCACGACCACCTGCTCCATACATATTGCCGGTATCTAATTGCATAATGACGGTGCTTGGGTTCGTATTTTTAACGATGATATCATACATTAATTGGTTATTTACTTTTTCGGAAAATTCAAAATTATGATTATGATAGCCAAACTTCATTCCAAATTTCTTACATAAGTCGCCTGCATTATTAAATGATTCTGCAAAGCGCATCAATCCATCATAGGACTTGCGTACATTTTCATCCATTCCAGGACTAATCACAAATTGTTGTCCTAAGGTAGCTGCATCTTCTACTGTATATTTCCACTCATCTGTGAATTGTTTAGTGCTTTTATTCCAATGAGCATTTAGTAATTCGGTATGGCCACTAGGCATATGTAATCCGGTATCATCTAATACTTTTTTAAATTCACTCGCTGTATAGCCATATAATTTTCTATCTACATAATTTGCATGCTCCACATATTCATAGCCCATTTTAGATATGGCTTTTAAAGTGGCCAAAGGATTTTTGAACATGTCTGCGCGAACAGAATATAATTGTATGCCAATTAGTTTCTTCATTGCAGTTTCTTTTTGTGCAAGAAGGTAGGAGGGTTTCATACTTGCGCCTACTAATAGAAGCGCGCTGTTTTGTAAAAATTTTCTTCTAGAGTTTGACATCACAATCGTTTTAACTTTGAAATTTTTAATTTTAGTATAGTTCTCTTTATTAATCTTTCACTTTAGTATTCGTAGTAGGTTTTTTATCTAACCACTCAGATCTATCTAAAGGACGTTGATTAGGAGCAATTTCATTTAAAGAATCCCCACTGTATAAACGACCGTTTTTCATCACCGTGCGAATGGTGTTGGTATTACGAATGTTATCTAATGGATTTTTATCTAAGATGATAAAGTCAGCTAATTTTCCGGCTTCTAAACTTCCTAAATCTTTATCTAAACCCAATCCAGTAGCACCCATTATGGTAGCTGTTTTAAGTGCATCTATATTGCGCATACCACCACTTTGCATGGACCATAATTCCCAATGAAAACCTAGCCCTTGTAATTGTCCATGACTTCCAATGCCCGCTAAGCCACCCGCTTCTACTAATTTATTCATACTTGCAGCATGTTTTTGAAATACATGCTCTTCTGGTAAAAACCAAGTAGCACGACGACGTGATTTACTTGCTAATTCTTCATAAGGTGTAAAAAATTGCATCTTAGGATCCTTATATGGATTTTCATTTTCATAATAATAATTTTCTGCCCATGGACCACCATAAGAAACTAATAAGGTAGGTGTCACAATCATTTTGGAAGCAGCAATAGATTGTATTACATCATTATATAAAGGATAAATAGGGATAGAATGTTCATGGCCAGGATATCCATCTAATAAGTTGGTCATATTTAATTTGAAATCCAAACCACCTTCGGTAGTAGGCATCAACTGTTGATTTTTCGCAGCTTGAATGACCCATTGTCTGTGTTTACGATTTCCTACTAAATACATTTTAATATATTTAGTATTATAGTATTTAGAGTATTGTGCTAACACCGATTCTGCTTGAGCAGAGTCTTTTAAGTTGTATGCCCAATATCCTACACCAGGTCCAGTGGAATAGACTCTAGGTCCTGCAATCATACCAGATTCTACCATATCACTGTAAGTTAAAACGTCCGTGGTAGCGGTTTGTGGGTCACGTGTGGTCGTAACTCCATAGGCTAAATTAGCTGCATAAATCCAAACTTGATTTTTATGAATACCCCAACTTGGCCACATATGAGAGTGTACATCTACAAAACCAGGAATGATGGTTTTTCCAGATACATTTATTTTTTGTGTTCCTGGAGCGACTTTTAAACTTCCTGATTTTCCAATAGCTTGAATACGATTATTCACGACATAAATATCTCCATTCGCAATCACTTCATCTCCTTTCATCGTGATCAAACGTGCATTAGTGAATAACATTTTTGAGTTAGGAATATCTTTTGGATAATATACTTTCACCCAATTTTCGGTTGCTTTAAACTTAGGCGTTTCTTTTTTATCTACTTTCTTAACAGTGGTATCTTTTTTAGCAGTCTCTTCTAATTTTTTAGCAGTAGCAAGACTATCATCAAAAGCATAAGAAGCATCAATGTCATAAGTAAAATGAGCAGCCCCTAAACTATAATGAATTACTTTTCCATTGGATTCCCAACTTGGAAATTCGCCTCCCATTTCGGTTAAAATTTTACTAGGGAATGCTGCCGATTTAGCATCTGCCACTGAAATTTCTACCGACTTTCCAGTTTGCGGAATAGTAACATAATAAATATTGTTATTCACTTGTGCAATTGCCGCTTTTCCTAATGGAGAAATGTAAATATTATTCGCATTAGAAGGAGGGTTATTTTCTTTTGCCGCGTCATCCTCTTCTTCTAAAACTTGAGGCACAATACATGCGTCAGCAGCGGGTTTGCCACGATGTTCAGGAATACTGCCAAAGGTAGTGATGCCGGTAATTTTAGCAATTTCTTTTTCATCGGTACCATCCCATGCAATAGAAAGTAAACGACCATTGTTATTTAAGTAAATGCGATTATCATTCATACTAAAATGGGCGTTATATCTTCCATTCGCTTTATCAATCACATGAATTTCTTTGCTGCTCAAATCTAACCAGCATATTTCATCTTCATTATCATCGTAATTAGGATCTTTTGAATCTTTAAATTTTTGTGCAGAAGTTCTATTGAACACTATTTTTTTTCCAGATGGGTCAATAGCTACTCCTTGATATAATGCATTTTCTGTAGTGATTGTAGTTTCTTGTCCAGTGCTAATATTCACATGCTTTATACTTCCTCCTTGATCGCTCCAAGTACTAAAAAATATTTCATTCCCATTAGGATGCCATGCGGGTTGCGCTTCGGTAAAATTATTTTTTGTCAATCTTGTAGGTGTGCCATTAGGGTAGTCCATCACATATAATCTGTTTAACACTGTAAAGGCAAGTTGTTTGCCATTAGGTGAAGGCACTGCATCTCTAATTTGTGTTGCTAAAACAGCAGAAGTATCTTTCACTGGGTATTTAAATAATACTTCAGGGCCCATTTCAATTTGAGCATCTACCGTATATTCAATTTCTTTTTGTTCTGCATTTTCAATATTTATACTATGAATTTTTCCTCCGTAAGATGCAATCAAAGATTTGCTATCGGGCGTGAAAGCCATAGTGGGCAATACTCCTAGCACAGCAATAGATTCTTGATCATCTCTTTGTACTGGATAGGCCAACCAACTTTCTTCCCCAGTGATTAAGTTACGTTTTACTAAACCGGTTTTATCTTCAAAACGAGAACCATACACCATCCATTTTCCATCTTTTGATAAAACAGGAGTAAATGCTGAACCATAACGAGAAGCAATGGTACGTGTGGTTGCTTTTTCACGATCATACACACCAATACTATATTGTGGTAACATAGCATTATAATTCCAAGCACCATTACGTTGACTGTAATAAATATATCTTCCATCGGGACTTACCGCTGGATCAATGGTTTTTAAGTTAGCAGGCGCAGCAATTAAACTGGTTCCTGCTCCACCATTTTTATGCATTAAAAACAATTTGTTATTTCTGCGTCCTTTAGAATACACAATATAATTTCCATCGGGAGTATATACCGCTCCTGGAAAATTTTGATTCACATCTTCGGTTAACGCCACAGTATCTTTTTTCACCATATCGATGTACCATAAATTTTCGGCACCGCCTCTGTCCGAAATAAATAATAATCTTTTTCCATCCGGACTAAAACTTGGATGGTTGTCATATGCTAAACCTTTGGTAACCGCAGTGGCTTTTCCGCCTTCGATAGGTAGGGTATAAATGTCCCCCATTAAATCAAATGCAATGGTTTTTCCATCGGGGCTTAAACTCACTGAAGTCCAAGTGCCTTCGGAAGTTTTTAGAGGTACTGCACGTGTTGCTTTTAAAGGCAATCCTTTATACTGCGTAAAGGAGGTGGTTGCTTTAGGTGTGTTGTCTTTTACTTGTGACTGAACACTTAAACCCAATGCTAAAAAAAGAGTCAAAGAGACGATTCTCATAGGATATAATTTTAGGTAAGTTACTGAATTCAGATAAATAGAAATCCTATTAGGGCCACTGATATTACCGCTCATCCAAAAAAAGGGCGCCGTTTATATAAAAAAAGGGTTAAAAATTATTGAAAATTAAATCTTTACGAATTGAGTCGTAATTTTACAAAATGAATAAAAACAGCTTGTTTAAAACGCTCTTAGTGAGTGCTTTCGCTTTATTAAGCGTAATGGCTAAAGCCCAAAGTTTTACTGTTGAAGGAACCATTATGGATAGTCTCGTAAAACGTACTTTATCCTCCGCCACAGTATCTATTGTGCACGCTAAGGATTCCTCTTTAGTAAGTTTTGCAAGGTCCAACGATCAAGGACATTTTTCAATTAAAAATATTCCTGCAGGAGCTTACTTATTATCTATTTCTTATGTGGGTTATGCACCCATTTGGGTGGCTTTCAAAACCGGGAAAAATGCCAACATTAATTTAAATAATATCTATTTGCAGGATGCAGCCACCATGTCCACTGTGACAGTGACTGCACGACGTGCGCCTGTAGTTATAAATGGCGACTCCATTGAATTTAATGCTGAAAATTTTAAAACAGCGCCTAATGCAGTGGTAGAAGATTTATTAAAAAAGATGCCGGGTATAGAAGTAGATAAATCTGGAGCCATTACCGTGAATGGTAAATCAGTGACTAAGGTTTTTGTAAATGGAAAAGAATTTTTTACTGGTGACCCTAAAATGGCCACTCGAAATTTACCAGCAGATGCAATTGATAAAATTCAAGTGTATGATCGTAAATCCGATCAAGCGATGTTTACAGGGATAGATGATGGTACAGAAGAAACTGCGATTAATTTAAAAGTGAAGAAAGACAGAAACCAATCCAATTTTGGTAAATTAACAGGCGGTGCCGGAACTCCAAGCAGATATGATTTTCAAGGAAACTTGAATAGATTAAATAACGATGAACAATTTTCAATCATTGGTGGTGCAAATAATACCAATCGTCAAAATTTCTCTCAAAGAGATTTTTCTAGCTTTAATGGCGGCGGTGGTGGTGGACGACCAGGTGGCGGTGGTGGTGTAACTATTTCCTTTGGTGGCGGCGGTGGTGGTGGCAGTGATGCTAGTTCAGCAGGGGTAGCAACTACTTTATCGGGCGGTGGAAATTATTCCAATGTGTTTAATCAAAAGAAAACTGATTTTAATGCGAACACTTCTGTAAGTGATATAGAACGCACCAACATTAGTAATTCTTATACACAAAATTTAACTCCAGGAAATTTATTTAACAGAAAAGATAATTCTACAAGTACTTCCAAAAACCAACAACAAAATATTGGAATGAGTTTGGATCATAAAGTATCAGAAACTTTTTCTTTTAAATTAACGCCAAGTATAGGGAGATCAAATAGTAGTTCAGAAAGTAATTCTAGTTCTCAAACTTTTTTACCAGACGGGACTATGACGAATTCAAGTACTACTAAATCTACTAGTGCAACAGATGCGACTAATTTTTCAAATACTTTATTATTAAGAAAAAAGTTTGCTAAGAAGGGTCGTACGATGTCATCTACTATTACAAATGGCTATAATGAATCAAGTTCTAATGGCACTCAGTTAACAGATCAATTGTTTTATACTTTAGGCAAAGTGACCAAAGATTCGCTTTTAAATCAACGTAATACT
>CANBSH010000047.1 GCA_947372105.1 Chitinophagaceae bacterium
GCATCCATAAAGCTTGAATTGAAATCAATTTTTGCTTTTTGAATTCAATAATTTATTACGCTAGTTTAATAAATTATAATAAGGTGGTAAGGATGCTTACCACCTTATCTATTTCAGAGGTGGTATTGTGTTTGGAAAAAGAAAAACGTACGGTTGCGATGTCACTTCCTTTAGTGTTATTCGCATTTAAAAGCGCAGCAATCACATGGGAGCCTTGTTGAGCACCGCTAGAACAAGCACTTCCACCACTTGCGCAAATGTGGTTAATATCTAAATTAAAAAGTAGCATTTCGGACTTGGAAGTTTTAGGAAAATTCACACTCAATAAAGTATATAAACTTTCACCAAAGGGGTCGCCATTAAAACTGACGCCAGGAATATGCTGAACCAGCTGATCGTGCAGATATTTTTTTAATCCTTGAATGTATTGACTGTCTTTTTCATAGGACTCGGTGGCGATTTCAAGCGCTTTTGCAAATCCAATAATTCCATACACATTTTCGGTTCCTGCACGCATATTGCGCTCCTGAGCACCGCCATGTACAAATGGTTTTATTTTTACATTTTCGTTAATGTATAATAATCCTGTACCCTTGGGTCCGTGAAATTTATGCCCGGCACCCGTAATAAAATCAACCGGGGTGTTTTTTAAATCAAAATTAAAATGCCCAACGGTTTGAACGGTATCACTATGAAAATAGGCTTCATATTTTTTACATAAAGATCCTACTTCATGCAAATCAATTTTATTTCCAATTTCATTATTGGCATGCATAATGCTCACAATGGCTTTCCCTTTTCCGCTATTTAAAAGTTGGTCTAAATGGGCTAAATCAATATGTCCATTAGGTAAAATAGTGACCCAAGATAAATGAACTCCATTCGCTTTAGCTAAATGTTCTACTGTATGTAAAGTCGCGTGATGTTCAATAGGGGAACTAATTATATGTTGACATCCTAAATCGGCAATAGCGGAATGTAAAATGGTATTACTACTTTCGGTTCCACCACTTGTAAAAAATATTTCAGAAGGCTTGGCGCCTAAATTTTGAGCCACTGATTTTCTAGCTTGTTCAATGGCCATTCGGGTTTCACGGCCATAACTATAAATGGAAGAAGGATTCCCAAACTTTTCAGTAAAAAAGGGCAACATCACTTCTAATACTTTAGGGTCTAAAGGGGTAGAAGCAGCGTTGTCAAAGTAAATTCTTTCCATGTTGAGCGAATTTACTGAATTGTTGCAATAATTGCAATGATACGATCTGCTAAATTATCTGCTGACTCTTGACTAGGGGCTTCTGTATAAATACGTATAATAGGTTCGGTATTGCTAGATCTTAAATGAACCCATTCCTTTTCAAAGTCAATTTTCATACCATCCACTTTATTAATGGGGTAGTTTGAAAATTCTGTTTCTAACTTTTCGAAAATAGAGTGAAGTGATAATGAAGGGTTTAGGTCCATTTTTTTCTTACTCATATAATAAGCAGGATAGCTGGCTCTTAATGCCGACGCTGAAAGTTTTGTATGTGCTAAGTGAGATAAAAATAGGGCAATTCCAATTAAGGCGTCGCGACCATAATGTAAATCGGGGACTATAATGCCTCCATTGCCTTCGCCGCCAATGACTGCTTTTTCTGCTTTCATCATATTCACCACATTCACTTCTCCTACTGCACTCGCAAAATAAGAACATCCATGTTTTTCAGTCACGTCTCTTAAAGCTCTGGTAGATGATAAATTACTCACTGTGGCGCCTTTTTGATGATGTAAAATATAATCAGCTACTGCTACTAAAGTATATTCTTCACCAAACAATTCTCCATCTTCACTTACAAAACATAATCGATCTACATCAGGATCTACTGCAATGCCTAAATGCGCTTTTTCTTTTTTTACAGTAGCACATAAATCGGTGAGATGTTCTTTAAGAGGTTCTGGATTATGAGCAAAATCTCCAGTCATTTCTTCATTTAATATTTTTATTTGCTTCACACCTATTGCTTTTAATAAAGCAGGCACTGTAAAAGATCCGGAACTATTTATAGCATCTAGGACCACCGAAAAATTGGCTGATTCAATAGCTTTCACATCCACTAAAGGATGCTGCAAAATGGCCTCAAAATGTTTTTGTAAACTGGTATCATTTGAAATAATTTTACCCATATGATCAATATCTGCGTAGGTAAAATCTTCGTTCGCTGCTAAATTTAATATCGCTTTACCTTCCTCTCCGCTCACAAATTCGCCTTTGTCGTTCAATAACTTTAAAGCATTCCATTGTTTAGGGTTATGACTTGCTGTTAAAATAATGCCTCCTTGTGCTTTTTCAAAGACCACGGCCATTTCAACCGTTGGAGTAGTGCTTAAACCTAAATGAATGACATCAATACCTAAAGCCAATAAACTTTGTTCCACCAATGATTCTACCATTTCACCACTCATTCGACCATCTCTTCCTACGACTACTTTAACTGGTCCTTTGGCTTGCTGAAGTAGCCAACTGCCATAAGCAGATGCAAACTTTACAATATCAATAGGAGTGAGGTTATCATTAGGACGACCACCAATGGTTCCTCTAAATCCTGAAATACTTTTTATAAGTGCCATAAACTAGCTAATTGCATGATAAAATAGGTGTTGCAAATTTACTTTAATTTTTTGCATTCTTGTATCTTTATCACATGACATCCTCCTTTTTGGTATCCATTATGCAGCTTGACGAAGCACTATTTGCCCGAATCAATGGGCAATGGACACATCCTTGGGCAGATACGGTTCTTCCTTGGATGCGCGATTCGAACCATTGGATACCTTTATATGTGTTACTCATTGCGTATCTATTTTATGTCAAAGGGGGAGTTGCATGGAAATGGGTGGTTGCAGCTATTATTAATGTAACATTGACAGATCAAATAAGCAGTAGTTTTTTTAAACCTTTTTTTCATCGCTTACGTCCTTGTGCCGATCCGCTCATGATAAACAAAGTAAAATTGTTATTAGATCATTGTTCATCAGGTTTTAGTTTTACTTCTTCACACGCAGCTAATCATGTGGGGTTTGCTATGTTTATTGCAATGACCATGCAGCCTTATTTTAAAAAGTATCGATATTTATTTTTCATATGGGCGGGGATTATTGCTTATGCACAAGTATATGTTGGGGTTCATTATCCATTAGATATTTTAGTAGGAGCAGTTATTGGCATCTTGGTTGGATGGGTATGTTCTAAATTTTATTTGAAATACGCTTAATATGAATCGACTCCATTTTAATATTTTGATGACTGCCATAGTATTGGTGTATGTTATTGGAATGATTCAAATTCCTTTGATGGATATAGATGCAGCTCAGTATGCTTCCATTAGCAGAGAAATGTTGGAATCAAAAAGTTATTTACAGGTATTTGATTTGGGGAAAGATTATTTAGATAAACCCCCTATGCTTTTTTGGTTGTCAGCCTTTTCGATGAAAATTTTTGGAGTGCATGATTGGTCTTATCGTATACCATCTATTCTTTTTTTATTAATAGCATGTTATTCTACATTTCAGTTTACTAAATTGTATTATACCCAAAGAACTGCTCAATTAGCTACTTTAATTTTAGCGAGTAGTCAGGCTTTTTTTTTAATCGCACATGATGTGCGCACCGATACGATGTTGGTGGGCTGGGTCATGCTAAGTATTTATTTATTAGCTAAGTGGTCTTTAGAAAACAAGAATCAACTATTTTTTGCTGCCATGACTGCGATTGCAGGAGGTATGATGACCAAGGGACCCATAGCATTAGTGGTGCCGGTATTATGTTTTGCGCCGCATTGGTTGGTTCAAAAAAAATGGGAATTCTTTTATAAGCCCATTTATATATTGGGCATTATTTGGATCGCTATTTTATTAATTCCAATGAGTTGGGGATTGTATCAGCAATATGATTTACACCCCGGGAAACTCATCAATCAAATACCTATCAATTCCGGGTTAAAATTTTATTATTGGACCCAAAGTTTTGGCAGATATACAGGTGAAAATTTCTATCATGAAATGAGTTATCCTACTTTCTTGTTGGAAAATATGTTTTGGAGTTTCTTACCTTGGGTATTTGTTTTTTTATGGGCCATTGGGTATCGAATTATAAACTGGGTCAGAAATGGTTTTCAACCAACCTCTCCTGAATTAATCAGTTTTTTTGGTTTTATACTTACTTATATTGTGTTATCAAGAAGTCAAGCTCAATTACCTCATTATATATTTGTAGTTTTTCCTTTAGCGTCTATTATAGTAGCTTCTCATTGGGATGCATTGCTATGGAGTAGCGAACGAATTTCAAAGGGAATCAAATGGTTTTATGGGTTTCATTTATTTATTTTCACAATTCTTTGTAGTGTACTCGTTATGATTGCTTTTGTTCCCTTTGGTAAGATTCATTGGGCAGGCATCATTTTTATAGCATGCTTGTTTATTATTTTACTCCTCATTGTCTTTTCTAAACAGGCACTGGGTCAAAAATGGTTTTATCTATCATTGTTTATTATGTTAGGAGTGAATCTAATTTTGAATTCACATTTTTATCCTCAGTTATTACCTTATCAATGGGGAAATCGCACTGCTGCTTTTATAAATCAGCAAGGCATTGATAAAAACAAAGTGATGGCCTATCAACTTCCTAATAGTTATGCATTACATTTTTATGGGCAACATATTTTCCCTATTAATATGGATAGTGCAGCTTTTGAAAAAGCCCCTTTGAAAAATGTAGATTATGTGGTGGCAGATAAATCCAACGAGGCATTGATATTTAAAAAATACCCCCATGCACATTGGATCATGGAAGCAGACCGTTTTCACGTCACCTTACTCACGCTGCCTTTTTTAAATCCCGCTACTAGGTTTCAGGAAACCCATCCATATGGATTATTGCAATTGAATAAATAAGTGTGGTTAGCAAGGTCTTTCATCACATTTCATAGGGTTTTGTTTATATTTTTAGTAATTTGATTACCTAAAATAGAACCTATGAATATAACACAAGTAATTTGCTTGATGATGGGACTTTCACTTGCTACAGAGATGGTCCAAGCACAAACTACCACAGCGCCTGCACCTGCTGCAAGAGTGAGACGCAATTTTGACCAAGTGGATGCGAATGCACCAGCTACAAAATATGATTATCATGATGCGTTTGCACCTTTTTTCTACACCAAAAATGGAAATGAATATCGTGCAGCTTCTGGGGAACCAGGGCCTAAGTATTGGCAAAATAGAGCAGACTACCAATTGAATGTTACTTTAAATGAAGCAGCCAATGAAATTGCAGGCACTGAAATTTTAAGCTATACCAATAACAGTCCTTTAAAGTTGAATTTTATATGGATGCAATTAGATCAAAATTTATTCAGAAAAGATTCTAGAGGTTCTGCCATTGTTCCTTTAAATGGAAGTCGCAATGGAGGGATGGGTCAACAATTTGATGCGGGATATAAAATAAAATCAGTTAAGTTGTTAAGTGGCGCTAAGAATGAAGTAGCCACTGCGATTCAATATATGATTGAAGATACTCGTATGCAATTATTCTTACCAAAGGATTTACCTGCGAATGGAGGGAATGTGAAAATTCAAATTGAATATTCGTTTATTTCTCCTGATTATGGTTCTGATAGAATGGGAATTTTAAATACAAAGAATGGTAAAATATTTACCGTAGCGCAATGGTATCCTAGAGTAGCTGTATTTGATGATGTTGTAGGTTGGAATACGATTCCTTATACGGGTCCTGGTGAATTTTATTTAGAGTATGGTGATTTTGATATTAATATTACAACACCTAACAATATGATTGTAGTTAGCTCTGGTGAATTATTAAATCCATCAGATGTATACACGCCCGAACAAGTGAAAAGATGGGCGGCAGCATCGAGTTCTGAAAAAACAGTCATCATTCGTTCTGCAGAAGAAGTTGCTGAAGCTAGTTCAAGACCTACTCAAAAAGCAAATTTAAAATGGCATTTTAAAATTAAAAATGCAAGAGATGCATCATGGGCGGCTTCTTCTGCTTTTATCATTGATGCGGCGAGAATCAATTTGCCTTCGGGTAAAAAAGGATTATCCATTTCTGCTTATCCAGTGGAAAGTAAAGGGGATTCAGCATGGGGAAGATCTACAGAATATGTAAAAAGCACGATTGAATATTATTCGAAAAAATGGTTTGAATTTCCTTATCCAGCAGCCACTGCGGTAGCAGGAACACCAGGGGGTATGGAATATCCAGGTATTGTGTTTTGTGGTGCTAGAGCACAACGTGGAGGTTTATGGGGTGTGAATGATCATGAATTTGGTCATACTTGGTTTCCTATGATTGTGGGATCTAATGAAAGACAATATGGTTGGATGGATGAAGGCTTTAATACTTTTATTAATAGTTTGTCTTCGGATAATTTTAATAATGGGGAATATAAAAGTAAATATCCTGCGGATAAAAATCGTATAGGCAATATGTACACTGCTCCAGGGTTAGAACCCATTTTATCTTATGTAGATAATTATAAAGAGCGAAATAATGGCACATTGTCTTATAGTAAACCTGGCGAGGGGTTAACTTTATTACGTGAAGTGATATTAGGACAAGATCGTTTTGATCGTGCTTTTCAAACTTATATAAATAGATGGGCGTTTAAGCATCCTACACCCGATGATTTTTTCCATACTATAGAAAATGTGGGAGGAGAAAGTTTACAGTGGTTTTGGAGAGGGTGGTTTGTTAATAACTGGCGCCTAGATGTATCTGTAAGAAATGTTACTTATACTGATACTACAAATTATGCGAAAGGGGCAGTGATTACTTTAGATAATTTAGAGAAAATGGCTATGCCTGTCATCCTTGAAATAAAGACAGTGAGTGGTAAAAAAGATAGAATCAAATTACCAGTAGAAATTTGGGAACGCAATACTGCATGGAGTTTCAGATATCCTTGTACGGAAGAGATTGAGTCTGTGACTTATGATCCTGATAAAGTATTGCCTGATTTTAATCCGGCCAATAATGTTTGGAAAAAGAAGTAGAAAATTTTGAAAATATACTAAAAAGCTCCTCCTCGTAAAACGGGGAGGAGCTTTTTAGTTAAAAATTAAATTGTGTTGTATTTTTTGGATAAATCAATTCGTAACTTTTACGTTCTCCTTTATTCGTGACATGTATGATATTAATTTGTTGGTTGTTGACACCAAATAAAACTTCACACAGCACGTCTAATTGTTTTAACTGCTTTATATTTTTAACTTCAAAATAAGTCCAAGTACTTTCTTTTTGAATTTCAAAACCAACATATTCTAAATTGCAGGTGGCTCCATTGGATTTCAAATTCAATCTTTTCTTTAAGTAGGCTGCAATGAGCACATCTGCTTTTTTCTTTTGTGCAGGTTGACTGATATCTAAACTAGTGTTTGACTCTGCTTGAATCATTTTCTCCAAATCATTTGTAAAAGTACGCACGCTTATTTCGAGGGTGGCTTCTTTTTCATTTTGGTTGATTTCAATGACTGAAACAAAAAAAGGATGCAATAGAGCAATGATTGCAGTGAATAAAGGTTTGAAACTAATCCAACTCATATTTGATTTATTTGTCCATTACAAAGGTCTTGATTAATTTAACACTACAAAATTTTGCTTTTATGAACGAAATGCTCATTTATGGACATTTAGGTTTTAGACATATTATTGATTGGGCAGGTTCGGATCATATCTTATTTGTTATGGCCCTTACTCTCAGATACATATGGACAGACTGGAAAAAGCTATTGGTACTCATCACCGCTTTTACGATAGGCCATTCCATAACTTTGGCATTAAGCACTTTACAATGGGTAGATTTCCCCATAGCTTGGGTGGAAACCTTAATACCCATCACCATTCTTATTACGGCAGCCTCCAATTTGTGGGTTAAGTCATTCAATTTCAATGAGAAATATCCCCTTATTTACTTTTATGCCTTATTTTTCGGCCTCATTCATGGGCTAGGTTTTAGTAATTATTTAAAAAGTTTACTGGGAAAAGAACAAAGTATATTAGGCCCTTTATTCTCCTTTAATATAGGCCTTGAAGTAGGTCAATTATTGATGGTGAGTGTACTTTTAATTATTTCATTTATATTCGTATCCCTTATTAAAGTGCAACGAAAATTGTATTTGCAAATTGGTTCTGTCATTGCAATTGGACTTGCGCTCAATATGGTATTTGATCGTATCTATTCCAATTTTTAAAATACAATTTATGCAAATGAAAAAACTGTTAAGTGTGAGTTGTTTATTCTTAGCTTGTTTCAATGTAACACAAGCGCAAGATATTCATAACAACCCCACATCCAATCACGGGAATAAATTTGAGCAATTAGGTACTATTTTACCTACAGCCAATGAATACCGTACAGCAAGTGGTGCTCCAGGTCCTAAGTATTGGCAACAACGTGCCGATTATGATATTAAAGCAACGCTAGATGAAAAAAAATTATTATTAAGTGGTGCTGAAACAGTAACCTATTTTAATAATTCTCCAGACGTCCTTACTTATTTATGGTTGCAGTTAGATGAAAATGAACATAGCACAGTAAATAATGCAGGTTTCCCAGATGAAACAAGATTGTCTCGTGCAGTGACTCCTGCTACTATTGATAAATTATTAGATGAGAAAAAAGATAATGGTTTAGGGCATATTATTGAAAAATTAACGGATGCTTTAGGTAAAAACTTAAAGTATACCATTAATGGAACGATGATGAGAATTGATTTACCTGCAGCATTAAAGCCAGGTCAAAAATTTGTATTCAATGTTAAATGGCATTATACTATTACAGATCGTTTAACAGTTTCAGGTCGCGGTGGTTATGAATACTTCCCAGAAGATGGCAACTATTTATTTACCATGACACAATGGTATCCTCGTTTATGTGTGTATTCTGATTTTCAAGGATGGCAAAATCATCAGTTTACTGGACGTGGTGAATTTGCTTTGACTTTTGGTAATTATAAAGTAGCTATCACAGTCCCAAGTGATCACGTGATTATGGCTACTGGTCAAGGACAAAACTATCCAGCGGTATTATCTCCAGCACAATTAGCGCGTTGGAATAAAGCACAAACTTCTGCAGATCCTGTGGAGATTGTTACTTTAGAAGAAGCAAAAGCAGCAGAAAAAAACAAGGCAACTTCGCAAGAAACCTGGGTATTTAATGCCGAAAATGTGCGTGACTTTGCTTTTGGAAGTAGTCGTAAATTTATTTGGGATGCATTAGCAGCTAATGTGGAAGGGAAAAAAGTAATGTGCATGAGTGCTTATGGTAAAGAAGCTTATGGTTTATATCGTAAGTTTTCTTCTAAAGCAGTAGCACATACGATTAAATCTTATTCTAAATTCAGTATTCCTTATCCATATCCAGTAGCGCAAAGTATTGAAGCTTCAAACGGAATGGAATATCCTATGATTTGTTTTAACTATGGTCGTACCGAAAAAGATGGTACTTATACTGAGTCTGCAAAAAATGGAATGTTAGGGGTGATAATTCATGAAGTGGGACATAACTTTTTCCCTATGATTGTGAATAGTGATGAGCGTCAATGGTCATGGATGGATGAAGGATTAAATTCTTTTGTGCAATATTTAACGCAAGAATTATATGATAACAAATTCCCTTCAAGAGGAGGGCCAGCTTGGTCAATTGCGGACTACATGAAATTACCAAAAGAGCAATTAGAGCCCATCATGTCTAATAGCGAAAATATTATTCAATTTGGACCTAATGCATATACTAAACCAGCAACAGGGTTGAATATTTTACGTGAAACTATTATGGGCCGTGAATTATTTGATTATTCATTTAAAGAATATGCTAGAAGATGGGCATTTAAACATCCAACTCCGGCTGATTTATTCAGAACTATGGAAGATGCAAGTGCAATTGATTTAGATTGGTTTTGGAGAGGTTGGTTTTATGGTATAGATCCAGTAGATATCGCGATCGATACCGTAAAGCATGCAGTATATGATGCTTCAGCAGGAGCTCCTGCAGGCGGCATGCCAGCGGGTGGTCGTGGTGGTATGATGCAAGGCGGTGGTGGTCCAAGAGGATTGGATAAACCTGCTGTCAATGCATTCGAAGATATTTCTAAAGTAAGAAACAGAACCGATAAGTCGATTGTGTTTTTAACAGATGTAGATACAACACTTCGTGATTTTTATTGGAGATACGATAGAGGGCTAGAGCCTTATGATTCTGTGACTAAACAACCTGCAATGAGTTTTGGTGCACCAGAACCTTTGACAGATGCTGAAAAAGCAAAATATGCTGATGTTAATTTATATGAAATCACTTTCTTGAATAAAGGCGGATTAGTGATGCCTCTAATTGTTGAATTCACTTTTGCAGATGGAACTAAAGAGACACAAAAATTATCTGCTCAAATTTGGAGAAAAAATGAAAGTAAAGTATCGCGTGTATTTTTAACGAATAAAAAAGCGGTATCTATTTTATTAGATCCAATGCGTGAAACAGCTGACATTGATGAATCAAACAATAGATGGCCAAATGTTTCAGCACCCAGCAAGTTTGCTTTATTTAAAGCAAGAAGTTTTGGTAGAGGACAATCTGTTGGGTTGTCACCTATGCAAAGTGCACAAAATAAAAAGCAATAATTAGTAAGATTTTAAGTAGCTAAAAAAATCCCTCCTCGTTTTACGGGGAGGGATTTTTTATGAGTACCCAATTTATATACAATTCAGTATATCCTATAAAAAGATATAAAAATTTGAAATATTACGAGGCTAATATTAATTATTATATTTAAGTATGTGCTGAAGCTTTATAGCCTCTCCATTTTTCAATTACTCCTTGCATATCGTTAGGCACATTGCTTTCGAAAACAATTTTTTCACCTGAAGTAGGATGGATGAAACCCAATGTGGCAGCATGTAATGCGCAACGAGGACATATTTCAAAACAATTGTCTACAAATTGTTTGTATTTGGTGTAAATAGTACCTTTTAAAATTCTATCACCACCATACTCCCAATCATTAAACAAAGTGTGTCCAATATATTTCATATGCACTCTAATCTGATGAGTTCTTCCCGTTTCTAATACGCAAGAAACTAAGGACACATAATTTAATCTTTCCAACACTTTATAATGGGTGATAGCATGTTTGCCAATTTCTCCATCAGGGTAGGCGTCAAACATTTTTCGATGTTGTTTATGTCGAGCAATATGTGCTTCAATTGTTCCTTCTTCCTGTTCCACATCGCCCCAAACCAAAGCCATGTATTTTCTTTCCACGGTATGATTGAAAAATTGTTTTGCTAAATGACTTGCAGCCTCAGGTGTTTTAGCTAACACGATTAATCCAGTTGTATTTTTATCAATACGATGTACTAAGCCAAATCGAGGTAGAAGCTCTTCATTAAGATCTGGATTTTGAGATAATAAATGATGTGCCACACCATTTAATAAAGTCCCTGTATAATTTCCAATACCAGGGTGCACCACCATATTGGCAGGCTTATTAATGACCATGACCGCATCATCTTCATATACAATATCCAAATTCATCGGCTCAGGTTTGAGCTCGGTATAATCTGGATTGATAAAACTCATATACACCACTTCGTCTCCTGGTCTTGTACGATAATTACTTTTAACCACTTTCCCATTGACAGTTAAAAAACCGTTATCAATACCGTTTTGAATTTTATTTCGAGTGATTCCTTCAATTCTTGCTTGCAACCATTTATCAATACGAGTGGGCTCCTGACCTTTATCAATGATAAAGGTGGATTTCTCATATAAGGCTTCATTTTGATCTTCGGCAAATATTTCTAATTCTTCTGACATCCTGCAAAAGTAAGATATTGCGGCTTAGTTTGTAACTTTGTCTCATGCGTCAAAAAGTGCTTTTTCAGGATTTAGGTGTAAAATCCTATCAACCCACTTGGGAATACCAGGAAGCATTGTTGTTAAAAGGGACACAAGGGAAAATGGAAGCACGTCAAAAGGACTTGCCAGCCCAAGACGCCGATACCCAACATCACTTATTATTCGTGGAACATCCTCCCGTTTTCACTTTAGGGAAAAGCGGTAAAAGAGAGCATGTTTTAGTTTCAGAGGATCAGCTTCAACAATTAGGTATTGAATACTTTCATATTAATCGTGGAGGGGATATTACTTATCATGGTTTGCAGCAAATAGTAGGGTATCCCATTTTGGATTTAGATAAATTCAAACCAGATTTAGGGTGGTATTTAAGAAGTTTGGAAGAAGTGATCATTCAACTTTTGGCAGAATATGGTTTAAAAGGGGAGAGAAGTAGCGGAGAGACAGGAGTTTGGCTTTCACCCAATGATCCATTTATGGCGCGCAAAATTTGCGCCATGGGAATTAAATGTAGTCGTTGGATCACAATGCATGGTTTTGCATTCAATGTTAATACCGATTTATCTCACTTTGAATTTATTGTGCCTTGTGGCATTCAAGGAAAAGCAGTGACATCTTTACAAAAAGAATTGGGCTGTGAAATTGATTACGAAGAAGTCAAACAGAAAGTGAAATTTCATTTCGAAAAAATATTTGATTGCGAATTGGTTGGATAGTTTTTTTTGCTGCGTCGGTCATTCTTAGATAATATAAATTTTGACAAATAGTTTCTATTGAATCACTCATGGAGTACTCTTTAATTGCATTAATTGCGAAGGAATTGTAATTAAACTAGTATTGAAATTTTCTTAAATCATTTTTAGATTAAAAATTCAAAGTCCCGAGAGGCAATGATCTATTGCCTTGTAGGCCTCCGCTATGAACAATGAGTAAGTTTGAATTTGCTGGAAAATAATTATTCTTGATCAGTTGATCTACCGCCATAAATACTTTACCAGTATACACAATATCTGTTGGAATTTTTTCGGCCTCCCAAAATTGATTCATGAATTTGATTTGAGCTGGAGTAGTTTTTGCATAGCCACCTAAATGAAAATCGTGTAATAAGGTGAATTGTTTTTGATGGCTATTATAATTACTTTCATCATCGTCATTATTACTATTACTACTACTACTACTATTTCTATAACTACTTCTACTTCTACTACTACTATTGCTCCTGCTGCTGTTATTTGTATTATTATTGTTGTTATTATAAGAGCTTTCGAGTAAAGCTTTAATTTCATTTTCAATCGTTCCTTCATTTCTCAAAACGGGAATCCCTATAACTTGTTGATATGATGCTGCAGATTGTATCAGACCGGCCAGCATGGTCCCTGTCCCCACTGCTGCTATAATATGAGTGAATGGAATACGAATCATTTCCGGAGTTATGGAATTTGTATTTTCATTGGAATGTATGGAATCTAAAATAGTAGCCGCTCCTTTGGCACCCAAAGCACCATAACCACCTTCATCTATCCAATATATTTTTGAATGATCATCTTGATGAAAGATATTTTGATGCATCAACTCCTCTTTAATGTTTTGAAATTGAGTTCTTCCAATTCGTTTTAACTCCATTCCATAACGGACCGCTTCTTCTAAAGTAGGCGTTAAAGGTTCATTTTCATTGGATCTAACATATCCAATGCTTTTAAAACCATACTGTTTTGCGGCAAATGCCAAAGCCACTAAATGATTGGAATAAGGACCGCCAAAGCTAGCAAGTGTGGAGGCCTCTTGTTGTTGAGCTTCTTGAATGTAAAATTTAAGTTTATACCATTTATTGCCACTAATAATAGTATGTAAAGTATCTAATCTTAATACAGATGCACTTACTTGTGGGGTACTAAAACTTTTAATATTTTGTATGGGAATGTTTTGGTTCAATCTTTTAATGTTTAATAAAAATCGCCTAATTTTGTTCAATTGTTTTTTACTCTAGGGTGAAAATACAAATAAAAAATAGTACAACATGAGTGCACCCACTTTAGTCATTTTAGCAGCAGGTATGGCCAGCCGATATGGTAGTATGAAACAAACCGAAGGTTTTGGTCCCCATGGAGAAACCATCATGGATTATTCCATTTACGATGCCATACGAGCAGGCTTTGGTAAAGTCGTATTTATTATAAGAGCAGATTTTGCAACTGCATTTAAAGAAAGCTTTGAACCAAAACTAGAAGGTAAAATTAAAACCGACTATGTGTATCAATCCTTGGATAAATTCACGGAAGGTTTTGATGTAGCAGCTGATCGTGTAAAACCTTGGGGGACTGCACATGCCTTATTATGTACCAAAGGAGTGGTGAACGAACCATTTGCTGTGATTAATGCAGATGATTATTATGGCAAAGAAGCATTTGAACAAGCTTATCAATTTTTAACTCATGAGTGTGATGAAAAAACATATTCTATTCTAGGCTATGAATTATCAAACACTTTAAGTGACAATGGAACTGTGAGTAGAGGAGTTTGTTCTATCAATGAAAATAATTTCTTGACTCAAATTAATGAGCGTACCAAAATATATCGTAATAACACTGGTCAAATTGTTTTTGAAGAGGAAGGGGTTGAATCTCCTTTGCAAGAAGATACTAGAGTGAGCATGAACTTTATGTGTTTTGCTCCCGGTTTTATTTCTTTATGTGAATCTGAGTTCTCAGCATTCTTAATCAAGCAGGGTAAGGAATTAAAATCTGAATTTTATATTCCATATGTAGCAGGTCGTTTTAAAGAATTAGGTTTAGGTCAAGTAAAAGTAATACCTACCCATGCGAAATGGTTTGGAGTGACTTATAAGGAAGATGCGCCTGGTGTTAAAGCAAGCATTGATCAATTGGTGAATGACAATGTTTATCCCAACAAACTTTGGTAATATCAATAAAGTAATATTAATTAAGTAGTAGAGAGAAAGCAGTAGAGAGAAAGTTGTAGTGATAATGTAGTTACGTAAACTTATTCAAAAGCGGCGAGTACTTAATTAAATGAACGAATACTGTACATATAATCCTTAATACGATCTAATTGAGCTTTGCGAGCTGAATTACTTATTACACTTGACTTTGGTAATTTGATTGCAATATCCTTAGTTGATTCTTTTTCTTTTAAAGATTCTATCACGTCAATAATTTTACTTGCTTTTACTGCGAAAGCAACCCCTTCGGTTTGTCTTTGACGAGTGCTAATGATTCCAATTAATTCTGCTTGGTTGTTGAATATTGGAGCACCAGAGTTTCCTGGGTTAGCGCCAATCTGAATTTGATAAGTACCGCTATCTCCATTAAATCCAGTCAAGGCACTTAAATATCCTTTGCCATAAACAATATCATTGTCATTGCGAGGGTATCCTAAAGTAAATATTTCTTCTCCTAAATCTGAAATCTTTTTTCTGATTGTATAAGGGATAGATTTAGGTTGTTTAAAATCCTCGTCCTTGATTTCAAGTAATGCAATATCAGAGGTAATGTCTGCATAAACAATATTTGCTTTTAACTCCTGTCCTTTGCTATTGATAACAATGGCGCTATTTCCTTTTAAAACATGCGCATTGGTAATAATAAATCCTTTGATATCTATTAAAAACCCAGAACCCCCACTAATTAATTTTGCGTTTTCTGGAATTTTTGTTTTTACATCATTTAATATATGCCCTTGTACTTGTTGATTCTTCTTAATCACTTCTACCGCCTTACTTAATTGCATCAATTGAGTGCCATTTAAACTTGGAGATAAATACATGACTAAAAAGGAAGTAAATAAAGCAATGAATCCACCCACTGAAGCGGCGATGGCAGTTACTTTTTTATATTTTGACCATAGCTGAATAATTTTGAATTGAGTGGATTGTTCATCGTTTGCAGTCCATTCCCCTTCAGCTAATAATTTATTAAAAGTATTTTGAGATTGTTGATTGAAATTTTTTCTTTGCGCATACCACTCAATCTGTTGTAAAAACAAAGTATGTTCCACCACCATCTGATCAATTTCAGAAGTTTTCTTACGGAGTGCTTCAAAATTAGAGCGCTCCTGTGCAGACATTTCGCCTGACAAGTATTTTTCGATCGCTTCTAATAATTGAATATCCTCCATTTTATTTTTATGTTCTTTTTGTTTAGTTCAATCTCTGTTTTATTTCTACTTTAATCTCCAATGTTATATTGCGTGAAGAATAGTTTCTTTAATCGCATCAAACATTTATATTTCTGGTTCTTAGCATTATCTGCATTGGTGTACCCAAACTGATTCGCTAATTCCTGCATCCCTTTTTTATTCAAATAATAACCTTCCAATAAACTTTTACAAGGTTCGCCTAAACTATTTAGGGCCCTATCCATAATTGCAAAAGCAGCATCTTTCTTTTCCATCACTTCTAAATCCTCTTGCACCGATACACTCTCTTCCTCAGAACTTAGCGGGTTGCTATATTTTCCCATTTGCTGCAAACGCTTTAACCACAAATGCTTGCAAATAGAAAATAAATAGGTTTTAATTTGACAGGTAAGTACAAAAGAGTCCAATTGCACTTTTTCATATAAAGCAATCATTGCTTCCTGAAAAATATCCCTAGCGTCATCAAAAGATCCATTATTATTCTCCACAAAATGCTGAATTACAGGAAAATGACTCTTATAGAGGGCTTCCACCGCCTGGGAGTCATTTTGTGCTAAACCCCTTAATAGGGCCTGTTCATTTAATTCAGCTTTCAAGATATTGATACGTATTTCGGACAAAAGTAACCCAAAAAAGGGTTTTTTTATTTTTTTTGAATCGGGGAAGGTTACCTTTTTCTTGTTTTTGTATTAAGAGTATAAATTAATCATTTAAAAAATCAAACAAATGAAAAAAGTATTCGCAATCTTAGCTATCGCTGCTTTAACTGCATGTGGTGGTGCTTCTACTGAAGCTAAAACTGATACAGCTGCTACAACAGTTGATACTGCTGCTAAAGCTACAGTTGATACAGCTGCTGCTGCAACAGTTGATA
>CANBSH010000048.1 GCA_947372105.1 Chitinophagaceae bacterium
TTGAACCAGGATGAATCGTTAATTCATTTAAATTTTTGGAAGCAATACTTGCACCTGCATTTCCAGTATTAAATACGAGTTGATAACTAAAAAATAATACGGCAAAAGTAACCAATGAATACGCTGCTAATTTCTTAGGTTGTCTTAAAAGAGAAGTAAAAAAATTGCCGGAACTTGGCATTAATAAATCCTCTATATTTTCAATTTCAGGTTCGCTTTCATCCACCATTTCAAAGCTAGGATCTACCTCTTTTAATCTCACAATATGTGAAAGGTAAGCGTCATGTGCCTGTTGACTAGAACGGGGTGTGTGAGGGGTAGTAGACCAAATTTCAGATAAACTTTCGCTAGCAAGTCTCCATTCAGGGTTGCTTTCCAATAATGCAGCTAATTCCAATAGCTCCGCCTGGCTGGCTTCCCCAGCTAATTTTTTAGACAGTAAAATCCAAAAGATTTCTTCTTTCATGTTTATGCAAGCTTCGCTACTAAGTTCAAGAACAATATTTATGACTACTTACCCCTAAAAAGGAAGACAAAAACCCTTTCTTTTTTAGAAATAAGTGAACATAAAGCCCTTGAGCGATTTAAAAATAGGATAAATTATTGTAAATCAATATTTTATTAAATACTCTTTACTGTACTATTCCGCCTTTTTTATAGGGGATCTGGGGCCAATTCCGTTCTCATTAAAGGCTTCTATCTGGAAATAATAGGTTTGATCCTTGTCCATGGCGGTACAGTAGTACTCACTTACCCCATATAAGAGCACACTATTGTATAATTTGTCTGGGGAAGACCCAAAGTAAATATGGTATCCTGTGGCATTAGGATTCACCGCCCATTTTAGCCAAGCATTGCGTCTTTCACTGTCGCCTCTTAAGGCTACAAAATTATCGACCGTTCCAGGATTCGTTCCTACCCCCTTCCCAAAAACACGCAACCCACTCACCGCAAACTTTCCAGTGGGCATATGAATATTCACCAATTTAATAAAACGCGCTTTGATAGATTTAGGTAACACCACATAATCATGCGGCACATCGGTATGATTCTTAGATTTATCAATGATGAGTTTCCAAACTTTCTTATCCTCCGAAGCAAATACCTGGTATTGATGATACACATTGGTTTGCTTTCCCATTAATTCCACGGCTTCATCTGCAAAATTAATTTGTAGGGCTTCGATGGTACTTTGATTTCCTAAATCACTTTGTATCCATTCTCCTTTATTGGCTGAAGTAGCAGACCAATAGGTTTTAATGTTTTCATCCACTGCATTATTCGCCGTGTAAGCACTTAAAGTTGAAGAAACTTCTACCGGTTTGTTATAGTTTAATAACATCCAACCTGTAAACTGAGATTGCGCATGATTCGCATTCGCATTTGGAATATACTGCGGATAATCTCCATAAGAAGTATTGGTATATAAAATTCCGTCCTTGTCAATATTGGCTGGCCATACTCCATTACGTCTTTCAAAATTATTTTTCACACCAATTGCAATGGTTGAAATATGCCAATATTGTTGAAAGACATCTTTAAATGTTGCACCATGCCCTGCCCCTCTTACAAAACCACCTGGCTTATAAGAAATAGGATTATGTTTTTGATACACAAAAGGTCCTAGTGGATGTTCACTCACATAAGCTCCATCCCCATAGCCACTAAATTCGGTACCAGGTGCACCATATTGTAAATAATACTTTCCATTTTTTTTATTCATCCATGCACCTTCCATAAAAGGACGCAAAAAAGTATTATCAGCATTTTCTCCAAAGCGTTCCCAACCATGAACACTATCCACCAAGTGAATTAAAGGAACTCTTTCTCCAATAGGAGCAAAGGTTTTACGATCTAGCTCTTGTCCATAAATGGGATACAAATTACTAGATCCTCCATACAAGTATAATTTATTGTCATCATCTAAATACAAAGCTGGATCCCAAGCACCTACTTGAAAACTATCCACTGCAATTTTCCAATCATCATGAGTGGGATTAGTGCTATACCATAATGTAAAATTTTTCTCGTACGTAGAACCTATTACCAATAAACTATCTCCTAACACTAAAGTTGCAGGTGCACATAATTCATCATATACTTTATTCCAAGGACGTAAAAATTTACGCGAAACAAATTTCCAATCCTTCATATCCTGACTCCACCAATAGCCCCATTGATTGGTAGAAAATAAAAAGTATTTATCCTTCCAAACTGTAATCACTGGATCGGCAGTAGCACGATGTTTTCCGTTTTGGACAAAATTGGGAATAGGACAATAACCATAATCCAAATTCATAGGATTACAATAAGTAGCTTGTCTGTCGGGTAAACTGTTTTTTACTTGGGCAAAATCAGTAATACTTATTGTAATAAAAAGTATCCATAAAATAAATGAAAATTTATTCATAGGTAAGCGTTCAATTAGATGAGTTAGTAAACAGTAATCCTACAATAGTATGTGTTTGTAAGAACCATTAATATAGGCACTTACCCCTAAAGCGATTCCGATAAATTAAATAAAATATTATTTGCTTCTGGTTAATAAAGAATGTACTTCGGGAAATTCATTTTTAAATTCGGTGCATTGCTTAATACGTCTAAAAGCGATTGCCATTTGAGCCTCCACTGTTTTAGGAGAAATCTCTAACAATTGGGCCACTTCATGGTACTTTAATCCTTCCTCTTTCACCATTTTAAAAATAACTTTGCATTTAGGGGGCAACTGATTCACCGAAAACATGATTTTAGCTACTGCTTCCTTTGAAATCATGAGTTCTTCGGGATTGAAAAAGGGACTGTTGATATTCGTGTCCCACTCCTCCACCAAAGGAGCTACTATTTTTTTATTAGATGATAGTCTATTGATAGATAAATTTTTAACGCTTACGAAACAATACAATTTGGGATTTTCAATAGTGGCTAAAACAGTTCTTTTCTGCCATACTTTAATAAAGAAATCAGATACAATTTCTTCGGCATCCTCTTGAGACTTTACAATAGCAGCAGAAAATTCAATTAAACGGTTATGTAGTAATAAAAATAATGATTTATAAGCCTTTTCGCATTGCTCTTCAGCAAGTTGTACAAGTAATTCTTTGATTTGGCTGTTATGAATCATTAAGCTTTTGTTAAATCGTAACTTGAAAATATCTAAAAATATTCAACAAAAAAAAAGAAAGATTCTTGTGCAGGAATCTTTCTTTGGCTTATAGGGGAATAAAATAGAACCATTTAAGATTCTATAACCATGACAGTTAGTCGATTAGATGAGTTTTAAGATAAATACGGCCTAGGCTAAACGGGGGTTTATTGAGATACTTTCACCCAATCCACCCACATTTTTACTTTATTGTTTTTAATAAGGTCGGCAGTGGATTCTGGCAAACCATACTTCACTCCTTTCCCTTTGATACCATTAATTTTTACAGGGAATATTCCTCCTATGGCAAAATTTAAAATCAAATGTTTGGGTTCATCAAAAACCCATTTACCATAATGATTGATCATTGTTTTAGTCACTCTAAACATAGTAACACCATCATATTTAAAAATCATCTCGGTAGGTGACCAATCCACAGCATATACATGCCAATTGGTAACATCATTAGACGCATTAAAATATTGACGATTCACAAACGGTGTTTCTCCGCTATATCCAGGACCATGAACGGCAGCATTCGCCCAATCCGATTCACCTATGTTTTCCATGATATCAACTTCGCCAGTAGTGGGCCAAATTTGATTTCCTAACATCCACCAAGCAGGCCATAAACCTGCACCTTTGGTTAATTTTATTTTGGCTTCTGCAGTTCCATATGCAAAATCAAATTTATTTTGCGTTGTAATGCGTGCGGAAGTAAAATCAAAATGCTTACCATCCTTAGTGATAAAGCCAGGTGTATATTGTGGACGAAATACCAAGCTTCCATTTTCTATAAACAAAGTGCTAGCAGAATCAATATAGGCTTGTAGTTCATCATTGAAATGATCACCTGTGATAATCACATTCCATTTAGATCTGTCTAAACTAGGTTTCGTGAAATCATCAAAAAATAATACTTTTTTATTCGCTTGCGCACCTGCTTGAACATGTGCTATTAAAACACATACTAGGCAAACCGCTATTCGAAATATATTGGAACGTTTCATGGTTCTAATTAATAAAAATTTAAAATCGTAAGTAGTTTAATAAGGATAGGCTTTTGTGATTAGAAATTCTTATCAACAAAAAATTAAACCTATTATTATTGATACACTCTTACATAATCCACTTCCATAAGCGCACTATTAAATGCTGGATCTACAGTGCCTCCAAAAGTTCCGCCCATTGCTAGATTCAAAATCATAAAAAAGTTTTGATTAAAAGGCACACTGGTGGAATTGACAAAAGTATAATACACCACATCATCTACTAAAAATTGCAAACTGGCGCTGGACCAAATAAGTCCATATTTATGAAACTCAGTAGTAACATTATTTATTAAAAAGGAGGATCCAATACCGCCCGATCCAGAATGTCCTAAATAATGTAATGTGCTATAAATACGATTCATATCACTTCCCTTTTGTTCCATGATATCAATTTCACCACAAGTAGGCCAGCCGGCAGTTGCAAAATTATCACCCAACATCCAAATGGCAGGCCACGAACCCGCTCCAGCAGGGAGTTTAGCAGATACTTCTACTTTACCATACTGAAATGAAAATTTTCCTTTGGATAATAAACGAGCAGATGTATAATTACTTCCAGAATACGCTTCTTTTTTAGCAATGATTTTTAAAGTGCCATTTGAGACTAAGACATTATCGACACGATTTGTATAATACTGTAATTCACTATTACCCCAACCACCAGCGCCAATATCATAACCCCATTTGGAAGGATCAGGTGCGCCAGCTGTATTAAATTCATCGGACCATATTAATGATAAAGCTACCGTAATGGTCACATTGGTAGAAGCAGAGATCGTCTTGCCTGTTGAACTTTTTGCTTTTACAGTAACCGTATAAGTTCCTGATGCAGTATACTTATAGGTAACTGATCCAGTAGTGGAAGTTTGATATTGACCATTGCCAAAATCATATTCATAACTTACTGCATTGGTTGCAGTGGCTTTGAAACTTACATTACCAGAATTGTCTGTGCTCACAGTAGGAGTCACAGTAAGATTGCTGGGTCCTACATCGGTAGTACCAGTTCCACTATCACCCCCTTTACTGCAGCCCATTAACCAAAAGCTCAACAGACAAGTCAATACTAATCTCATGCGTTCCTTTATTTAATTTTCAACTTTTCATACCATGAATTTCCATCAGCTCCGATGGTTCTTAAAGTCATAGTAGTAGCAGTTAAAGATAATATTTCATAAGTCGTACTACCCATTCCAATTAATACTAATCCATTTCCTGGAACAATAAACTGAATGCGAGTAGAATTAGCAGTCGTGCTTGCTGAAGTAGCATCCATGAAAGCTAATTTTTTAACTCCTTTAGTAGCAATTGGATATTGACCTTCAGGACCTGTTAATCCGTAATAAGAAACAGCTGCTCCTAAAACGAAAGTGGTTCCTTTATTGTCTACATCCATTGAGATATTATTATTAGCATCTTTACTAAAAGTAATTTCATCATCATAAAAACCATCAGCTGCACGAGAGTTCGCGCCTGCTGCATACCATATAGGTGCAAAAGCATCATTAGGTCCTACTCCAAAATGAGCATCTGCGTTTTTATCACACATCCATACTTTTGAAGAACCACCAGTTAAGTTTTGTAAAATATCTGTAGGGATATTGAACGCCACAAATACAGTGATTTTTTTAGTGATGTTAGAAACAATACCGCCTGTTCCAATGGCTGTTACGTTTACATTATAGTCACTTGTACCAGGACTTGTGTATTTGTAAGTCACTATACCCGATGGCACCATTTGAGTATTACCATCACCAAAATCCACTTTATAAGTAAGGGCATCTGTGGCTTTCACATTAATAGTAACTAAGCCAGTACCATTACCCGCTGGGTTGGCATTATCCACGCCAGCAACAGTTGTAGTTAACACTAAACCCGTTGGAGTTTTCATGCTACCAAAACTATATTCTTCTTTTTGACAGCTAGTGAATCCAAGGATTACTAACAAGCTGAACAAACTAAGTAATTTAAATTTATTTTTCATAACGTCTTTTATTATTCGTTAGTTAAGTTTAATGTCATCAAAGTAAAAAGTATAATTAGCAGAACCATCACCTACAGTTCCTAAATCAAAAATCAACACGACTTTTTGATAAGATTTTGCAGTATTAATAGTGCTGTAATCAAAAGTTAATTCTTCCCACTCACCCGCTTTAGTAGTGGTTACTTCTTTTTCAAAAGCAATTCCGCCATCGGTTAAGTTTTCAACTTTCAATAAAAGTTTAGCACCCACTCTTGGAGAATATACTTTTACTTTAAATGTTTTACTAGCAGAAAAATCAATAGGATTATCTAAAGTGATATAGCTACCAGCCCAAGGATCTCCTGCGCCTTTCACCATTTTACCTACTTTATTGGAAGTATTGATACCTGCTTTATTTGGATTCGCTACCACCGTTACTGCACCACCACTGAAATCAGTGAACGCGTAGTTTAAAGTAGTAGATTCAAAATCCAAAGGAAGGCCTAATACATTCGTTGGAGCAGCTGCACCAAAAATGACATTATCCCAATAGAATACTTTGCCTGTTCCAACATTTCCAAAATCAAAGAAGATAGAAGCCATGTTGTATGTATAAGCAAAATTTACCGCAGCAGTACCAGTTGCTTGATTGGTGAAATCAAATACTAAAGTTTCCCAAGCGTTGGCTTTGGTTGTTTTCACATCCGCCTCTACTGACTTAGTTGCATCATTTTTATCTTCGATTTTTAATTTAACAGTTAAACCAGAAGCTGGAGAATATACATCTACAGACATTTTAGTAGCGCCTGATTTAATTGGGATCGTAGTGGCAAAACCTTTAGTGCTTCCTCCACCCAATGTAGTACCTGCCCAAGTTTCAGCACCACTTACTTTAGTGGTCTTCTTTACATTATTGGCACTGTTGGTAGGATCTACTGCATCTACAGTAGCACTGTTGCCAAAATCAGTTACAGTATAGTTTACATCTTTTGCATCAAAAGTAACTGGCAAATCAATTTGCTTTAATACAATTTCAGAAGGCATGAAAATAACATCATCAAAATAGAATGTTTTTTTCACGGTATTGGTTGGACCCCAAGTATTGCCATTTCCAAAATCAAAGAAGATAGATGCTTTATTATAACTAAATGCAAAATTAGCTGCAGCAGTACCTCCACTTTGATTGCTAAAATCAAATACTAAAGTTTCCCATGCATTTGCTTTGGTAGTAAATGCATCTGTTTCAACAGACTTATTACCATCTTTGAAATCTTCAATTTTCAACTTCACTAAATAACCAGCAGCAGGAGAATAAACTCTTACGCTCATTTTAGTTCTGTTAGCAGCTAAAGCAATTTTGTTGGTAAATCCTAAGCCTGTACCAATGGTGGTACCCGCCCAAAATTCAGCACCTACATTTTTATCTACTTTCATCACTTTGTTAGCAGCATTGGTAGGATCTACAGCAAAAGTAGAAACGTTACCACCAAAGTCACTCATAGTGTAATCGAAATTAGGATCATCAAACACAACAGGTAAATCAATTTGCTTACCTACTTTAATGGTGTCACTACGTTCTGTAGTAGCCACTCCACCAGACAATGCAATTACTTTTACGATATAAGTTCCTGCTTTAGGATAATCGTGAGTAATCGTTTGACCTTCGATAAAAGTTTTAAATGGAACAGGATTCGCAGTAGCAGAATCTCCAAAATATACTTTAAAGAAAGTTTCATACAAGGCAGAAGCACCTACAGCAAGATTTAAACCATTTTGCGTTAAAGTTACTTTCAAATTTTCAGGAGCTCTAAAAGACACCGTCAAATCCTGAGTCGCTTCAGTAGTTTTACCTACAATGTTACGAGCTACAATTTTCACTTTATACAAACCTTCTTTATACACGTGTTGTGTATTTTTTCCTGGTAATAAAGTAACTGGTGCTGTGGTAGCATCACCATAATAAACGTCAAAGGAAGTAGCGCCTTCACCCATTGGAGTGATAGTCACTAAGCCAGTATTATCCTGCGTGATATTATATAAAGCAGATAATTTGGCAGAAGCGGCTGTTCCGTCAAGGAAAGCAACATCTTCAAAAATGTCTTTTTTACAACCGACCAATAAGATCAGCGAAGTGCAGACAGCTAATAAATATTTAAAATTTTTCATTATCATTTATTTTTAAAAGTTTTTAATATCCAGGATTTTGAGTAAGGCCTGAAATTTCAACTTCGGTTTGTGGAATAGGGAACACTTCATGTTTACCTACTTTAAAGTTAGCTCCTAATACAGAAGACGCTTTGCCTGTTCTCACTAAGTCAAAGAAGCGTTCACCTTCCATGGCTAATTCTAATCTGCGTTCTGCTAAGATGGCATCATATAATGCAGTCCCTGTAGCAGTGATATCATGAGCGTTATCTAAAAATGCACGACGACGAACTAAGTTTAAATAAGTTTTAGCTTTAGTTTCATTCACTGTAGTTCCTTTAGTGAAAGCTTCAGCAGCCATTAATAAAACATCTGCATAACGAATAATTCTAAAGTTGTTCAAGTAGTTTAATTCCACTTGACCCGAAGTTTGTCCTTTACGAGGTAAATACTTTTGATTGTATAAACCTGTATTTTTATAAGGAGCTACTTGGTAAGAAATATTAAACTGAGGGTTCGCTGTTTTATACGCATCAATATCTAATACTGTTACGTTTTTACGTTGATCTCCTGCAGCATATGCATTTGCTAAATCCTTAGTAGGTAAGTTGGTACTCCAACCTGGTGCGTAAGGCATATCGGCAGTGCCAGATAAACCACGGATACCACATTGTTGAATCGCATAGTTACCTTGACCGCGTGTTGCACCACCCCAGTTATAATAAGGAGAAGAATTAGAGTACTGAATTTCAAAAACAGATTCAGGACCATTCTCGCCCGCTAATAAAAAGATGTTACCAAAATTTTGTACTAAAGAAAATGCATTTGAATTAATGACATTGTCTAACATAGCTGCAGCTGCATCAAATTTATTTTGATACAAATACACTTTACCTAATAAAGCTTGTGCAGCATATTTAGTAATACGACCTTTTTGAGTTTGCGCAGGAGGTAATGCAGCAATCGCAGCAGTTAAATCTGCTTCAATTTGCTTATATACATCTGCTTTTGCAGCACGCTTTAAAGATTTAGAATCGGTTAATGATAATCTCTTATCAGTAAATAAAGGCACATCACCAAACATTTTAACCAATGTGAAGTAATAGTAAGCTCTTAAAAAAGTTACTTCGCCATATAAAGCATCTTTACCCGCAAAATCAACTGCAACACCTGCAGGATTAGTTGCTTTATATTGTATTAAATAATTCGCACGATTCACCCCTTCGTAAGCAGATTGCCAAATTTCAGTCAATTGGCCATTTACTGGAGTGGTTGTGTAATCATCAATTTGTTGTAAAGGAATAACGTCAGAAGCGTTTTCACCACCCGCTACAGCGTTATCAGTTGCGATGTCGCCAATAGGAACTACTTGGTTGATCCATTGTAATGGAGTGTAACAACTAATTTCCATAGTGCGGTAATCTGATTCGGATTTTAAATAATCCTGATCGGTGATTTTATAATCTTCGTGGGGATTATAATCCACAAATTTGGTGCAAGCGTCTAAGCTACCAATAATGGCAACTAGGGCGAGCATTTTTAAATATTTTTTCATACTTATTTTCATTTTATGAAGATTTAAAATTTAATATCAAGTCCTACAGCGTAGGTTCTAGGTTGAGGATAAGCACCACGGTCTACACCAGTTTCAAGGATACCTCCTGGAATTTCTGGATCAAACCCAGTGTACTTTGTAAGCGTGTATGCATTTTTAACTTGAACATACAAACGCATTTTGTTGATTCCTTTTCTTGTCATAGACGCAGGTAAGGTATATCCTACTTGTAGATTCTTAATTTTAATAAATGATCCATCTTCAACATATCTATCAGATACTCTTGCGTTGTTATTGTTATCTACAAAAGAATATCTTGGGAAACGTGCGTCGTTGGTCGAATTTTCACCAGTCCATCTTGCTAAAATTTCACGAGGCTTATTAGTATAGTTCGCGTTTCTTTCAAAAGCACGATATATATCATTCCCTACAGAAGCATATACAAAAGAAGTGAAATCAAAATGTCCAACTTCAATATTTAAATTCCAACCCATTGTGAATTTCGCAAATGGATCACCAATTTTTGTTTTATCATTCGCATCAATTTTGCCATCTCCATTGATGTCTACATATCTGATGTCACCAGGTTGTGCACCTGTTTGTTTTGGAGCAGCAGCAACATCAGCTGCATTTTGAAATAAACCTGCAGTTTTGTAACCATAAAAATAACCAGGAGTAAATCCTTTTTCAAATACCGTCACTGATTGTGATTGACCATTGAAATAACCACCCCCTAATATTTTAGCAGTACCATCCGAATTCGTAGCAGTTACTAAATTAGTAGCAGTAGTGAAGGTCACCGCAGTATTTACTTTTACTTTACGAGTAGTTGCATTATGATAGGTTAAAGTCATATCATAACCTGTACTTTTTGTAGTACCAATATTTGCTTGAGGAATAGGTACCGTACCTAAGTATAAAGAAGCAGAAGGTGTAAATAATAAACCATCTACTGTTTTTTCAAAATAATCAGCCGTTAAACTAAAATGACTATTTAAGAAGTTCATATCAAAACCAATATTTGATTGGATTTGTTTTTCCCATCTTAATGCATTGTTAGCTGCAGAACCTACCGTTGAACCTGGATAAAAGACTTCACCAAAGCTATAACCATTACTGTTTGCAGTGGGACCATAACTAGGACCGCCTGTGATAATACCAACATATTGAGGATTCACATTTTCGTTACCAGTAGAACCATAGCTACCTCTAATTTTTAAGAAGTTGATGAATTTAGTAGTAAAGAATTTTTCTTTAGACACTACCCAACCCAATGAACTAGAATAAAAATTACCAAACTGATTGTCCTTACCAAATGCGATAGAACCATCACGACGTGCTGAGAAAGAAGCGATGTACTTATCATTATAGTCATAGTTTAAACGACTAAAGTAAGATACGTTACGGCGGAAGTACTCATAATAATAACCAGATAAAGCATCGGTATTAGTGGCATTGTTCGCGCCAGTGGCTGCTGTGAAATCAGCAAATTCCCATGAGTTAAATGGAACATCTTGACGACTTGCACCTGCAGTATTACCTGTAATTTTTGAAGCAGACATACCCGCCACAGTTTCAAAATGGTGATTGGTATTAATGTTAAAATTATAGTTGAAATAGTTTTCAAAAGTATAATTGAAGTTGCTTGCTTTTTCGTGTGAAATTTTATTATGCTTACCTAACACCGCAGAACCATCTTCGTTCATTGAGTTGTCTACGTTGTAAGTACCATAATAAGCAAGAGGGCTAAATGTTTTAGCATTACCATCATACTTTGTATAACCAAAACGAGAAGTGAACTTCACGTTTTTAATAACGTCATATTGTAATTCAAACTTACCATATAATTTAGTACCTATGTTTTTATTATAAGTATTGTCTAAAATAGTAAGTGGATTAAATATTTCAGATAAAAGCAAATTACTAAAGCCATATTTGCTCGTTGTATTTTTTGTATTTAAAATAGAAACTGTAGGATCAAAGTTCAAAGCACTTCCAATCACACTATTAAAAGAGTTTTCTAAGACTCCTTTAGAATCTAAAATTAAAGCGCTGGTATTAACAATGAATTTTAATTTAGAAGATAAATCAAAATTTAAATTCGCTGTAAAGTTAGATCTAGTGAAATTAGATTTATCATTTCCACCTACGATACCACCTTGGTTTAAATAACCTGCACTTAATAAATAAGACATTTTATCAGAACCGCCTTTCGCAGTCAAATTATAAGTTTGTTGCGGAGCGTCTTTGAAAATTTGATTTTGCCAGTTGGTTCCTACTCCAATTCCAGATAAGTTAGAAAAGATAGGAGCACCACCTGCAGTCGTACTTCCTTCATTTAACATAGCAGCATATTCTGTTGCGTTTAAAACACCAATAGTGTTCATCACTTGTTGAACACCATAATTACTGCTAAAGCTAAATTCGGCTTTTTGATTTTTTCTACCCGTTTTAGTCGTTACTACGATCACACCGTTACCTCCTTTAACACCATAGATAGCAGTAGTTGCCGCATCTTTAAGTACGTTGATCGTTTCAATATCGTTAGGATTGATAGAATTTAAATCCACTAAAGATTGTTGAACTCCATCTACTATCACAGTAGGATCTGTTCCAGTGAATGAAGGAATACCTCTAATTAATACTGTTGGTTTAGAACCTGGAGAACCACCTTGAATGACGCTCACCCCAGAAGCACGACCTTGTAAGGCCTCTTCGGTACGAACTGCATTCACTTTCTCGATGTCTGCACTTTTAATAGTGGAGATCGCACCAGAAACTTTGGTGATTTTTTGGGTACCGTACCCAACCACAATCACTTCATTTAAATTAGATTCAGCTACTTCTGTTAATTCAAAGTTGACAGTGCCCGCAGCAGATACTTTTTTCTCTACTTTGTTCATGCCAACATAACTAACTACTAAAGTTGCCCCTTTTGCCGGAATGGAAACTGTAAAGTTCCCTTTTGCATCAGTCAAAGTAGTTTTGTTGGTTTCTTTCACTACTACTGAAGCGCCGACAAGCAATTCGCCGTTGGTCTTATTGGTTACCTTGCCCCCTACCTGAATGTTTTGAGCAAAAGCTCCCACAAAAAGGCATAAAGTGAAGGCAGAAGTAATCCAAAACCTGAGTTTTAATTTCATATACACTTTAATTAATGGTTTAAATAATAGAATTTTTATGATTTAAAAAGATAGAATGACTTTTGGGTGCAAACTGTACCTGGTTCATAATAAATTTTAAAGGCATTTGATTATGAATGTTGATTGATTTTTTAAAAAATTCAATAAAAAGGCAGGAAGCCGCAAAAAATAGGGGGAAGGATAAACAAAAATCGACTTTTGAATAAATAAAGGCAATACTATATAATAGTAAAGCCCAAAAAGCAAGTTTTGTAGCAATTTTCATTGGCGTAAGCTTAAAATCGTTCAACAGATGTAGTGTTTTTGCACAGTTCTATTGAAAAGTAAAGCTATGAAGTACTTTCTCTACAATCAATTAATTCACCACATCACTACTACTACTTAAATTAAAAATCTTATATTTAGGCTATAATTACTACATCACTACTACATCTCAACTAATATGTATTTTTAACACATTATGATGTACTCTATGAAAAACTACCAACTTTTAGCTTTTTTACTATTTTCTAGCCAAATTATGGCTCAACCCTTTATTGGGCAGAGAGAAATCACCAATTATGAGAAAAAGAAGTACAATGCGGGTACTCAAAATTGGCAGATACAACAGGACAAGCAAGGAAGGATGTATTTCGCCAATAATGAGGGGGTTTTAAGTTTTGATGGTAATTACTGGGAATTATATCCCCTACCCAATAAGACCATTGTTTGGTCCATAGAGATGGCCAATAATCAGTTGTTTGTGGGAGGGCAGGATGAAATGGGTTATTTGAGTCCAGATGCGGGTGGTCATTTAGCTTTTCACTCTTTGAAACCCTTATTGGACGAATCGGATCAGAAGTTTGCTGATATCTGGAATATTGTCAATGTTGGAGAAGATATCTTCTTTAGATCTATCTCACGTTTATTTAAGTTGAACAAGGGGAAAATGAAAGTTTATCAGCCTAGCTCCACCTGGGGGTTTTTAGGCAAGTTCCAAAATAAGGTTATCGCCCATGATGAAGCAAGAGGTATCATGATTTATAAAAATGGAAATTGGGAACTGTTTATTAAAAAACAAGATCTGCCAGAAAATTTTTATATCACTTCCATCAGTGATTATACGAGTAGTAGCAGTATTGTAACCACTTCAAAAAATGGATTATTTCAATTAACCGAGGAAGGTATCCAACCTTTGACTATTAAGGGTATTAATAATAACGATCATTTTACGAGCGTTGTCAAGATAGATGAATTCAATTATATTCTAGGGACGTATAATAATGGCGTGTATTTATTTAATGAAAAAAATGAAGTCATTGAAAGCTTCACTAAACAAGAAGGATTACAAAATAATAATCTAAGAAGTTTATACATAGATAAATCTAAGAATATATGGATGGGCTTAAACAATGGGATTTCATTTATTCCTTTTAATAATGCCATAAAAAATATTAACCCTGCTAATTTTAGAGATGGTTCAGGGTATAGCATGGCAGTACATAATAATCACATGTATTTTGCCTCTTCTAACGGAACATTTGAACTGCCCTTTGAAAATAAAAAGGATTTAAGTTATCTCAAAAATGATTTGACAAATATCTCCGAAGGTCAAACTTGGAAATTAGGCATCTTAAATAATCAACTATATGCTGGAAAGGAAGATGGATTGTATCAAATAGAAAATAGAAGCGCGAAGGTAGTAGATAAAAAAAGCGGTTACTGGATATTTGAAATGATGTCCAATGCTCAAAAGCAAAATATAGCTGTAACAGGGAGCTATGAACAAGTAAGGTTATTTGAACAAAACGAGGGTCAATTTAAAGACCTAGGAAATATAAAAAGCTTTGCAGGATCTGCCAGATTTTTAGCCATCGATTCTAACAATCATATTTGGGTGTCGCATCCTTATCGAGGTGTCTATAAAATTAATTTAAAGGATTCAAGCACTAAATTATATACGAGTGACCAAGGCTTACCTTCTACACTTAATAATCATGTGTACAAAATAAAAAACAAAGTATTAATCGCTACCGAAAAGGGCATATTTGAATACAATGAAGCCAATGATCATTTTGAAATGTCCCCGTATTATAAAAACATTTACGGAGACAAAAGTGTTCGTTATTTAAAGGAAGATGTGCAAGGTAATATTTGGTTTGTGCAAGACAAAAGCATTGGGGTGATAGATTTAAGTGGTAAAAAACCAGCAATTGTATATATCCCAGAATTAAAGGGAAATATATTAAGTGGTTTTGAAAACGTATACTCCTATGACAAGTTCAACACTTTTATTGGAGGTCAAAAGGGATTTTATCAAATTAACTTTGAAAAGTATAAAGAAAATATTAGCCCCTTAAAAATATTTATTAGAAATGTAAAAATCAAGGGGGATGTAGATAGTGTTTTATTTGGAGGATATCATGGAGACATCAATGAAGAGCAATCACTTTCCAACTTAGGAAATGCGAAAGTCAAATATCAACTAAACTCCTTTCATTTTGAATATGTCTCTCCATTGTATGAGCAACAAATTAATCTAGAATATAGTTATCGATTAAAAGGATTTGACAAAGCCTGGTCCGATTGGAGTAAAAAAACCGAAAAAGATTATACCAACTTGCCAGCAGGTAACTTTACATTTGAAGTAAAAGCAAGAAATAATTTAAACAACGAATCCCCAGTTACAAGTTATACTTTTGAAGTATTACCCCCTTGGTATTTGAATATATGGTCTATCGGTATTTACGGACTTTTATTATTTGTACTCCTCTACTATTTTTATAAGCTTCAAGCAAAGAAATATTCAAAAAGATACCAGGAACAGCAAAAAGAATTAGAGTTAAAGCATCAAATTGAATTAGAAAAAACAGAGAAAGAGTTGATTCAATTGAAAAATGAAAAATTAGAAACCGAAATTGAATTTAAAAATTCAGAGTTAGCGTCATCAGCCATGAACTTAGTACAAAAAAAGGAGTTCATTTTAAAAATCAAAGAAACGCTTCAACATTTAAATAAAAATGAGAAGGAATCCATGGATTCTCAGGATTTGAAAAAATTATTACGCAGTTTGTCGGAAGAAGAAAAACTCAATGACGAATGGGAACAATTCTCTATCCACTTTAATAATGTACATGGTGATTTCTTGATCAAGTTAAGTGAGAAGTACCCTACTTTAAAAGCACATGAATTAAAGTTGTGCGCTTATTTAAGGATGAACCTCACTTCCAAAGAGATTGCACAATTAATGAGCATCTCTGTACGTGGCGTAGAAATTAGCAGATACCGATTAAGAAAAAAATTAAATATCCCCACCGAAACTAATTTGTTTCAGTTTTTGTTTGAGATTTAATTATCCTTTTCTTTCTTTTTCTTATTCACCTTGGTAGCATGTCTTCCGCTACCATCGCCATGATCTAGATAACCAGCACCAGGGTTAAGACCGTCTAAGATGAGTTGTAGTCTGTCTTTGATAGCCTTTGTTTTATCGTCAATGGTCGTTAATTTTTCTTCAAAAGGAGCATTGCTCATATCAAATAATTCGCCAGCACGATTTAACTTCCAATTTGCTTCTCTCACATACCAATCATTTCCTAATTCGGTGAAAATCCAGTTACGAGGAACTCCTTTTCCGCCTTTTAATTCATAGGCAAAACTAGTTCCATCCAATTTTACATTTTGAGGTAAGGTAGCTCCTGCAATTTCAGCAAAAGTGGGAATAAAGTCAGAAGCGTCAATTAAACTTTTAGAAACCGATCCTTTATTGATCACACCAGGCCAATTTACAATCAATGGCACTAAGCTTCCACCTTCTTGCATGGTTCCTTTTTTACCAATAATCTTTTTACCATTCACAGTTCCAATCGCAGCTGCTTGACCCGCTGTTCCATTATCTCCAAAAAATACAATTAAAGTATTGTCACGTAATTTCAAACTATCTA